>JAABTD010000024.1 GCA_011390065.1 Desulfobacteraceae bacterium
TTCCGACTCAACTGAGTCATCGATCAAATCCGTCAGCTCGATAATATCGTCGTCATCCGTTTCTTCGACCCGGTCGTTTCCATTCAGCCCGTTTTTGTCGTTGTCTTTCATGACGATCCCCCGTTTTGATTAGAGCACCGGTTTTTAATTCCGGATCACCATAAGACATTGCAATCATTTTTGCAAACGGATTTAAGCTTCAGTGGCTGTTGTTGAACAATAAAATAAGGGCTTTGACATTCGAGGTGAAAGAACGTCAAAGCCCTTATGCTTTTTTATTCCGGGATGTCATCTATTCCCGAAAAGTTTTGATAAAAAACGCGCTTATGGCGTCGCAACATCCATTAAGATATAGATGACATCTTGGAGTCCGATCCGGTCATCTGCGTTTACATCCGCTTCCAACCAGGTAGATTGATCGATTTCAATGCCCGCTATTAGTTGCAAGCCCAATACGGCATCCGATAGATCGATTGTTCCGCTGCCGTCCAAATCTCCTTTTGTTATTATAAAATCAGTTACTTGAACAGAGAACGACATTTCATCGAATCCGCCTTGACCATCAAACACCTGGAAGACAACCGGCGTCGGTTCCTGATCCTGTGTGACATCATTCTGGGTCGGCATGTCTTTTCTATTCATGAAAGTAATTGTGCCGGCATCCTCATCTTCTAAATACGTCATCCAGTTTGGCAACGTCTCAAATTCAACAAAGTAGGAAAACTGATCTTGGGCATCAGCATAGTAAGCTTTGTCCGGATCAAATACGGTGGGAGTGAAGCTAAAAGCTTGGCCAGCGGCCGTGCCAATGTCAACCGGAGCAACTTTGGGTTTAGGCGTTCCGGATAAAACCGGATCTTGATTGACATTTTCAATTGTCAATTTGAAAGTGTTGGTCTTGGTGGAAATTTCTCGATCAGAAACCCCGAATTGGAGTGAATATGCGCCAATTTCCTGATTGCCCGTTGCCCCTGCTTCGATGGAAAGGTTTCCAGTGTTCGGATCGAAATTCAGCCATCCCGGCCAACCAGCACCCGCTCCGGTTTCGGTATAAGCTACCTGACTGCCGTCTTTTTGGGTAAAAAATGCCTCATATATAAGGGTATCTCCATCAATATCCTTTGCAACCGGAGCGACTGAAAACGCCGCGCCTTCATCTATTACCGCGTCTTCTACAGGATCGACGGTCGGCGCGTCATTTACGTTGAGCACGGTGATATTGAGGGATCGCGTCACCGGTTCTTGGATCACATCGTCGGTCAGGCTAAAAACAACCGTGTATTCCCCGACATGCTCTTGCTTTAATGCACCATCACTTTTAAGAAAATAGATGCCTGGATTTTGTGACGGCGGATTGTTTTGATCTGGAGTGAAAAGCATCCATTGAGGTTTACTTTGCATGGAGAATTCAAGTGCGTCGTCTGGATCGACATCGCTTCCTTTCACCCGAATGAGCAACTCCTCTTTTTGTTCAATCTGCACAGACTCTCCCTCTGGGAGGAGGGTTCCCTGAAAAAATAATTCCAGCTTCGGCGGATCATTTACATTTACCACTTTAATGTCAAATAGGGGCAGGGTCGAACTCAGTTCACCGTCTGAGACCGAAATTTCGATATCGGACAAGGTTTGTCCCGCATCCGAATTGCCGGGGGTTCCTGACAGTAGACCGGTTTCCGAACTAAAAATCAGCCATTCAGGCCACCCGTCAGGATAAACACTTCCGGATAGTTTTGCTTGAAAGACAATTTTGTCTCCGTCTGGATCGCTTGCTTCAGGTTGAAAGGAATAGGGTTCCTTCTCTAAAACTTCCGTTTTGGGCGTACCGCCGATTCGCGGTCTGTCATTTGCATTTGTTACGCTTATGGAAATATCGATGCTGTCGGAAAGAGGCTCTGTTTGAGAATCATCGACAACAGAAACATTTTCGATTCTATAATCGCCGACGTCGCTGTTATTCGGTCGGTTTTCCTTGTTAACGATCGCCCCGTAGGGTGTTTCTTGTGTGGCGGCCTCTCGTTCCAACCAATCTGGCAGGGGCGGCAAATTAAATTCCAATGTTTCCCCGTCGGGGGTGATTTCGTCCGGATCTTCTGCATTCAAAACATAGCGATACACACTGCCGGCGGGGATGGCGGTAGGGTTCTGGCCCTGGGTGGTATCGACAAATGCTTGCTCAATTGTCAGCGGCGCCTCGGCATCCGGCAGTATTGTTGGCGGGTCGTTTTTGTTTAGTACTGTGAGCTGGAATTGTAAATTATCGGAAAACTCACCGTCGGAAGCCGTTAATGTTACATTGTATAAACCAACTTCGCTATTTTTGGGAATTCCGCTTAATTCCCCGGTGGTTTCATTGAGATTGAGCCAAACGGGCGGCGTGGTGGCGGCGTTTTCTGTTGTTATATCCAAACTAAATGAAAGGTTATCGCCGTCGATATCGGTCACGCTCGGTTTAAAGTAATAGGCTTTTCCTTGTGTAACTTCTGAATCCGGAGAAGGCGTGGCGGAAAACTTGGGCGGATCATTTACATTGATAACCGCGATATCAAATGGGCCGATCTTGTCTGATGTGTTGTTGTCAAGATCTTTCACTGTTATCGTTACATTGGTGACTGTGCCAACATCTGAATTAGTGGGGGTTCCTGATAAGATTCCCTTGGTTTTATCGATCTTTAACCAATCAGCCAATTGATCGGCTCGAAATGAGAATTCAAGATTTCCAGAGGTGCTGTCGGGATCGATGTATTGGGGGTCTGTTAAATCGGGCCCTGAATAGGTATCATTTTGGTTAATTTCTTTCGGGATAGCTTGCAAGGCGTCCTCTGTGAAAGTTACAGCTAACGCAGGCTGCCAGGTCAAAAGCACCCCTGCCAACGCGAAGACTGAAAAAAATGTCCACCATCTGCCTGACTTTGCCCTCATCGCTTACCTCCTTAAATAAAAATGTTTGTTAAATAATCATAACATGCGGAATCGCTCAAACCGACCCAAAAACACAGATTTTGAATTAACAATACACTATATAATGGCTTTTGACTATAGAAGATATGGTGTTGGAGTGTCAAGAAAAAACCCGTTCTTTTCTCAGTATGCTATTGACTTTGCAAATTGAACGCCCTTTTCGGCGAAGCGTCGGCAGCCGGACAATTTTTTATTAAAATGAAAAATTTTCTGTAAACCATATCGGAGTTCAGGCGTCTGAAGGTTTAAAAAGCGGAAATGATTGTCAAATGAGAATTACGCCCCAATGTACTTCCATAATACTTTAGTATCGTTGTCTAAGGGTGTACGCGGCTGCGGATCAGGAAGACCGAGAAGGAAAGCGATTGCTGAACAAAGCGGGACACATAAACGAGAGATGCCCTATGGAGCGCGCATCCTCGTGTTCGAATGACGGTCGTGATGGAACAGTCGATGACCATGCGCTGGCGGAAAGGGCCGGAAATGACGACAGGGGGGCGGCCGACGAACTGGTCTATCGGTATTACCCGAAGGTGTACCGCCTGGTCCACCGGATGTCGGGCGGCGATGCGGACGCCGCGGAAGAGAGGACTCAGGACATCTTTTTGAAAATTTTCGAACGCATTGAAGGGTTTCGACAGGAAGCCGCCTTTTCCACCTGGATTTATCGGATCGCCGTCAATGCTTGCCTGGATGACCGAAGGCGGCGCAGAAGGTGGATGAAGTTGTTAACGCCCTGGCCCTTCGGCCGAAGACGAGCCGCTGATTCCGAAAATGCGGAAGAACCGCCCGACACCCGGCCGCTTGCCGATCCCGAGGAGGTGTTGAGAGGACGTCAGCTCGACGGTGCGGTTCGAGCCGCCATGGCTGCCTTGACCGACAAACAGCGGATGGTGTTCCACCTCAAAGTGTTCGAGGGATTCCGGATCTCCGAGATCGCGGCCATTATGGAAATGGCGGAAGGCACGGTTAAAAGTCATCTGTTTCGCGCAACCCACGCGCTTAGAGAGCGTTTGAACGATTGGATCGACAAGGAGTGATGTCATGAACAACTGTCGGAATTGCCAGGAGATCCTATGGATGGAGCTGTATGGGGAATTGAGCCCGATGGAGCGTTCCGAATGGAAACGGCATCTGGAGGTCTGCGACGCCTGCCGCAGAGAAAAAGCCGGAACCGGCCGGATGTTGGAACGGATCCAGGTTTCAATGCCGGCCCCGGCGATCCCTCCGGACGGGGCCGAACGGGTCGTCCAACGGCTGCGCCATGGGCGGCGTCCCGCGAAAAGGCAGCGTCCGGAGGGGATGATCGGTCAAAAATGGGCTCTGGCGGGGGCGTTATGCCTTATTCTGATCGCCGCAGCGGCGCTCTCCATACTCCGGTTCGCCCCCTTTGACGCTCCCGATCCGAGCGTCGGCAATCCACTGAAGGCGGCGGCGATATTGAATGAGGAGGAAGTCGAAGTGATCCAGCATCTGGACCTGTTGCAGGAGATGGACGCCCTCCAGAAGCTGGTGCAACGGATCGACCGATCCGAAACGGACGTTTTGCCCATAAAAGACGCCACGGACGAGCTGAGGAGCGACGCCGATGATGACGCCCTTGTTTAAAGACCGGAGAATTTGGCGGGCGGCGGCGGCGGTGTTTCTGATGTCGGCGGCGATCGGTATGGCCGCCCGGTCGTCCGGAGCGACGGTCGATGCGCCGAGACATTTGGTGAAGACTTTCCATGACTGCGAAAGTCTTGAAACCATCCGGCACGCCGTCGCCGCCAACGACTCGGGAAGACAATGGCGAACCCTGTCGCCCCAGGAGCAGAAACAGCGCCTCAAGGAGTGGCAGTCGCTGTCGCCGAAGCAGCGGCGGAATCTGCGCGATCGCATGGACCGGTTGAAGCAGATGTCTGACGCGGATCGGCAATTGTATGAGCGCCGATTCCGGCAGTGGAAACAGTTGCCCCGGGAGGAACGTCGGCAGTTGCTTCAGAAATTCGATCGATGGGAGTCGTTGTCCCCGGAGGAGCGGGATGAAATTCGAAAATGGTTCCGGGATGATCAGCCAAACAGATAAACCTTTGAACATAAAGGAGGACATCATGAAAAAACTACTGACGATCACTCTGTTGACGGTGTTTTTGATCGGGATATCCGGGCCAGCCGCCTGGGCCGGGGCCAAACAGCGTTATCGGTGGGAAGGCGTGGCCATCGGCGTGGGGGCGTCCATTCTGGGTCATGCGCTCATCCACGAGCCCCATCATTATAATCGACCTTATCGGGGCGGGGGCGCGGTGATTCTCCGGGGAGATCGTGATCGATGCAATTATTCCGAACGCCGGCATCAACGGCGTCCTTTCGCCAAACCTGACAGAAGGCATTTCAAAACCCGGCGGATCTGGGTATCCCCGGTGTATGAAAAGGTTTGGAACCCGGGTCACTACGACGTTGATCAACGCTGGGTTCCCGGCCGGTGGATCCAGGTGATCCGTGAGCCGGGGCATTGGGTTGAAAAACGGAAATGGTCCGGCCGACCATAGGCGGAAAGGCAACGAGATGAGAAACCCCATAAGCAGATACCGGCGGTTCATTGTTGTTCTGTCGGCAGCGGTTCTCCTGCTGACGGCTTGCGATCACGGCGAGGGGACCGTGGTCATCGAAGGCGACGGCTCCCCGGCCTGTTCCGGACTTGTGGAAGGAACCGCCTTTTATCCGTATGACGAAGGCGGCGTTGATCCGGTTTATTATCACGATGCGAATCATGACATCTTCATTGCCCTTTATGACGAATTCGACCGGATTGTTGCAGACGATGTCACCGGTCCCTCCGGTTTTTATGCATTCGACCATCTGCCCCCGGGATATTATTATGTGGCGGCCTATGCGGAAACCTATGTTGAAGGCGCCGATCTTTTCGATATTTATGTGGCTGAAAGCCTGCTTTTTTGGGTCGGAGACTGTGGATGGATCGACGATATGAACCTGTTTCTGGAGTACAGTCACTCGGCGTTCTGATCGTCGGGAAGTCAAAGACCAGTTGACTCCAAACAGCGTTTCCCGGTATGTATGCGCAGTTCCTTTTCAATGCTGCTGCCGGAGAAAAGCGATGCACGAAAATTACCCGAACGGGGAGCGCCCTGGCCCTCTCATCCTGATTGCAGAAGACGATCCCCTGCGCCTTCAATCCCTGGGCAACATCCTGAAACGGGGGACATACGCCTTTATCACGGCGATGAACGGCCGCAGAACCGTCGAAAAACTCACGGAGCGGAACCCCGATGTTCTCCTTATCAGCGGGGAACTGGACGGGACCGAAGATCCCGACGTGCGCCATCGAATTACATCCCTGTGCGAAACCCAGGGGACAGCCATGCTGGTGGTGAAGCGGACCGTCCCCGCGGGGGATTTTTTACACCGGTATTCCGGGGAGGCCATCGATATCATATCGGAACCGGTGGATCCATCGGACCTGTTAAGGCGCCTGTCTCTCCATTTGAGCGTTCGGACCCTCCGGAGAGAACTGGCTGAATCCAGGGAACAGCTGGATCTGGAAACCGAATCCCGCTTGAATCTCATCCGGGAGAATGCGGCCCTTCGAAAGGAGGTCAATCGCAAGGAAGAGACGATCCGGAAAATGCGGGTGACCGATCCCCTCACCGGGCTTTACAATTACCGATACATCATGGATCATCTCTCCAGAAAGATCGCCGAATCCCGCAGGTACGACGCGCCGCTGTCCATTGTGATCCTGTGCATCGATCATTTCAAGGGGATCAACGCCCATCACGGTATTGAGATGGGCGATGACATTCTGGTGAGCGCGGCCGGGGTCATCAAGGAACTGTTGCGGGATTCGGATATCATCTCGCGGTACAGCGGGGATGAATTTCTGATCCTTCTCCCTCATACCGATGTGGAGGGGGCCTATCGGACGGCGGAGCGGATCCGCTGCAGCATCGAGTCGTTGTCCTGGGACGACCCCTTGAATCTCGTGACGATCAGCGGCGGCGTCACGGCGCTTTCCGGCCAGAGCGACGTCGATCCGCAGGAAAAGTCCGGACATCTTCTTTACCGTCTGATCATGTACGCCGACAGCCTCCTCTTCAAGGCGAAGACGGGGGGCGGCAATCGGATCGAAAAAGAATGAAAAATACAAGGAGATGGATATGGAAGAAGATCAGGCGGCGTTTGCGGCCGAAGGAGACGACATCATCGATCGGGCCGCGCCGATACAGACGACGCTGAAATGGACCTCCCGCGAGGATCTTGATCTGTACTGCTTCTATGTAACGGTGGATGATAAAACCGGCAAAGTGTACCATAACCATATGGGAGATCTCAAAACGCCGCCCCATATCTATCTGGACCGGGACAGCCGGAAAAAGGGGACCGAGACCGTGACCATCGCCGATCCGAACGCCCTCAAATACGTGCTGGCGGCGGCCTATCGAGAGTTTGAAAGCGGCGCGGGAAGCTTCGCATCCTCAGAGGCGCGAGCGGTCATTTCCAATGCCAAGGGCCAGACGGTGGAGATCTGCCTGCAGCAAAAAAATGAATATGCCTATTGGGTGGCCCTGGCGCTTATCGATTTCACCGATCCCATGGGCGTTCGCATCTCAAAGTCCGAGACCTATGCGGAGGCGGATGTTGAACAGGCCCCCGTATTGAACACAGACGGCACATTCAAAATGGGGGCCGGCGCTGTGGAGTTTAAAGGGACGACAAAAAAATGTTTTGTGGCGACGGGCGTTTACGGGGCCTGGGACGCTCCGGAGGTCAGGACACTGAGAGGCTTCCGGGATCGATATTTGCGTGGAACGGTTTTTGGCGAAGCGTTTCTTCGTCTCTATTACCGGTGGTCGCCCCCCATGGCGGCAGCTGTTTCCCAGCGGCCGTTGCTGAAAAAATGGGTGAAAGACCGGCTTCTTGACCCGCTGGTCCGGCATATCGGCCGATAGCGGGATATGAGGCCGGCTTGGCGGACCGCGTTGTCTCTGGCGCTCATCGGCATTGGAACGGCGTCGATGCTGTGGACCGCATACGCTGCAGCTGAGATCCTGGGCAATCGTCGATGGGTCCTCTACGGCGGCGGCATCCTCATCCTGGCCGGTGCTGGGGTGTTGTCATGGTCTCGACGCTGCCGGACACAGGAGATTGAGGCGCGTCGGACAGGCCTCGGCAGGATGGAAACCGCCTTGCAGGAACGCGCCGAACGGATCGGCAGACGGCAGCGGGAACTGGCCCGGCAGCTGATGCAGCTCCATGAATGGACCGAATTTCCGGGGGGCGATCTGATCCGGCCGGCATCAGATGACCATCTGCCGGTGGCCGAAGATCTCGGCGAGAAAGACAGAGCGGTAGCGGCGCTTCTGGAAAAGCGGACCGAGATCCTGTTTGAAAAAATCAAAAACAATGCTTATCAGACGGGCGGCGTCTTCCAGAAAGAGCGTCTGGTCGAGGATTTGATTGGATTGGTCGAGGATGTGGCCCGCATCTACAACCCCGGCTCCAAGCGGCCCTTGCTGGAAACCAGCGTCGAAAGGCTCCTTCGCGCCGCCAATCGGATCTCCCTCCAACTCCTGCTTCTTCTTGAAGGGCTTCCCCTGGATATCAAATCCTATAACCTCCAGACCACCTATGAAACGATCCGGAAAGGCATCCGGGCGTATGGGGTTTATAAATCCGCAGAACCCTATCTTTCCTATGCGAGACCCTTTTATTATATGGGCCGCTATGCCTTGGGCGCCGCGCCGGTGGTCCTGGGCGCGGGATGGGCCGTGAGCCAAATGGTCAAAAGCGGGGCGCGACGGTTTTCAACTTCAATGGCCAATCGATATGCCCTCGGTCTGTTGGGGGACATGGTGCGGATCATCGGCGGGGAGGCCGCCGGGGTGTTTGGCGGCGATTACCGTCACCGGGACCCCAATTGGATCTATGGCGCGGAGTTGACGGATCTGGTCGCGGCCTGTGCTTTATCGCCGGACATCCATCGTTTTGCCATTGAAGAGATCAGCGGGCTGGCGCTGCGGAACGAATACGACCGGATTTTTCTCTATCGCTGCCTTGCCTCCGGGACCAGCGCCGGTCCGAACCGGTTCGCCGACCCTGCGAGCCTGCCCATGGATCAGCGGGAGACCGTCGCCAAACGGCTGGAGCGCTTCCACAAGCGGTGCCTCCGGGGCATATCCGATGAATCGGGGGGCCTGGCGAAATGGCGGCGCGATGCCGAGGGTCGTCTGGGCGTCAAGATCCGGTTGGCGGAAAAGGACCTCCCGGCCCCGCCGTCGGAAGAGAAGACCGCCACCGGCGTTTTCTCCCTTGCCGGTTTTCTGTTGGAGGTCAAGGGGCGTGATCCCGAAGAAACGCCGGCAATGTTGTCCGGGACCCGGATGTTCGAGTCCCTCGGCGCGGTCGAAAGAGATACCCTTCTGAAAGCGCTTCTGGCGGCGCCCCCCATGGTCTTTGAGTATCCAGAAATGGAGACCGGGGATCGGCATGTGGCGGATTTTTTATCCGACCTGATATCCTTGACGGTCAAAATCCATCCCCGCAACGAGGAGATGGACGCCGTGGTCGCGGATGCGGCCCGGCATTTCCGAAAAAAAGATCTGGTCGCCGTAAAAAAGCGGCTGGACCGGGAATATGTCGATTTTCTGTCGGCCTCCCTGCGGGAGGATTCTCCGGAAAAGCGGATCTCCCCTCAAGTGGCCCGTTCGCTTCTCTATATGCTGATGGAGGATGAATCTCCCCGATTTCTTTACAGGTCCATCCACCTCAGAACAGAAGAGGGGAGCGGAAAATCGGTTCCCTTTCCTCCCTATGCCGAGCCATGGCTGATGGGAACGGATCGACGGCTGGTGCTGGCGGCGGTCAATCGCAGGTTTCAGAGCCCGCCCATTCTTGTCTGGAGCGTCCAAAAATCAAGGGATGGGTCTGAAACCGCGACGGTGTCTCGCTTGGAGGGGCGATTCCGCGACGCCTGTCGGTTGATGGGGGGGGGGTGGCATTGGGACCGGTTGGAAGCGACGGCGTCTCATCCTGCCATTCTGATATCCGGCGCGGCCATGGGTCGGTACAAACGGTTTTTCCGACCGCTTATCGAGTTTTTCGGGGCGACGGACTGAGTTGGGCGGCGGCTGACTGATGTTTGGGCTGAGAACACGTTAAAGATGCGCAGACCCTTCAAAAATGACAGGATATTATTCTTTTTATATCATCGTTGTGGTACAAGGGCAACCATCGGCAATGCCGGATTCAATTTTCGCAATATAACACGCTCATTTTTCGAATGGTTGCGAAAAGCGCTACAGAAAAGGTTTGACTTGCGGCTCACAATCCCATATGCAGAGAAAAGGCAATAAAATCAAGATAATCATTTCAGAAAGGAGGGGTTGAAAGCAGACATTTATGAACAGCAAGATATTGATCAATGCTGTGGATCCCGAGGAAATCAGAATCGCCAAGGTCATGGACGGCAAGCTGGAAGAGTTTCACATTGAGAGCGCCGCCCGTGAGATCACCCACGGAAACATTTACAAGGGGATCATCTCCCGGGTCGAGCCGGGGCTGCAGTCCGTCTTCGTCGACTATGGGGCCGAACGGAACGGATTTCTCCAGAAACAGGAGATTCACAGCGACTATTACCAGGACAATCATTCCGGAGACAAGTCCATCAAGAGCATCGTCCGAAAGGGCCAGGAACTGCTCGTTCAGGTCACTAAAGACCCGATCATGAAAAAAGGGGCCATGCTCACCACCTTCATCTCCCTGCCCGGGCGCTGCATCGTTTTGATGCCGGGCTCCAAAAGCCAGGGCATCTCGCGGAAAATCGAGGAGGATGAAGAGCGGAAGCGCCTCAAAGAGATCATCGAAAAACTCAAGCTTCCCGAAGGATTCGGCCTCATCGTCCGGACAGCCGGCATCGGCGCCACCAAGGCGATGCTCGAAACCGACCTGCGCTATCTGATGCGTCTCTGGAAAAACATCAACGCCAAGGGGGTCAAGGAAGAGGCCCCGGCCCTTTTGTACAAGGAACGCAGCCTGGTGCTGCGTTCCATCCGGGACTACCTGACCGCGGACGTCACGGAGGTTCTCATCGACGACGCCAATGTCCATCATGAAGTCAAGGAGTTCATGAAGCTGATCTCCCCCAAGCAGGGCCAGATCGTCAAGCTGTATAAAGGACCCAAACCCATCTTCACCAAATACCAGCTCGAAGACCAAATTGCTTCCATCTACGAAAAGCGGGTGCCGCTCAAATCGGGGGGGTCCATTGTCATCGATCAGACCGAGGCCCTGGTGGCCATTGACGTCAACTCCGGAAAGGCCATTCACAACAAAACCATCGAGCAGACCGCCTATCTGGCCAATATCGAGGCGGGTGAAGAGGTCGCGCGTCAACTGCGGCTCCGGGACCTGGGGGGATTGATCGTCATCGATTTCATCGACATGAAGGACAACAAACACAAGCTCGAGGTGGAAAAGGCCCTCAAAAACGGCCTCAAAATGGACAAGGCCCGCACCAAAGTGGGCCGCATCAGCAAATTCGGCCTTGTGGAGATGTCCCGCCAGCGAATCCGGCCGTCCATCGAATTCGGCGCCTTTGTGCCCTGCGCTCACTGTCAGGGCAAGGGGCTGATCCCTTCCACCGAAACCCTGGGCCTCAGCTTTTTGCGGCGACTTCAACTGGAAACCCTCAAAGAGGGGATCAAGTCGGTGCGGGCGGTTTTTCATGCCGACATCGCCGATTACCTGTTGAACAATAAACGGAGGGAAATCCTCGATCTGGAAAGCCGGCGGGATTTGAACATCCGCATCAAAGGCGATCCCGGCAAGCTGCCGAAACAAAGCGAGATCCTTTGCGAATTTGATTAAAGCGAACGATCCGGGGCCTGAAAATCTCAAGAAATGTTTGACGCGGTCGGTGAATTGCAGTATATCGACGCTTTTAACATGGTCTTGAGCTGTACCAAAAAGCGCAAAAGGAGGAGTTATCTTGTTGAATACCGCTTATGCAATGGGTCAGGGCGGCGCCGCTTCGGGACAGGGCGGCGGCTTGGGGGCTTTCGTGCCCCTCATTTTGATGTTTGTGATCTTCTATTTTCTTTTGATCCGCCCCCAGCAGAAAAAGGCGAAGGAACACCAGGAGATGATCAACAACCTGAAAAAGGGTGATCGGGTCATCACCGGCGGCGGCATCCACGGCCAGATCGTATCGACCGACGCAGCTACCGTGGTGGTGGAGATCGCCGACAAGGTTCGCATCAAGGTCAACCGGCCCAGCATTGCCGGTCTGGTGCAATCGTCCGGCGGCAAAGAAAACAAGGAAGAGTCCGCCAAGGCGAAATAGCGTGTCTCCGGACAAAAGCCCCAGAACGAGGGGGAGGCTGTTTTCCCCTCTCTCCTTTATTTTGGGGCTTTTACGTAGAGAGAAAGAGAGGAAACTTTGAGGAATCTTTCATGGCGATTGGTTCTGGTGCTGGCTGTGATCATTGTCGCCGTGGTCCATATACTGCCGACCATCTCGCCCGGCTTGTGGCCCCACAAAAAAATCAATCTCGGCCTCGACCTGCAGGGCGGCATGCACCTGGTGCTGGAAGTGGACACCGAAAAGGCGGTGGAAAGCACCATGGATCGGATCCTCGAAGAAATGCGGAACTTGATGCGCCAGGCGCACGTCCGGTATACGACTCTCGAGCGGATTCAGGGAAACAACATCCGTGTGGCCGTCAGCGGGCAGAAGGAGATTGAAGCGTTCCAGGAAATCCTGGACGATGAATTCCCGGGCCTCCGGGCCGCATCCCGGTCGGTGACGGCGGACCGTCTGGAAATGACTTTGGATCTGCCGGAACGGGAGGTGGCCGATATCGAACGGATGGCGGTTTCCCAGGCATTGGAGACCATTCGAAACCGGATTGATCAGTTCGGGGTCAGCGAGCCGGACATCATGCGTCAGGGCAAACAACGGATTCTGATCCAGTTGCCGGGCGTCGAGGATACCCAACGGGCAAAAGCCCTCATCGGAAAGACGGCCCAACTGGAGTTCAAGCTCCTGGATGAGGCCGGCGATGCGGCTGCAGCCGAAAAAGGGCAGATTCCGCCGGGCAGCGAACTGCTGTATCAGACCCGAACCGATCCGGAGACGAACCGGACCGTACGAACCCCATATCTCGTGCGGAAGCGGGCGCTGTTAACCGGCGCCTACCTCACCGACGCGCGGGTCCAGATCGATTCTCAGTACAACGAGCCCTATGTTTCCATCAAATTCGACCGGAAGGGCGCGCGGATTTTCGAGCGGATTACCGGGGAGAACGTGAAAAAACGCCTGGCCATCGTCCTCGACAACCGCGTCTATTCCGCGCCGGTGATCCAGGAGAAAATCGCCGGCGGCGAAGCGAGGATCACCGGAAACTTCACCACCGAAGAGGCCCGGGATCTGGCCATCGTCCTGAGGGCCGGCGCCCTGCCGGCGCCGGTGGAGATTCTTGAAGAACGGACCGTCGGCCCTTCCCTGGGCCACGATTCCATTCGGAAGGGGCTCACCTCCATGGCGGTGGGGGGTCTGCTGGTGGTGCTGTTCATGCTCGTTTACTATAAGGCGTCCGGATTGATCGCCGACTTCGCCCTGGCCCTCAACATCCTGTTCATCGCCGCCGGTCTGGCCGGTTTCGGCGCCACCCTGACCTTGCCGGGCATCGCGGGCATCATCTTGACCATCGGGATGGCCGTAGATGCCAACGTGCTCATATTTGAGCGGATCCGGGAAGAACTGCACGTGGGCAAGACGCCTTACGCCGCAGTCTCGGCCGGATTCGATCGGGCAACCCTGACCATTCTGGATGCTAATGTCACCACCCTGATCGCGGCCCTGGTCCTGTTCCAGTTCGGCACCGGCCCCATCAAGGGGTTTGCGGTCACCTTGAGTCTGGGCGTACTGTCCAGTCTGTTCACGGCCCTGATCGTGAGCCGACTGATTTTCGATTACCTGTTGGTCGTGCGGCGAACAAAGGCCCTCAGCATCTGATTCCAATAACTTCCCATTGACATAAGGACCATCCATGCAGTTTATCAAACCCGGCATCAACATCGATTTCATCGGCAAGAAACGATACGCATTCGTCCTGTCGGCCGTGCTCCTCACCGTCAGCCTGGGGTTTATGGCCCGAGGGGTCAATTTCGGCATCGATTTTGCCGGCGGCACCATCATCCAGGTGAAGTTCGAGGCCGCCACGCCGGTGGACAGCATCCGGGAGGGGTTGAACACCATCGGCATGGGCGGAGCGGCGGTTCAGCGTTTCGGCGATCCCGAAGCCCATGAATACCTGATTCGAAGCGAAGCCGGCGTTTCGGAGGAGGGGGAGATCTCCAGACAAGTCGAATCCGCCCTGGCCGCGTCCACGGGCTCGGCGCCGGAGATCCGACGGGTGGAGATGGTCGGCCCCCAGGTGGGCAAAGACCTCCGGGAAAAAGCCCTTTTCGCCATGTTTTACGCCCTGCTGTTCATTACCATATATATTTCCGGCCGGTTCGAACTCCAGTGGCTGAAGAGCGGCGTCCTGGCCGGTGGTCTCATTCTGGCGGTCTGGCTCCTTTCCCGGTTCGTCAGCATTCCCTGGCTGATTGTTTCAGCGCTGGTGGTGACGCTGGTGCTGTTCTGGGTGCTCGAACTCCGGTACGCCATGGGCGCCATCGTGGCCCTGGTTCATGATGTGAGCATCACGGTGGGCATTTTCGCCCTGTTTGGGAAAGAGTTTTCCCTCCCCATTGTGGCGGCGCTTCTGACCATTATCGGGTATTCCCTCAACGACACCATTATCGTCTTCGACCGGATCCGGGAAAACCTCAGAAAATACTATAAGAACCCCATGCAGGTGACCATCAATAAAAGCATCAACGAGACCCTGAACCGCACCATCCTGACCTCCCTGACAACGCTGGTGGTGGTGGGAACGTTGTTCGTCATGGGCGGCGGCATCATTCACGATTTCGCGTTTGCCCTCATTGTGGGGGTTCTGGTCGGCACTTACTCGTCGATTTATGTGGCCAGTCCCATCCTGCTGGCCTGGCAGGAGTTGAGCCGGAAGCGGTAACCCGGCCGGAAAGACGCGCCGGGCCCGATGGAATTATGGAAAACGTTATTCCATGGCTGACGCTCAAAAGCGTTCCCGGGGTCGGCAATCTCATCTGCAAGCGGCTCCTGGATCGGTTCGAAACGCCTGAAGCGATTTTTGCGGCATCCGATGACGATCTGCTGACAGTGGAGGGGGTGACGCCCCGTCTGACGGCGGCCATCCGGGGCCATCGATTGCCGGACCGGATACGCCAGGAGGCGGGGCGCGCCGAAGCCGACGGATACCGCATCATCCCGTATTCAGGCGAGACCTACCCGCCCCTGTTGCGCCAGATTCCGGATCCGCCGCCTTATCTCTATGTCCATGGCGCTCTTTCCCCTTCGATCAAAAACATCGCCCTGGTGGGATCGCGCAACGCCACCCGATACGGCATCATGGCCACCAAACGGCTGGCATCGGATCTGGCGGGTCTGGGCATTACGGTGGTCAGCGGCATGGCCCGGGGCGTGGACACGGCGGCCCATATCGGCGCCTTGTCCGGAGGCGGACGGACCGTAGCCATTCTGGGCAGCGGTCTGGAGCGGGTCTATCCGGCCGAGAACATCCGGCTCTTTCACCGGATCGCAGAAAGCGGCGCGGTGGTCTCCGAGTTTCGCCTCTCGTCGGCCCCAGAGCCGCATCATTTTCCCATTCGCAACCGGATCATCAGCGGCATGAGCCTGGGGGTGGTCATCGTGGAGGCCACCAAGCGGAGCGGCTCCCTGATCACCGCCCGACTGGCCCTGGAACAGAACCGGGAGGTCTTTGCGGTGCCCGGCAACATCCATTCCCACAAAAGCGCCGGTACGCACAGCTTGATTAAGCAAGGCGCCAAGCTGGTGGAAGGCGCCCGGGATATTCTGGAAGAACTTGGGCATGTTATCACGATTCACAACGCCGAACCCCGCAGAGACAGGAGGCCGATGCCGGCCCATTTGCCGCCGTTATCGGAAGACGAACAGCACGTCTTCACAGTTTTAGGGCCGGACCCTGTCCACATCGACGAGCTGGTCCGGCGGCTTTCCATGGCCCCGGGCCGACTGTCGAGCATCCTGCTCCAACTTGAACTTAAAGGAGTGGTGCACCAGTCTCCCGGCAAGCTGTTTTCGACCGACATCAAAAACATTGTTTAGCGATAGCGGTCGTTTCTTCATTCAAGCATTTTTTCAGAGGTACTGTTTTGACCAAACCGCTCGTTGTTGTGGAGTCCCCCGCCAAGGTGCGGACCATCAAGAAATACCTTGGAGACGATTACAACGTCTCGGCCACCGTGGGCCATATCAAGGACCTGCCCGCCAAAGAGATGGGCATCGATATCGAGGATAATTTCAAGCCCCAGTACCGGTCCATTCCGGGCAAGGGGAAAGTGATCACGCAGTTGAAAAAAGCCGCCGGCGACGCCGAGGACATCTACCTGGCGCCAGACCCCGACCGTGAAGGCGAGGCCATTGCCTGGCATGCCGCCGATGTGCTTAAAAAAAAAGGCCGCCGATTCCACCGGGTGCTCTTCCATGAGTTGACGCCCCGGGCCATCAAGGCGGCCATCGCAGCGCCGGAGGCCCTCCATCGCAGCAAATACGAAGCCCAGCAGGCCCGCCGGATCCTTGACCGGCTGGTGGGGTACCAGATATCTCCCCTGCTGTGGAAAAAGATCAAACGAGGGCTCAGCGCCGGACGGGTCCAGTCGGTCGCCGTACGGATCATCTGCGACCGGGAGCGCGAGATCCAGGTGTTCGAGCCGGTAGAATACTGGTCCATTACCGCTCATCTGGAAGGGGAAACCCCGCCGCCTTTCCTGGCCAAGCTGGCCAAAAAAGGAGAAGAAAAGGTCGTCATCCCCGACGGCGCCGCCGCCAACGATATTCTCCGGCATCTGGAGACCCAGACGCCGACGGTGGACAAGGTGGTCCGAAAGACCACCAAGCGGAACCCCCAGCCCCCCTTCACCACCAGCAAGCTTCAGCAGGAATCGATCCGGCGGCTCCGGTTTTCCGCGAAAAAAACCATGAGCGTCGCTCAGCAGCTCTATGAAGGGGTCGATCTGGGACCCGGGGAACCGGTGGGGTTGATCACTTATATGCGGACCGACTCCACACGGATCGCCCAGGAAGCCGCCCAGGAGGCCGCCGATCTGATCCAGGAACAGTTCGGGAACGATTATGTCCTGGAAAAACCCCGGTTTTTCAAAAACAAAAACAAGGCCCAGGACGCCCACGAAGCCATTCGTCCCACATCGGTATGGCAGACCCCGGAAAAGATCTCCCCCCATCTGTCCCAAGATCAGCTGGCGCTCTATACCCTGATCTGGCAGCGGTTCGTGGCGTCCCAGATGCAGCCGGCGTTAATTAACAATCATTCCATCGACATCCGGATCGGCGATTATATCTTTAAGGCCTCCGGTTCAACGGTGAAGTTTCCCGGTTTCATGGCCCTTTACCGTTCCGACGAAGACAACAAAGAGGACGGCGGTCCCGACACGCTGCCGGATCTCACCGAAGGCGCCCGGCTGAAGGCGGACCGGTACGACCCCAAACAGCACTTTACCCAGCCCCCGCCCCGATTTTCAGAGGCCACTCTGGTCAAGGAGCTGGAGGAAAACGGCATCGGTCGTCCGTCCACCTATGCGTCGATCCTGTCCACCATCCGGGAGAAAGGGTACGTGGAACTTCTCAAAGGATCGTTCCGCCCAACGGAACTTGGATTCATCGTCACCGACCTTATTGTCAAAAGCTTTCCAGATATCATGGGGGTCGATTTCACCGCCCGCATGGAGGACGACCTGGACCGGGTGGAAGCAGCCGAAGAGGATTACCTGAAGGTGCTCGACCGGTTTTACAAGTCTTTCAAGAAAGAGCTGGACGCCGCTGATGAATCGATGCTGAGCATGAAGCGGGAAGGGTTGCCCACCGGTCTCGACTGTCCTCAGTGCGGTCGACCGCTGCACATCAAGATGGGGAAAAACGGCTTGTTTCTTGCCTGCAGCGGCTATCCGGATTGCGATTTCACCCGGGACTATACCCGAAACGAGAAAGGGGCCGTCGAACCGGTGGAACCACCGGAAGACGAGGCGGTGGATAAAACCTGCGAAAAATGCGGCAGTCCCATGGTGGTCAAACGGGGGCGGTACGGAACCTTCCTGGCGTGCAGCGCCTATCCCGACTGCAAGTTCACCCAGTCGCTGGGTCAAGAGGGCGCCGGGCAGCGCACCGGCGTCCGCTGTCCGGCAGAAGGGTGCGACGGCGAACTGGTGGAGCGAAAATCGAAACGGGGCAAGATTTTCTACGGGTGCAGCCGCTTTCCCGACTGCGATTTCGCTTTGTGGGACAAACCGGTGGATGCGCCGTGTCCCCAATGCGGCGTTCCCTTTCTGGTGGAAAAAACGACCAAGAAGCGCGGCACGTTCCTCACTTGCCGGAATCCCGACTGCGACTACTCCGCCGAAGCCGACGCTATTAACCCTTGACCGGACCGAGAATTTTCCTGTACGATGCAGCGTATTTACAGCAAAACAGCGTTGGATTTGGATGAACCCCAAACAGAAAGGCAAAGAAGATGAAAAAACTGACCTGCATTTTGGTTGCGCTGCTGATCGTCCTCTCCCTCGGAACGGCCGTCAACGCCAAGACCCTTAAGCTGGCGATGGACGCCGATCCGGTGTCTCTGGATCCCCATGTTCAGCTGTCCGGCGGCATGCTTCAGTATTCCCATATGGTTTTCGATCCGCTGGTGCGCTGGAGCAAGGAGATGACCTTTGAGCCCCGCCTTGCCGAAAAGTGGGAACGGATCGATGAAAACACCGTTCGCTTCTACCTCCGGAAAGGCGTTGTTTTCCACAGCGGCAACCCTTTCACGGCCCGGGACATCGTCTGGACCGTCGATCGCCTCAAGCGGAGCCAGGACTTCAAGGGGCTGTTCGAACCCTTTGTGGGCGCCGCCGTCATCGACGATCACACCGTGGATCTGATCACGAAAAAGCCCTATCCGCTGCTGCTTAACATGGCGACCTATATTTTCGCCATGGACAGCGTTTTTTATACCGGAACCGATGACCAGGGGCAGCCCAAAGACGCCATCGTCAAAACCGGATATTCCTTTGCCAACATGAACGAATCGGGGACCGGAAAATACCGGGTCACAGAGCGACAGCAGGGCGTCAAGAACGTTTTTACGGCCTTTGCGGATTATTGGGACACGGCGTCTCCCGGCAATGTGGACACCATCATTTTCACGCCTATTAAAAAGGACGCCACCCGGGTCGCGGCGCTCCTTTCCGGGGACGTCGATTTTATCATGCCCGTGCCGCCTCAGGATTACGATCGGATCGCCGGCACCGACGGGGTGAAGTTGACGACGATGCCGGGCAGCCGGGTCATTACTTTTCAGCTCAACCAGAAACGCCGGGACGAATTCAAAAATCCCAAGGTGCGCCAGGCCATTGTTTACGCCATCAACAACGAAGGCATCGCTGAAAAGATCATGAAGGGCAAGGCCACCGCCGCTGCGCAGCAGGCCCCCGAAGGATATCTGGGCTATGTGGAAGCGTTGAAGCCCCGGTACGATGTGGCCAAGGCCCAGGAACTCATGAAAGAGGCCGGATACCCCGACGGCTTCGAATGCACCATGATCGCCCCCAACAACCGGTATGTGAACGACGACAAGATCGCCGAAGCCGCCGTTTCCATGCTGGGCCGCATCAACATCAAGGTCAACCTCAAGACCATGCCCAAGGCCCAGTACTGGGATCAGTTCGACGCCCAGACCGCCGACATCCAGATGATCGGATGGCATCCGGACACCGAGGACTCGGCCAACTACACCGAGTTTCTGCTCATGTGTCCCAATAAAGAAACCGGTTACGGTCAATACAACAGCGGCAACTACTGCAACCCCAAGGTGGATGAAATCATCCTGGCCTGTCAGAGCGAGACCGACCGCGACAAACGGGCGGCCATGCTCCAGGAAGTGGAACGGATTCTCTACAACGACGCCGCCTTTGCGCCACTGCACTGGCAACATCTTTCCTGGGCCGGAAAGGACAACGTCAACATCCTGCCCATCGTCAATGTCATGAATTTCCCCTATTTCGGCGACCTGGTCATCGATTAGGGTCGTGTATCCCACTCCGGACAGCCGTTCCGGGGCGGACCGACGCATCGCGGCGGCCCGCCCCGGAACGCCGAACTGATCAACCCTTTACAGCGAACAGGGCATCAATGGCCGCATTCATCATCCGGCGCATCGTCCAGGCCTTCGTGGTCATGTTCATCATCAGTTCCATCGGCTTCGCGGTCAAGCATAACGTGGGCGACCCGGTGTGGCAGATCACGGGCATCTCCGTTTCCAAGGCCGAACGGGAGCGGATTCGGGAAGACCTCGGACTGAACGACCCTGTTTACATCCAGTACATCGATTTCCTCAAAAAAGCGGCCCACGGCGACCTGGGGAAATCCTATTTTTACAAGAAGCCGGCAGCGGACGTCATCCTGGACAAGGCCCCGGCCACCCTGGAACTCGTTCTGGTCTCTTCGCTGATCATCGTCGTATTGTCGGTTCCTCTGGGCATCTATGCGGCCATTTATCCGAAACGGCTGTTTTCCCGAGTGATCATGGGCGGTTCCATTGTAGGGGTTTCCATTCCGGTCTTTCTCATCGCCATCATGGGGGTCTATCTGTTTTCCGTCCAACTGGGGTGGCTCCCTTCTTTCGGCCGGGGGGAAACGGTCAATGTCGGCGGATGGCGGACCGGATTTCTCACCGCTGACGGATGGCGTCACCTGATTCTGCCCAGCCTGTCGCTTTCGTCCATCATGCTGCCGCTTTTTATCCGGCTCATCCGGTCGGAGATGATGGAGGTGCTGGAGTCGGATTACATTCGGTATGCCTGGGCCAAAGGGTTGAACCGATACCGGATCTGGTTTCTTCATGCCTTCAAGAACACGCTGTTGCCGGTGATCACGGTAGGCGGCGTGCAGCTGGGCATTACCATCGCCTTCACCATCCTTACCGAGACGGTGTTTCAGTGGCAGGGCCTTGGATTTCTTTTCATGGAGGCGGTGGAGCGCTCCGACACGGCGCTTTTGGTCGCCTATCTCATGTTCGTCGGAATGATCATGGTGGTGGTCAATACGGTGGTGGACATTATCTACGGCGTGGTCAATCCCACCGTCCGGATTACGGGGGCCGCATGATGGACCACTGGCAGCGCTTCAAAGCATCGGACTTGTTTTATGATTTCAAGCGGGACAAGGTGGCCATCGTCAGTTTCGCGGTGTTCGTATTGCTGTTTGTCTGCGCCTTTTCCGCCCCCCTGATCGCGCCCTACAACCCCTATGATCCGGCCAATATCGACATCATGTCGTCTGAAATCCCGCCCGTATGGATGGCGGGGGGCATGGACGACTATATCCTCGGAACCGACGCCCAGGGGCGGGACTTGTTGTCCACCATGATTTACGGCATGCGGATATCCATTGTCATCGGCCTCTGCGCTGTTTTGCTCCAGGCCGTCATCGGGATCGTCATCGGTCTCATCGCCGGCTATTACGGGGGCAAACTCGATGGGTTCTTCATGCGGCTGGCCGACGTGCAACTTTCCTTTTCCTATCTCATGGTGGCCATTTTCGTCAGCGCCGTGCTCCAGGCGGCCGTCGGGGTGGGACGGTTCGCAGAGATCGCGGTGCCGTTTCTGATCATCGTCATCGGTCTCGCCCAGTGGCCCCAGTACGCCCGGACCGTCCGGGCTTCGGTGCTGGCCGAAAAAAAGAAGGAATATGTGGAAGCGGCCCGGGTGACCGGTTTCAATTCCCACCGGATCATGTGGCGCCACATTCTGCCCAACTGCATGTCCCCCATTCTGGTGCTGTCGACCATCCAGGTGGCCAATGCGGTGATGAGCGAGGCGGCCCTTTCTTTTCTGGGTCTGGGCATGCCGGTCACCCGCCCGTCCCTGGGCTCCCTCATCAACGCCGGATTCGAATATATCTTCAGCGGCTCCTGGTGGATCACCGCCTTTCCCGGACTGCTGCTGGTGATCCTGGTGCTGGCGGTCAACCTCCTGGGGGATTTTCTCCGGGACGTCCTCAACCCCAAGCTCTACAAAGGGTAACCCATCCATGTCCGTTTTGCTCCAGGTCGAGGATTTGACCGTCAATTTCGCCCTTCGCACCGGCGACCTGACCGCGCTCAACGGCGTGAGTTTCGCCCTCAACGAAGGAGAGCGGCTCGGATTGGTGGGAGAGAGCGGCGCCGGCAAATCCGTGGCCGGTTTTGCCATCATCAACCTCATCAGCAAACCGGGCTATATCGCCGGCGGCCGCGTTCTGTTCCAGGGAGAGGAGATCAGCGCGCTGCCCCAGGAGGCCATCCGGCGAATCCGGGGCAATCGGATCAGCATGGTCTTCCAGGATCCCATGATGACCCTCAACCCGGTATTAACCATCGGCACCCAGATGGTGGAGACCCTTCAGGCTCATCGGGACATCGGCCCGTCGGAAGCGGCGGCCATCGCCGCGGACAAGCTTCGGAAGGTTCACATCCCCTCTCCTGAAAAACGGCTCCGCCAGTATCCCCACGAGTTCTCAGGCGGCATGCGCCAGCGGATCATCATCGCCGTGGCTTTGCTCAACGACCCCCAGTTGATCATCGCCGATGAACCGACCACCGCCCTGGACGTGACCATCCAGGCCGAGATCATGGACCTGTTTCTGGAACTCTGCGAACAGTCCCGGATGGGACTGATGCTCATCACTCACGACCTGGCGGTGGTTTCGGAAACCACCGAGAAGATCGCGGTGATGTATGCCGGGAAGATCGTGGAAGAGGGCCGGACCGGCGATGTGGTGCGCAGCCCCCGGCATCCGTATACCCAGGGGCTCATCGCCGCCCTGCCCCAGGGCGAGCATCGCGGAACGCGTCTCAATCAGATTCCGGGAACCATGCCGACGCTGACCCGGATTCCACCCGGTTGCTCCTTTCATCCGCGTTGCCCCCATGTGATGGCGGTTTGCGCCCGCCGGGAACCTGCTTCTTTGCCCGTGGATTACCCCGGCGGGGGGCAGGGCGTGGTCGCCTGCCATCTTTTCGACCCTCAACGCCATGATGAATGACATGAACGACGCCCCTTCCGCCCAGACGCCGCCGATCCTCTCCGTCCGCGCCCTTTCGAAGGTTTTCGACATCTCCGGCGGACTGCTCGACCAGCTTGCCCTGAAAGACGGACGATTGCGGCGGGTCAAGACCACCGTGAAAGCCCTCAACCGGGTCACCTTCGATATCGCGCCGGGGGAGACCTTCAGCGTGGTGGGCGAGAGCGGCTGCGGCAAGTCGACTTTGGGCCGCACCGTGATCGGCCTTTATCCACCCAATGGCGGAGAGGTGTATTACGGAGGCCAGCGCATCGACGTCCTTTCGCCCCGGCAGATGCTTCCCTTTCGCCGGCGGATGCAGATGGTGTTTCAGGACCCCTACGCCTCCCTCAATCCGCGCAAACGGGTCGCCGCCATTCTGGAGGAACCCCTGCGGTTCCACCATCCGGAGCTGACGGCCCGCGAGGTTGGGGACCGGGTCAAAGAGGTCATGGAGCAGGTGGGGGGCGATGTGCAGTGGCTCACCCGGCTGCCCCATGAGTTTTCCGGCGGACAGCGGCAGCGGATCAGCATTGCCCGGGCACTGGTGGTCGATCCCGAATTCATTGTGGCCGACGAGCCCATTTCGGCTTTAGATGTTTCCATTCAGGCCCAGATCCTCAACCTCATGATGGACGCCCGGGAGCAAAGGGGCTTGACCTACATGTTCATTGCCCATGATTTGTCGGTAGTGGCGCACATCAGCACCCGGGTGGCGGTGATGTATCTGGGATCTCTCTGCGAAGTGGCTCCGGCGGAAACGCTTTTTGCAGCCCCCCGGCATCCCTACACCCAGGCCCTGCTCAGCGCCATCCCCCGGTTGGGAAAAAAGAAAAGCGGTCATGTCCGGCTCAAGGGAGAAGTCCCCACGCCCATCCATCTCCCCACAGGTTGCGTGTTTCACGGCCGATGCCGTTACGCAGATGAGCGGTGCGTACGGGAGATCCCGGAGCTGCTGGAAAAAGACGGCGGGACCCATGTGGCCTGCCACGGGGTGGCAGAAGAGCGGATTTGAGCATCAGCATTTGGTCCCCGGCGCTGTTTGGTGTATGATGGGGGAAAAAGCCGCCCCCGACCGGTGAGATATCGAATACGACTGGATGGACGGCGTTGATGCGACGGACCATGCGTCCGCCGAAGCGCTGCAAAATGGAGGCCGACCATGAAAAAGATGCTTTGGGTTCTGATGACGGCGTTTTGCCTGGCGACGTTCGGATGCTCCGACAAAGCGGAGGAACTTTTCGAGACCGCCGAACTGGAAGAGCTGCAGAACAACCCGACCCATGCCCGGAAGCTCTACAGGGAGATCCTGAAGGACCATCCCCGGAGCGAATACGCCGACAGGGCGCGGGACCGGCTCTCCGTCCTCGGAGAGGACTGAGATCCTCCCATGGCCATCTGGATCGTTTCCGCCATCCTCGCCGCAGCGCTGATCCTCCTGATTACGGAAAAACTTCCGGTGGATCTCACCGCCATCGGCATCATCGTGGCCCTGATGGTCACCGGCATCCTCTCGCCGGTGGAGGCAGTGGCCGGATTCGCCAATCCGGCGGTGGTGACGGTGGCGGCCTTGTTCGCGGTGAGCCGGGGCATGATCCGCACCGGCGCCTTGGGGTTTCTGGCCCAGCGGATCATCGAATTTTCCAAAGGCAACGCCAACCGGGCCATGATTTTAGTGCTTTTAGTGGTGGCGCTGGCATCGGCGTTCGTCAACAATACGCCCGTGGTGGTGCTCTTCATCCCCATCATCCTGAACTTGAGCTGCGAATACAATTTCAGTCCCTCGAAATTTCTGATCCCCATTTCCTACGCCTCTATTCTGGGCGGGACCTGCACCCTCATCGGCACCTCCACCAACATCATCATCCGGGATCTGAGCATGGAGATGGGATATGAGGGCATCGAGATGTTCGAATTGGCCATCCTCGGCGTTCCGATTGCCGTTGTGGGGGTCGCTTTTTTGTACTTCGCCGCTCCCAGGATGATGCCGGGCCACGCCGCCCCCACCTGTGAGATGGCGGCCAGCGACAACAAAAAGTATCTGGCGGAACTTCAGATCCCCGCCGACAGTCCGCTTCTGGGCGACGATCCGGCAGCGTTCCTGCGGGAGCGGTACCCGAGTTTCACACTCTTCGAGGTGGTGCGCAACGGCCATATTTTCTATCCGCATCGGGATAAAATCAGTTTCCGGGAAGGCGATGTGCTGCTGGTGAAAGGCTCTGCCAGCGATTTTGTGACCGCACTGGAGGACAAAATCGCGGAACTGCCCCATCAGGATGCGGAATTGAATTATCAGATCGACGACACCGATTCCGTCATCGTGGAGATGATCATCCCGCCCCAGTCGCGCCTCATCGGAGACCGTCTTCTGGGCACCCATCTGGCCAAGTCGCCGGACATCAACCTCATCGCCATCAAAAGCCGGCATCTTCATTATGCGGAGCAGAAAATCGAACAGGTCCGGATCCGAATCGGGGACATCATCCTGGCCCGGTTCGACAAAAGCGCTCTGGACTGGGTTCGAGGCGAAGGGGACGTGATCATCGTCGAGGATGTTCATCACGAGATCCTCCACAAGACCAAGGCAAGACGGGCCTTTTCCATCTTCGCGGGACTCATCCTGGCCGCCAGCACCGGGCTGGCGGATATCATGGTCTGCGCCCTGACCGCTCTCTTTCTGATGGTGGTCACCGGCTGCCTGCAGTTGAGGGGCGCCTATCGGGAATTGAGGGGCGACGTGCTGCTGATCATCGTGGGGACCATCGCCCTGGGGGAGGCCATGCAGAAAACCGGGGCGTCCCGGTTCTACGCCGAGATCTTTCTCTCCCTTTTCCAGGGGGCCGGACCCCGGGTGGTCCTGGCCGGGATGCTGCTGTTCACCAGCATCAGCACCCAACTGCTGAGCAACAACGCCACCGCCGTTCTTCTTCTGCCCATTGCCATCTCCACGGCCCATGGGCTGGCGGTGGACCCGAAATCCTTCATCATCGCCGTTTGTTTCGGGGCCAGCGCCTGTTTCGCCACCCCCATCGGTTATCAGACCAATCTGCTGGTTTACGGACCGGGCGCCTATCGGTTCAGCGATTTTCTGAAGCTCGGGATTCCCTTGAATCTGATCGTGCTGGCCATGGGGACCCTGTTTATTCCGGTTTTCTGGCCTTTTTGATTCCCTTGAAGAACCCTCGATGGCAATCGGCGGTCAAAAGGAACTGAACCGGCAGGTTTGATAAAGCGCGGAACGGATTTCGGTACGACTGCACAGACTGAGATGCCCGGCCAGAGGTAATAGAGACAAGCGTTCAACCCGGTTGTCGGGCATCCCGGCGTGTGGTATAACCCATTTTTTTATACAGAACCAAGGAGGGCGATCATGCCGACCTTTCTCTGGAAAGGCGTTAATAAACGGAAACGGTCTCAGAAGGGCGAGATCGAGGCCCCCGATATCAGTTCGGCCGAAGCGACGCTGAAACGGCGGGGCATCAGCGACTATAAAATCAAGGAAAAGCCCAAGGACCTGTTTGAAAATATCTCTTTCATGCAGCCCAAGATCACGGCCAAGGACGTGATCATTTTCTGCCGGCAGTTTTCCACCATGATCGATGCCGGGCTGCCCATCATCCAGTGCCTCGACATCCTGTCTTCCCAGGCGGAAAATCCGAAGCTCCAAAAAATACTGAAGGATGTCAAGGAGTCGGTGGAAGGCGGCACCACGTTAGCGGAATCGTTAAAAAAATATCCCGATCTGTTCGATTCCCTGTTTGTCAACATGATCGCCGCCGGAGAGGCCGGCGGCATCCTCGACACCATCCTTCGCCGGCTGTCGGAGCACCTGGAAAAGGCCGCCAAGCTCAAAGCCAAGGTCAAAAGCGCCATGGTTTATCCGATGATCACGATCATCGTGGCGGTTCTCGTGGTCATGGTCATCATGGTCTTCGTCATCCCCGTTTTTGAGGACATGTTCTCCGGGCTGGGCGGCCAACTGCCGGGGCTTACGCAGATCACGGTGGACATGAGCCGGTTTATCAAGGGCAACATCCTCTGGATTATCATCGGGGTGGGGCTGTTCATCTATGCTTTCAAGCGGTTCTACAAAACGGAAAAGGGGCGTGCAATCATTGACGATTTGTCTTTAAAAGCTCCCGTATTCGGCATCCTGATCCGCAAGGTCGCCGTGGCCAAATTTACCCGCACCATGAGCACCATGCTCCAGAGCGGGGTGGCCATCCTCGACTCCCTGGAGATCGTGGCGCGAACCGCCGGCAACAAGACCGTCGAGCGGACCATCTACGAAGTCAGGACGGATATTTCCGAGGGTCGAACCATGGCCGAACCGCTTCTGGAGAGCGGGGTGTTTCCTCCCATGGTCTGCCAGATGATCTCCGTAGGAGAGTCGACCGGGGCCCTGGATATCATGCTGGGGAAGATCGCCGATTTTTACGACGACGAGGTCGATGAAGCGGTCAACAATCTCACCGAAATGATCGAACCCATGATGATGGTTTTTTTAGGCGGCGTTATCGGTACGCTGGTGGTGGCCATGTATCTGCCGATCTTCAGCATGGCCGGCGCCGTCTGATCCGGCGCGGACCATCTCCGAACCCTCCATGGTCGCCGTCGCAGCCGGGCCCGACAGAGAACTTTACCAGAAACTCAAATGGGTGATGTTTTTCAGGGTGCTTTTCTACACCCTGCTGCTGGGCTCGGCCACCATTCTTCAACTCGGCAAGACGTCCCATCCCCTGACGCGCTCGCTGCTGTTGCTCTACGGGCTGATTGCAGCGATTTTTCTCCTCTCCTTCGTCTACTCTCTGCTTCTGCCCCGCACCCGGCGACTGAAGCTCTTCGCTTATATCCAGATCGCCGTCGATACGGCGGCGGTGACCTTTATTGTTTTTCTCACTGGATCTTTTACCAGCCTGTTTTCATTTCTCTACCTTGTGGTCATCATCTATGCCAGCATGCTGGCGTATCGGCGGGGCAGTATGGTCATGGCGGTTTTAAGCAGCCTTCAATACGGCCTTCTCATCGATCTCGAGTATTATGGTCTCATTCATCCAATTGCCATGGAAAAGGGGATGACCATCTCGGATTTTACGCCGGGAGAGGTGCTGTACAAGATCATCGCCATGATGGCCAGTTGCTTTGCGGTGGCTTTCCTGAGCGGACTTTTATCGGAACAAGCGCGCCGCACAAAGCAGGATCTCACGGCGATGGAGGCCCATGTCAAGCGGGTGGAAAAGATGGCGGCGGTGGGGGAGATGGCGGCCGGCCTGGCCCACGAGATCAAAAACCCGCTGGCCTCCCTCCGGGGGTCGATCCAGATGTTGAAAGACAGTATGACGACGGACCCGGATGCGAAGACCCTCATGGGCATCATCCTCAGGGAGGCCGACCGGTTGAATTCACTGGTGGGCGATTTCCTGATGTTCGCCCGGCCTCCGGTTGGAAACCGATCCGTGATCGATCTGGGAAAAACGGTGTCCGAGATTGTGGCTGTTTTCAAGGCCGATCGCGCAGCCGGAGGGGTCGCCATCGAGACCGACATCCCGGAAAAGGTGCAGGTGAAGATGGACCCGTCTCATTTTCGCCAGATTCTGTGGAACCTGCTCCTCAACGCCACCGAGGCCATCGACATCGCAGATCAAACCGAAGGACGCATCCGCATCGCGGTTTATCCCGAAAAATCGCGCCATGCGCTCCTGCGGATAGAGGACAACGGTTGCGGCATCTCCCCGGAGCTGATGAAAACGATTTTCGATCCTTTTGTTACCACCAAACCCCGGGGTACCGGGCTCGGGCTTTCCATTGTCCATCGCCTCATTGAATCTTACGATTGCTGGCTCGATGTAGAGAGCGAACCCGGTTGCGGCGCCGCTTTCACGATGAAGTTCAAGAGATCGGATGACAGCCATGCATGAGCTTGCGCTGCCGCTGTTGTCGCTATCGGTTGACATCCGGGAGCGGCTGATCTATACCGCCCGAGAGCGGTTCAGAATCGATGGGTCTATGATGAAGACAGGTGAAAAATGAAAGTGATCGCCACTGTAAAAGAGATGCAGGCATGGGCCGACCGGATTCGGCGCCGCGGAGGACGGATCGCGTTGACGCCGACCATGGGATATCTTCACGAAGGGCATCTTTCCCTGGTCCGCGAAGGGCAGGCCCGTTCGGATTATCTGGTGCTCTCCATCTTCGTGAATCCCACGCAATTCGGACCGGAGGAAGATCTTGCCGCCTATCCCCGCGCCATGGAACGGGATTGCGCCATGGCCGAAGAAAGCGGCGTCGATGTGGTCTTCGCGCCGACGGAAACCGAACTCTACGGCCCGGATTTCCAGACCTTTGTCAGCCTGGAGCGTCTGCCGCGCCATCTATGCGGTCGTTGCCGGCCGGTCCATTTTCGCGGCGTGGCCACGGTGGTGGCCAAACTGTTCAATATCGTGAAACCCCATGTGGTCGTCTTCGGGGAAAAAGATTACCAGCAATTGCTGGTGATCCGCCGGATGGTCGCGGATCTCAATTTCGACATCGAGGTCGTCGGAGCGCCGACGGTCCGCGAACCCGACGGCCTGGCCAAAAGCTCCAGAAACGCCTACCTGGCGCCGGACCATCGGGAAAGCGCTTTGACCCTGAGCCGTTCCCTGAACATCGCCCAAGACATGGCGGCGGCGGGTGAGACCGATCCCCAACGGATCGTCGCGGCAACCCAAACCCTTATTGAAAAGGCTCCCCATACCCGAATCGATTATGTCGAGATCCGCGATCCCCATACTTTGGAAAGGGTGGACGTTGTGGAGGGCTCTGTCCTGATGGCCCTGGCCGTCCATGTGGGGAAATCCCGTCTGATCGACAACCGGATATTGACTCCCGGCGGATAGCGCCGTTGTTTCCGTGGCCCCTTACCTTTCAAGGAGAAAAAGAGCATGAACAGCGAATCCTTTCTGTTTACCTCCGAATCCGTCACCGAAGGCCATCCGGACAAGGTCGCGGATGCGGTGTCGGATGCGATCCTGGACGCCATCATGGCCCAGGACAAGGACTGCCGCGTGGCCTGCGAAACCCTGGTGACCACGGGCCTCGCCTTTATCGCCGGCGAGATCACCACCGACTGCCCCAGGTCATCCGGGCCAAGAACGTAGTGGCGTCGGGTCTGGCCAGACGCTGCGAGGTTCAGATCGCCTACGCCATCGGGGTGGCCGAGCCGGTGTCGGTGCTGGTGGATCTCATGGGCGCATAGCGTTTTTCCTCTGCACGGCGCTGTTGACGATATTTCCCATCATGATATAGTCCCTTCCAGGGGATGATCGGAAGTCCGGAATGGGCCGGTTGTGTCGGCAGGGCCGGGTATCCGCATCGGCCGCAGAATGCGGAACCCGTCGGGGTTGGACAGATCGATGCTCTCGTTCTCATATTCCCATATCCTGAAAAGGGACGGACGATGGTGAGCTTCAAACCGCGTCAGCGCCGCATCAATGAAAATGTCATCCATCCGCCGGGAATAGGCGCAGTCCCACAGCAACCACTGGTTGTTTCCGCCGGCGGTATAAAAATCAAAGGGATACATGCCGCAGTCGAAGGGCCGGACAGCGTAAATGGTGCAATCCTTGGCCGCCTCGTTAAAAAAGACGCAGTATCCGTTGGGTTTTGTCTTGAGCACCATCCCCCGACCCCGATGTTCATAAAAATCGATCCGCCCCGTGCATCGGGCGATGCGGCTGATTTCATGATCCCATATGGGCACCTGAACCAGATAACGGGAAGAACAGCACCATCGGTCGGGGCAGTGGTCCCGGCAGGCAGGCTCTATGGTTGCGTTGTTTCCATCCATGGGCGCTCCTTTTTGTGCGGAGTATGCGGCTTTCGGCGCCGCCTGTCAAGCGACGAGCGCTCCGACGGCAGAACCGATGCGCTATCCTGAACCCCAAACGGCAGGGAAACGCCAATGATCATCCAATGTGAACGCTGTGAGACCGCCTTTGAGCTGGACGCCTCCCGCATCAAACCGAAGGGATCAAAGGTGCGATGTTCCAAATGCCGCCAAGTCTTCACCGTCCGGCCGCTGGCCGGCCCGGACGCGTCGGAAGAACTGTTTTACGACGATGCTACGGTGGCCATTTCCGACCCCCTGATGCGATCCGGGCTGACGGAACCTTCCGAGCCGCCCGATGTCGAACACCCTCCGCCTTCGGCCTCCGCCCCTCTTCCTCCCTTTGAAGTGGAAACAGCGAAGAAAAAGCCCCGCTACACACCCTTCCGGCGGAAGCTGGTCTATTTTGCGGCGGCGCTCATCGGTTTCATCGCGGTGATCGTCATACCCGTGGAAATCGTCTACCGGCCGCTGGAACTCCTCCATCAACTGATTTCAAACGGCGAAAACCTGATCGCCGGGGTCCAGGCCGCTTTTACAGAAGAGGAGATGGCGCAGATCAATCGATTCGGTCTGGAAACCATCACGGCCGAAGAACCGGATCAGGCCGCACTGACGGCGACCTCCCCCCTTTACTACAGCCTCGCCTTCAACATGTTGCTCATGGAGGGAACCCTGTTGCCGGAGGACCAGGTCCGGAACAGACTCGAATACATCGATGAATTCGAGGGCGGGTTTCGTTACGCCGATCTGCGAACGGCCGCCGGTTACTGGGCGGACCGGTTCGCCGCCAGACCGGGGATCCGGAAAACCCTTCAGAAGTACAAGGCCATCCTTGTCGAGGCCAAAAAAAACGCAAAGGAAGCCGGCTTCACCATCAGCGAAGTCTACATTATGATCGACAGCGGCCGGAAAGTGGGATTTTTCAAGGATCATATCGGCTATCTGCTGGACAGCATCAACTGGTGGAACATCAGCACCTATATCGGAGAACCCTACCGGATCGCCGGCAACGAATTCTGGCGCTCGGCCGCGCTCAACGGCCGGGAGGGGTTTGACCATAATCCCATCGATTACTGGGTTTTTCCGAGGTACGATGAAGATGCGTGGGGGCTGTGGTACAGCGTATGGCTGACGGAGGAATACGACGGCGTCTTCGATATCTTCAACATCGATTTCAACGCCATCCGGGTGAAAAAGCTGCGGATGATGATCATCGTCACCGCGGCCGGGGTGATCGCCGTCCTGGCCGTCCTGGTGGCCTTCATTACCCGCTGGCTGGCCGGCCGCGTAACCAAACCCATCACCGAGCTGACCCGGGGCGCCGAGGCGGTGGCCCAGGGAGATTACGATTACGTGGTGCCGGTGCTCAAAGAAGACGAATTCGGGGAGTTGACCCGGCAGTTCAACGTCATGACTCAGGGTCAGAAAGAACGGCTCAACCTGATGGAGACCCTCAAGAAGTTTCTGTCCGAAGATCTGGCGGAGCGGGCCGCGGAAAGCGGCATCGTCATCGGCGGCCAGAAGGCCGACTGCACGGTGATGTTTACGGATTTCGCCGGGTTTTCCACCATCACCCGAAACATGACCGCTTCGGAGTCGGTCAACGTGCTCAACGCTTATTTCGACGGCTTGGTTCCCATTATCAAAAAATACGGCGGGTTTCCCGACAAATACATCGGCGACGCCATCGTGGCTCTTTTCGGGGCGCCGGTGCCGCTGACGGATCATGCCGAGCGGGCCGTGGCCTGCGCCATCGAGATGCAGCGGAAGATGCGAAAGATGAACGAGGATCGCCGACGCCAGGGAAAAACGGTGTTTGAAATGCGCATCGGCCTCAACAGCGGCGAAGTCATAGCAGGGGCCATCGGCTGCGACCAGAAACTCGAATACACCTCCATCGGCGAGACCACTAACCTGGCCAACCGGATGGAGGCCATCTGCGAAGTCGGCCATGTGATGATCGCCGAAGGGACCTACCTGAAGATCTCAGAGACGTTTTTCAGGGGCGCCCATATTTCGGTCACCCCCCGACAGGTGGCGGTCAAGGGATATCCTGAGCCGGTGGCCACCTATCGGGTCTGGGTCGACAATCTGGTGATCGAAAAGGATATGTCCAGCGCCGGCGCCAGAGCGTTCTACCGGTACACAGAAGAGGACCACGACATCAAATATGAACCCGAAGACGTGGAGGACCGTCAGTTCACCCACATCGCCCGGTTTATCGACTGAACGCGGCTTCCCTGTTGTCCCTCGACCCCCCGGCGGCGATCGACCATGCCGATATCTTCGACAGGACGGCCGGCGAATACGACCTTATCGTTGAACTCTCCTATGCCTGGTATTATTCCCGGGTCCATTGCACCATCGCGGAACAGGTGATTCAGCCTCTCCGGCCCGCCGAGGTTCTCGATCTGGCCTGCGGCACCGGCTTCCAGTCCTATCTCCACGCGGCTGCGGGCGCCAAGGTGGTGGGCGTCGATGTCTCCGAGAACCTGCTCAGGGCGGCTGTAGAAAAAAACGGAACCGCCGGAGGAGAGCGTGGCGGCCCGCTGTTTCCGGTCCATTTCGATTTTGTCGACGCCTACAACCGCCGGATCCATGGGATAGCGTCTTCCATGTGCAGGAGGAAGACGTTCCCTGCCTCTCCCCGGTTCCTGCGGGCGGACGCGCGGCGATTGCCCTTTCAGGCCCATCGCTTCGATCATGTGAGTCTTGTGGGGGGGTTGAGCTATATGGCGGACCGTTTCGCGGTGCTGGCGGAGATCCGGCGGGTTCTGACCACCGGCGGAACCCTCTTTTTGGAAGTGGAGAATCGCTGGAATTTCGAGATCGTCTGGCGCACCCTGTTTACCCTGTTCCGCAACGGGCGCGGCGGCGTCTACGCCGCGGCCGATATCCGCCGCTTCCTTTTTTCGCCTCCCCGGCGAGGGGTGACGGCCGCGTTTCCCTTCAACGCCTATGACCGGATTGCGCCGACGCCCGGCCGCTTTTTCACCTCCCGGGAACTGGGGGATCTGCTCCGGTGCGCCGGGTTCGAGGTGTTGGGCCGGTGGCCGGTTCATGCCGTCACCAACCTGATCCCCTGGTCATGCCTGGAACAGCGCTATCCCTCCCGTCGGATGGAGCGGCTGTTTCTGCGGTTGGCCGCGCTGGAGGAACGGTTGCCCTTTTTTATGCCGGGAATC
>JAABTD010000158.1 GCA_011390065.1 Desulfobacteraceae bacterium
ACCACCGTCACGGTCGGCATCAGGGCGTTTTTGAGGGCGTACCGGTAAAGCAGGTCCCGCCGGCCGACGCCGTAGGCGGTCGCGGTCTGGATGTAGTCCTCCCGCAGCACCTCCAGCATGGAGGAGCGGGCCATGCGGGTCACCACCGCCAGCGAGGCGAAAGACAGCGTCATGGCCGGCAGCGCCATGTGGTGGAGGGCGCTGACGAAGGCCGTGAAGTTGCCGGTGACCAGGGTGTCGAAGAGATAGAAGCCGGTGATCGTTTGGACCGGGTGGTCCATGAGGATATGGGCGTCGATGCGGCCCTGGAGGGGGAACAGGCCCGCCTTGCCGTGAAGGAGGATCTGGAGGGTCATCCCCAGCCAAAAGACCGGCATGGCCACCCCGGAGATGGAGACGGCCCGGCTTACGTGGTCCACGGGCCGGTCCTTCCGCGTGGCGGAGAGGATCCCCACCGGGATCCCCACGATCATGGCCATGAGGATGGCCACGGTGACCAGCTCGAAGGTGGCGGCCCAGCGCCGGGAGAGTTCTTCGGTCACCCGGCGGTGGGTCCGGAGGGAAACCCCCAGGTCGCCCCGGACGAGATTCCCCACATAGGTCAGGTACTGGATTGGCAGGGGCTGGTCGAGGCCCAGTTCCTTGATGGCCGCATCCAGCTGTTCCTGGGTCGGCTTGGACCCCACCCACATGGCCACCGGCGAGCCGGGGATCACCCGGGAAAGGAAAAAGGTGATCACCGACACGCCGAAAAGGACCAGCAGGGTGAAGATGAATCGTCTAAAAAGGTATTTCTTCATGGCAAACGGCGGCCCCGAGAGGCCGCCTCAATTGTTAGGGATATTGAAAATTTCGGCCTTGATCAAAATCCCGGCCAAAAAGGGCGACCCCGCCAAAAAAGGGCGACCCCGCCAAAAAAGGGCGACCCCGCCAAAAAAGGGCGATCACAAGGATCGCCCCTACGGCGCAACCCGGCGATTTCGGTAGGGGCGAACCTTGTGTTCGCCCCAAAATGGCCGAAACGATGATCAAGGCCAAAATGCCGATATGCCATACCGCGCGCAGGGGCGAAAAATTTTTCGCCCCTATTCCCGATACAGATCATAGAAGAAGATGCCGCTGTAGGCCGGGTTGTAGACGAACCCGCCCACGTCGGCCCGCTTGACGATCCGGGCCAGGATGTCTGCGTAGAAAATGCCGGCGGCGTCCGCCACGATGATTTTCTGGGCCTCCTGATAGGCATCGATGGCCGCATCCCGGTCGATGCCCTCCAGCTTCAAGCCCTTTTCCAGCAGGCTGTCCACCTTGGGATTGCTATAGTGGGAGAGGTTGAACAGGGGTTTCTCCTCGGTCTTGAACATGCCGATGAGCCAGTCGCTGGGGGTGGGGTAGGTGGGCCACCAAGTCATGGACTGGAGATTGGGGGCCGTGCTCAGGTCCTTGGCTTTTTCCCAGATGGTGGACCAGGGGCCGGGGAGAAGCTCCAGTTCCACGCCGATGGCGGCCAGGTTGGCCTGAAAAAGCTGGGCGCAGTTTTCATACTCCTGGGACGTCCCGATGTAGGCCAGGGAGAGCTTGAGATCCGACTTGGGCACGCCGCTCTCTTCGATGAGCTGTTTGGCTTTGTCGAGGTTGAACTTGTACTCGGGGAGGTTGGGGTTGTGGCCCCACATGTTTTTGGGCACCGGCCCTTCGGCCGCCTCGGCCAGCCCGTTGTAGATGGAATCGACCACCGCGGTGTAATCCCAGGCGTGGCACAGGGCCTGCCGGACCTTGAGGTTGTCCGTGGGCGCCTTCCGGGTGTTGATGAGGAACATGGAGTTTTTCCAGGATTTGGGGGTGAGCAGCTCCACGCCCGGGGTCCGCTTCAGCCCCGGCAGGGCGTCCACGGGGACCAGGGAGGCGAAATCGGCCTCGCCGCTTTTGATCATCTGGACCTGGGTCGATTTTTCCAGCACCACCTTGATGATTACCCGGTCGAAATGATCTCCCTCCCATCCGCCCCAGTAGTCGTCGAATCGGGTGAGCACCACCTGCTGGCTCTTTTCCCAGCTGTCGACTTTGTAAGGGCCGGTGCCGGCGGCCTTGCCCTGCATGAACCAGTCGGTCCCCTTTTCCCCGGACTTGGGGGAGAAGATGTAGGCGCCGTACTGGGAGGAGGCGATAAGGTCGACGGGGGCCGGGTTGTCCAGGAGGAACTGGACGGCGTACTCGTCAACGACCTTGATTTCCTTCACCGCCGACCAGATGTAATAGGCCCCTTTCTTCATGGCCATGGTCCGGTCGAGACTGTACTTGACCGCCTCGGCGTTGAAGGGCTCGCCGTCGTGGAAGGTGACGCCCTTCCGCAGATGGAAAGTCCAGGCAAGGCCGTCCTCGGAGGTCTCCCACGAGGTGGCCAGGGCCGGCTTCAACTGCGGATCTGACCCCGGCGGGTTGTACCATACCAAAGGCTCGTAAACGCTCACCAGCATCACCACTTCCATGGAGAACGCCGCCGACGGGTCCCAGTCTTTGATGTCGCCATAGGCGGCATAGACCAGCGTGTCCTTGGGACCCGCCCCCAGCGCCGCGGCGGGCAGGGCCAATACGGCCACCAGACATGCAACGATGATCCCTCTTTTCATGGTCTTCTCCTCTTTTTGAAGTTGATGGACGTCCCATTTCAGGGGAAGGCAACCGATTTCGCCGTCCCGTTGCGGGTTTTGTTTATTTACTCGATTTGGCGATTGAAATCAATCAATGAACGAAATTCAAAGCCATCGATGCATTGAAAATAGATTGATAAATGAGAAAAAGACGCCTATGGTTTTGGACGGCTTTTGAGTGCTATATGCATAGATGCGCATCATAACGGTTCTGGGGGATAGCAACGTATGAAGCTGAGAGACAAAGTCGCTTGCGTGATGGTGCTGGCAATCCTTTTTGTCATGGGATTTTCTATGGGTATCGCCGCCTGGCAGGTTCGCCGGCAGGCCGTCGCATCCCTGGAAGACCGGATCATCCGGACTTTCCGGATGATCGACCATGAGTTGGATGCCCTGAAGAAAGAGACGCTGGCCTTTTCCGAAGGGCTGATCCACGTAACGGAGATCGCCGTTCAGATGCGGACCCTTGCCCGGTACAAGGGCAAATCCAATCTGGCGTTTGTCCAGAACAGTCAGAAACAGGTGCTCAGCCGACTCTTCCACGCCGCCCGATCCGATCCCTTCTGGCGGATCGCCGTCTACGACGCGGAGGGCGACCTGCTCGCGCTTCTGCACCGGGAAAACGAGACGATTCACCTTGTCTGGCCCTTCCGGGCCGGAGACGACCTTGCGTTCCGGGTCGGGGAACTGGCGCCTGACGGTGTGGTCGAAGCCGCGGAATGGGAATCCCTGGAAGATTTGCCCTACGCGCCAATGCACCCGGACCTGTTGACAACGAGCGATGTTGCGACCGGTTTTGTGAGTCGTGAGGGCATGGTCGGTTTGACGGCGGCGGTTCCTATTCTGGAAACAGCGGGTGAAGCTGGACAGGCCACGACTTTGGGAACGGCAGTGGTTGCGTTTCCCTTTCATCTAGAAGCCATCAAACGCCTGGCGGCCTTTTCCGGCGCGGAAATCAATCTCTTTGCGGAAGGCGGCATGGTCATGGGAACGCTGACCGATTACCGGCAAGTGAAAGAAAGCTTGGAAGCGGCCAAAAGCGATTCCACAAACAATCGGCGGGTGAGAATGAACTTTATCGAGGTTGACGGCCAGACCTACTCCCAAGGCGCCGCGGCGCTTGGGGACGGGGCGACGCCGACGGCGATCGTCGCGGTCCTGTATTCCCATGCCGAAGCCCACGCCGCTGGCCGGAAGATCCTCAAGATGCTGGCCCTGGCGGCCGGCGCCGCCATTCTTATCGCCCTGCCCATCTCTTTTATCCTGGCCCGGTCGATCTCGAAGCCCCTCCATCGGATCACCCACGAGATCGGGGAAGGAGCAGAGGAAGTGGCGGCCGCCGCCTCCCAATTGGCGAATGCGGGTGGAACGCTTTCATCCGGCGCCGCCGAACAGGCGACAGCCCTGGATACGGCCTCCCATTCATTGCAGGCCATGGTCGGCATGACGCAAGAGACGGCCGAAAATGCCGCCCGTGCGGATGCGCGGACCCGGGCCGCGGCGGCAAAGATGGACAAAGCTGAAAAGACCATGGCGGATCTTTCCAATTTAATGGAAGCGATCGCCAAAGAGAGCGAAGAGACCGCCGGGATTCTGAAGACCATCGACGAAATCGCGTTTCAGACGAATCTCCTGGCCCTGAATGCAGCCGTTGAAGCGGCCAGGGCAGGCGAGGCCGGCGCCGGATTCGCCGTGGTGGCCGGCGAGGTCCGCAACCTGGCCAAACGGGCGGGGGAGGCGGCCGCTGAAACCGAATCTCGCCTGACAGAAAACCTCGCCCGCATCGCCGAAGGAGCCGCGGCTGTCCATGGCGCGGTCGACACGGTGCGAGAATCCTCCGTTGCCATGGCCGAGGCGGGACAATTTGTCGCCGGCATATCGACCGCCGTCGGCAGCCAGTCGGAAGGACTGGAGGGGATCAACAAGGCGGTGGCCGACATCGACGCCGTGGTGGGCCGAAACGCGGCCATCGCCGAAGAATCGGCCGCATCGGCCGAGCAGCTGAGCGGGCAGGCGGAGATGATTCAGGGGCGGGTGGGGCGGCTGACGGAACTCGTTTCGGGGAAGAAAAAAAGGATGGTGATTTTGCCTTCAAAGACGACTTCTCACCCGTCCTTGGACGATCTCGATAATCGGATTGCCGAAGCAAGGCGAAAAGGTAAAGAGGTTGGAATTAAAAAGGCAGACATCGACGACGCCGTCCGACAAGCCCGAAATCGAAAATGAGGATCGTGGGATGCCAGCCTATTTGTATTGGACATATTTCTCGGCGGTCCACCTTCGAAGATTTTAAAACTTGAAAGAAATCTGCTTTTTTTCTTCCGGCAGGCGGCCTGAGTCCGCCGCAGGCGCTTGGCCCGCGGTTTGAAGCCATCGTTTTATAAAATCTTTCTCTTTCACGGGAGGTATTCAGATGAAACGGTTTGCTCTTATCTTGGCGCTAGTGTCCCTTTTTACCACACCGACATTATCTTCCCCCCAGGTTCGAGGCGACATCAACAACGACAACCAGATCGACCTGAAAGAAGCGGTTTACGCCCTCAAGGTCGTGTCCGGCCTCCAATCGGCCACATCCCTGACCATCCAGGAGGCCATCGATGCACTCCCCGAGGCCGGCGGAACCGTTTTCATCATGGCTGGAGTGTACGACATCTCCACAGCCATCCACATCCACCGATCCAACGTCACGCTCATGGGCGAACAGGGAACGGTTCTGCGCCTTGCCGACAAGGCCAACCAATCGGTGATTCTAATCGGCACAGCCAATGAAGCGCCCACCGCCGCCGATCAAATCGGAAACATCCGCATTGCCAACCTGGAAATCGACGGGAACAAAAGCAACCAGACATCGGAAGTCGATCCAGACCGCTCCTGGCTTCGCAACAACGGCATCGACGTCCGGCGGGCGGACGATGTCTGGATCGAAAACGTCAACATTTACGACGCCCGGAGCGGCGGGGTGGTCACAAGCTGGGATTCCGACCGGATCTTCATCGCCAATTCCGCATTCCACCACAACTTTTTCGACGGGATCGCACTGTACGACGGCCAAGACATCCAGGTGACCAACACCCTGTGCTATGAAAACGGCAACGCCGGCTTGAGCCTCGACAACGATCTCAAAACCGTCTCTTTTGTCGGGGGCATTATCCGGAACAACGACGATGTGGGCATCTTTGCGCGGGATGCGGAAGACGTGAATTTCAAGGATTTGATCATCAAGGAAAACGGAAGCCACGGCGGCTTCATCTCCCACCAGGAACCGAACACCGACACCGGCGTCAAACGGTTGTTCTTTTCCGGGTGCTCTTTTCTCTCCAATGCCGGTTACGGGCTGTGGCTGGCCTCCACCACCGCCGAGTCACCGGATAATTCAGCGGCGGCCTGCCTTTTCATTGGCAACACCGCCGGCTGTTATAATGTGGATTCGGGCGGGGAATTGAATATGGCGGGGAACATCTGCCGATAACGACCCCTCAATCCGGCGAATTCATCACCTGCGCCCCTCCAGGGCGCATCCGTTGGCTGCACCTTTCCTGGGGTTGAAACCCCAGGCTTCACTCCTTTGCCGCTCCGCGGCGCCCATTCCAGTTCACCCGTCAATACGTGGTCTTGAGCACGGCGGGTCGCACCCACTTGTCATTCGGGCCGTTTTGCATTCGCTGGAAATTTGTTGTTTTCCAATTGTCTTTTGACGCTTATGGCGTTAAAAGCCAATTGTGTTTTTTTATGGAGATGATCATCATTTCGGCAAATGCGCAAAGCAAAACGGCTGTAGCCGGCTTCAGCCGGGTTTGGCTTGTAGCCGGGGGATTTATTCCCCGGCGGCGCTGGTTATAACCGATCACCGCAAATCGATAACATGCGTCGAACACGAGATGCAAGGATCATACGCCCGTACCAGCATCTCCAGCCGCCGGGTGATGGTCTCCTTGCTTTCTCCTGCGATGGTCGGGCCGTAGGCCCGCATGTCGGCTTCGAGGTTGGCCAGGTTCTGGGCGGTGGGGATCAGGTGGTTGGCGTATCGGCATTTGCCGTTTTCATCGTATTCGTACTCGTGAAACAGAATGCCCCGGGGGGCTTCCACAGCGCCGATCCCGCTTCCGGCCCGATCCGTCACCGGTCTGCATTCCGCTTCGGGATCGATGCCCGTTTCCAGAAGAGTGGCCAGGATGTCGAGGCTGTCCTCCAGGCAATGGACGCATTCCACGGCCTGGGCCGCGGTGTTCATGAAAGGGTTGAAGCAGGGAACCCTTAATCCCAGATCGGCGGCGGCGGTCCTGGCGCCGTCCGACAACTGGGCGAAGTTGTTGTTGACCCTGGCCAGGGCTCCGGTCATGTATTCGGGCCGGTTCCATCGGGCGTATTTGGCCGTGGAGTGGGGGACGACATACTCCTCGAGGACCTCCCGGTATCGATCCGCCGGCACGGTTTCCGCCATGTCGCTGGACCGGATCTCCCCTTCGTAAAATGCATACCGCTCCGGATGCTGGAGCGAAACGTATTCGGTCTCCCGCTCGAAATCGGGCAGATCGATTTCTTTGAGGGTCCGGATGGTCTCCCGCATCTCCGTCAGCGCGGCGGCCACCCGTTCTTTAATTTCAGCCAGCCTTTCCGTATTGTGGACAAAGGTGAACCCGCCGACCACCATGGCCACCGGATGGGTGTGTCGGCCGGCCACCACGGCGCTCAGGTCGTATCCAAGCTTTTTGAGCCCCATGGCCCGGCGGATCATTTCCGGATCGGACCGGACCAGGGAAAGGACGCTGGGGACGTCGAAAAAATCGGGCACGGCCAGAAAATAGATGTGAAGGATGTGGCTGCTCAATACCTCCCCGTGATAGGCCAGCCGCCGCAGGATCCGGGTCTGTTCGCTGACGTCGACGCCCAGCGCCGTCTCCGTAGCTTTGAGGGCGGCGCATTTGTGGCTCACGGTGCAGATGCCACAGATGCGGGAGGCGATGTGGGTGACCTCCTGGTGATGTTGACCCCGCAAAAACGCCTCGAAAAACCGGGGCGCTTCCACCACCGAAAAGCGGACATCCCGGAGCGCGCCGTCCCGGATTTCGGCGAAGACGTCGCCGTGGCCTTCGACGCGCGTTACATGATGGACATCGATTGTCTTAGTCTCGGCCATGGGATGCGCCTTCCGTTTCCAGCGTGGCGGTCTCGTTGTGGACCGTGAACTTGGCCAGAATTTCTTCCCTGGAGAGGGGATTTGGCGCGCCGCCGCCATTCTTTGGCGGCCCTTCGATTCGTACCGCCATGTCCAGGATTTCGCTGGCCCGAAACATCGATGTTGCCATGATGGCCCCCATTTCCCGAAAACGTCGACGCCCGCGCCGGCAATGAGCGCCCGGGCGTCGATACCTGTTGTCTGCTGAAGAATCCGTTATTGCTTCAAGCGGGCCGACAGGGTGATCTCGGTTCCCGCCAGGGCTTGGGATACCGGGCATTTTTCCTTGGCGGCGCTGGCTTGTTCCTGAAAGGTCGATTCATCGATGCCGGGAATTTTAGCTTCTGTACTGAGCGCTACTCTGGTGATTTTAAACCCTTCTCCCGACGATTCGATGGTCACCTCGGCGGACGTCTGGATTGACTCCGGCTTGTGTCCCGCGTTTTCCAGAAAAAGAGACAGGGCCATGGAAAAGCACCCGGCGTGGGCAGCGCCGATGAGTTCCTCCGGATTGGTCCCCGGCGCGTCTTCGAAACGGGTCCCGAAAGAATAGGTTCCTTCAAAGGCCCCGCTGCCCAGTTTCATGGTTCCCTTGCCGTCTTTGATGCCGCCGTTCCATTGAGCCGATGCGCGTCTTACTGGCATATTGCACCTCCTGTGTCGCGTTGATTTTGGGTTTCCTCCGTTGACTTGCCAAGGCATGATGTGATCATATTAGGATAAGGTGTGTTTGATCCGTTGCAAATGAGGGGAAGACCCTATTCCAGCATTGAATCCACCCTGAAAAGTAGGAGCGAAAAATTTTTCGCCCCTACTTTTCCTGCAACTCCGCCGGCACCGTCACCACCGGCACGGAGGTGTTCCTGGTCACCTTCTCGGTTACGCTGCCGAACCCGAAATGGCTGCGCCGGCCCCGGGAGGCCATGACGATCATGTCCAGCCCCTCTTTTTCCGCGGTTTCGATGATTTTTTGGGCCGGGTCGCCGATGGCCACATGCTTGATGAACAGGGGGCATCCCTCCAGATAACTGTTGCAGATTTCGTCCAGCCTTTTTTTGGCTTTTTTCTCCTCCCATTCATGGATTTGTTCCATGTGACGCTTGTCGAGTTCGCCGTACCACGGGTCCTCCTGGTGGCCCAGGTCATCGATGACATAGAGCACATGAACTTCAGTCTGATATTTTTCACCGAGGGACTGCACATAGGGCAGGGCGGCGGCCGCGTTTTTGGAAAAGTCGGTTGGCCAGAGTATTTTTCTCACATCCATCTTCGCTCTCCTTTCAGCTATGGGTTCCATCATCTTTAACTTTGTTATATTATCCACAGAATGGCGGAAAAGAAATGGGGGAGAGGGTGTATATTGTTCCATGGGACCGGGTATTTCCCCACTGTCCGCACAAAATGAAAATAAAGTGGTTTTCATCAAGGAATACTGCCTTCACCGAATGGCGCGCGTCGGAACCGGCTGGGTAGAATAATGGGAAATTCTGCGGGCGTCGCCCGGTTGGGCAGACCCGGAGAATAGAGCGAGAACAGAAAAAAGAAAGAAAAGGAGGCATTATGAACCGTTGCTTGCTGATGATCGTCCTGCTGGCGGTTGCCGTCGCGGCGTTCCCCTTAGCGGAGGCCCGGGCGGGAGACGAGGGGTCGGATCTGTGGATCGAATGCCAGTTGGCCACCACCTATGCGCTCAACGAGCACCTCAACCCCCTGGACATCGACGTCGAGGTGAAAGACGGGGTGGTGACGCTGAGCGGCGTGGTGGAAAACGATGTGGAAAAAGACCTGGCCGGCGAGATCGCCAAGGGAGTGGAAGGGGTAAAGAAAGTCGAAAACAACCTCGAGACCGAACCCATGGCCCGGACCGAGCCGTCCAGGTTGAGCGGCTATATGGATACGGTCAACGACGCCACCATCACCGCCAAAGTGAAATCCAACCTGCTCTGGAATCGGAACACCGACGGCCTCGATATCGGCGTGGATACGGAAAACGGCGTGGTCACGCTTAAAGGCGCGGTGGAATCCGGCGTCCAGCGCGATCTGACCGTTCAGATGGCGCGGAACACATCGGGGGTTCGAGAAGTCGTCGACCGTCTGAAGATCGATCCGGATGCGCCCGGGATATCGGACGCCATCTCCGAGAGCGTGGGGGCGGCCGCCGAGCGTGCGGGCCAGGCGGCCAACGATGCCTGGATTACCTCTAAAGTGAAAACGGTTCTGACATTCAACAAACGTACGGATGGGGCCGACATCAACGTCTCCACCCAGGAGGCCGTCGTCACCCTGGAGGGAACGGTTCCGTCAAAGCAGCAGAAGCAATATGTGGTCGATCTGGTGAAGGACGTGGTGAACGTCAAGCGCGTGGTGGACAAACTGGAAGTCAATGAGCAGCAACCCAATTGATAGGGAAGGAACAAGTATAATGGCGGACGCGATTCGAGTGATCCTGTCGGTGATCATCCCCCCGGTGGGGGTTTTTCTCCAGGTCGGACTGGGGCTCCACTTCTGGCTCAATATTCTGCTCACCATTCTGGGCTACATCCCCGGACTGGTGCACGCCATCTGGATCATCGCCAAAAAATAACCTTTGAAAAGCCCAACGTCCCATTCGGCCCCTGAGGGAAAGCGGCCATTGGTCGGGGTTGAATGGGGTTGACAAACGATTTTGGGTTCCCGTATGGTCGCTCCGAGGTAAAAACGATCTGAAAGGAGGCTGTTATGGGCAATGACGCCGATTGTTGTCTCGTGATCGCGACCTGCGGCAACCAGAATGAGGCCGAAAAACTGGCTGGATCCATCCTTGAGAACAGGCTGGCCGCCTGCATCCAGTTGAGCAACATCCGGAGCTATTATTTCTGGGACGGCAAGGTCAACAATGATCCCGAGGTGCTGCTGTTCATCAAGACCCGAAGGACGCTCTACGAAGCCCTTGAATCCCACATCCAAACCCATCATTCCTACGACGTGCCGGAGATCATCCGCCTGCCCATCGAAGGAGGATTGCCCGCCTACCTGGGATGGATCGACGAGGTGACCCGCTGACCATTATTGCGCCAGGTTCCGGAGGAGGCGGATGGCCGTCGCCAAATCGATTCTCTCGGTGAAGCGAAGGAGCCGCGTCAGCCGTTCCGAAGGGACGTCGATGCCCGCCGGAATTTTCAGCGCCGCCAGAACGTCTTCCAGGCCGAGGCCCGCAACGGCCACGGAAACCCGCCCTTTGGCGGTCTGCGCACCGTCGCTGGCGTGGTAGGTGAACGCATCCATGCCGGAAAACCCCGGGTTCGGGGTGTAAACGATGATCGCCCCGTCGGTGACGGCGGTTCCGTGGCTCGGCGGTCCCACATCGGTCACGAAAAGAGCGTATCCATCGGGGTCCGCGTCGTTTTCCAGCACCTGAACGATCACCGGTTCGCCCTGAAAGGTTTCGGCCGCATCATCTCCGGCTTCGGGGGGCAGGTTGGGCGACACCGTCACCGTTACCCTCGCCGTGTCGACCGCCCTCCGGTCGCTGACGGCGTAGTCGAATAGATCCGTCCCGACAAAACCGGGGTCGGGCGTGTAAAGGATCGTACCATCCAGGTTGTCGAGGGCGGTCCCATGGGCGGGCGGCGATATCCGCGCCACGAACAGGGGCAGTCCCGAGGCGCTGCCGTCGTTGGCCAGGACGGGGATGATGACGCGTCGGTCGTTCTGGACCGCGGCCCGGTCGTCCCGGGCCGCGGGGGGATAATAGGCGCCGTCGTGCTCGAAGGCGCCGATGTCGCAGGCGTTCCCCTGGGGCCTGTCTGCGGACCGTTGATCCACATACACCCGACTCCCTCCGACGCCGACGCAGTCCACGGCATCCACCGCCGGGCTGTCAATCCGGAGGGCGTGGGTGTCGCCGGCGCCGCCGTTGTCCGCCAGGGGAACCAGCATCGCGTCCACATTCAGAAGGTCGGTTTCGGCGTACGCATCGGCGGACGTTTCTTCGATGGCCCCGAACAGGTTGCCGCCGCGGCTCTGTGCATACCCCCGCAAGTCGGCCCCGTTCCGACCGGCCGTGTTCCCGGCCACGAGGGTGTTGCGCAATTCGGACCATCCCGCAAGGGTGTGGAGCCCGCCGCCGTCGTAAATGGCATGGTTGGAAGCGATGGTGGTGAAGCTCAAGGCGGCGCGCCCTTCGTTGTAAAGGCCGCCCCCTTTTCCCGCCGTGTTGCCGCTCAGGGTGACGTTCTGG
>JAABTD010000377.1 GCA_011390065.1 Desulfobacteraceae bacterium
ATGTCGCGCAGATCGGAAGAACCGGGCGGTTCTTCCCCGTAATCCAACGCCACGCCCAGGGCCTCGGCGTTGTCGCCCCAGGCCCGCTCCAGGATCGAATTGCGCAGCATCGGCTCCAAAGAGGGCGGCAGGATCGTCATTTTATACTCGCAGCCGGCCGCCGAGGCCGCGCCTTTTAAACAGTCCTCGAACCGGTGGATCAGGGTGTCGTAAAGGTAGGTCTTGGAGGCCGAACGAACGTAATAGAGCCCCTCGGCGAAATCGGGGATGATGTTGGGCGCTTCTCCGCCCCTGGTGATGATCCCGTGGACCCTTACGTCCGCCGGCAGTTGCTGGCGCATGGCGCTGATGTTCACGTAGGCCAGCACCAGGGCGTCCAGGGCGTTGCGGCCGAAATGGGGCGCAGCGGCGGCATGGGCTGTCTTGCCGAAAAATTCGATTTTCACCTTGATCCGTCCCAGGGAGGGATCCCCCACCCGGTTATAGCGGCCGGGATGGCACAGCAGGGCCATGCCGACGCCGTCGAACACCCCGGCTTCCGCGAGACGGGCCTTGCCGCCGCCGCCCTCCTCGGCCGGGGTCCCGATGAGGAGAAAGTCCCCGTCCAGCGATGGTTCCGACCGCGCCAGGGCCGCCGCCGCGCCCAGGGACGATGTCGCAATGAGGTTGTGGCCGCACCCGTGGCCGATGCCGGGCAGCGCATCGTATTCGGCCATGAAGGCGGCGCAGGGTCGTTTGCCGGAAAACCCCGGCGGTTTGGCCAGAAACGCGGTCTCGACGCCGCCGACGCCGGTCGCGACGTCAAACCCCTGGTCCCGGAGCCATTCGCTCAGCCAGCGGCAGGCGTTGCGTTCTTCGTAGGCGGTTTCCGGATGGTCGTAGAGTTTCCCGCTCAGCCCGAAAAGATCGGCGGCCAGGTCGTCGACCTGTTGAATGATCGTCTTCTTTTTGGCGTCCACAATGCGTTATCGCCCTCCTGGTTGGATGTCATATGCCTTCATGGGGATGCCCGCACGCCATGCAATGGAGCGGTTCCGTTTTCTCCGCATCGCCCAGCCAATGGACGGGAAGCATGTAAGTTTCCCCGCAACGGGCGCAGGTAAGTTTCTCGGGACTGCGGACCCCGCAGTGGGGGCAGAAATTGGAAAGGGGATAGCCGAAGCCGCAGGCGAGGCAATGGATGACGCCGGCGACCCGCAGGGCTTCCGCCTTTTTTCGCTCACGGAGGATTTTCACCGTTCCGATGGACTCCTGGAGCACGTCTGCATCGCGCTGGATGCGTCGCCGTCGTCTCTCGGCGTCGCCCTTGACCTCGGAAACGGCGGCGGAAAGCGCTGCATCGTCCGGGATCTCTTCGAGGCCCGACGCCGCCTGCTGCATCGCGACAATGAAATCCTCCTGGCCGGCCAGATCGGCGACCGTTTTTGCCATGACGTCCCGGATATCCGCTTCCTCCGGCGTCTCCCCGTGGGCCGGCAGCAGTTCCGCCTCTTCCGTCAGATTTTCCGCCCGGCGCCATTGTTCCGTCAGACGATCCACAGCGGATTTGGCCTTGTCAATCCGGCTTTTCCGCCACACCTGTCGCTGCTGTTCTTTTTTCCGGCGTTCTTCCTCGGCGATGGCGGCTGTTCGGGCCTCCCGGCGCCGCCGTTCCTTTCCGGCCCGGCAGGCTTTCCATTTGCCGGCCCATGCGCGACAGGCGACGGTGAAACATGCGATCGCCGCCACGATCAGCGCAATATCAATCCAGTTCCGATACGGCCCTCCGTAAACGCGGTTGAAGATGACGGCCGCCGCAACCCCGATGAGAGCCGCCAGGAGGACCATCAGTTCCAACCGGGTAAAACCGGAACGATATCCATTTGATATCATATGATTATATGCATAAACTGAATACCTGCTCCGCGTCAGTTTTCGACCCTGAAAGAGACCGAGGTCAGTTCCCGGCCGTTGCTGTCGGTGTCGTGCATGCGGAAATCGTAGCCGCCGGGCGCGGCCGGCGCGGTGAAGATCAACACGCCGCCGGTTCGGCCTTTGAGATATTGATACGTCAGATCGTGCTGGTCGTTGACCGATTCGCTGCCGTGGGCGATCCGGGAGGGGATGATGCCCACCCAGGCGTCGCCGGGCAACCCCTCGGGGGCCGTGAAACCGAGTCGGATTTCCTCCATGGGCGAAAACACGCTCTTTTCCAGGTTCAACGCGATGGCGTTTTTATCCAGGGCCACCGAAAAAGAGACCGACGCCACTTCCCGCCCGTTGTCGTCGGTGTCGTGCATGCGGAAATCGTAATTTCCGGGGTCGTTGGGCACGGTAAAGGTCAATGTGCCCGACGTCCGGCCGGACAGGTACTGATAGGTCAGGTCGTGACCGTCGTTGACCGCCTCGCTGCCGTGCGCCACATGGGAAGGGATGATCCCCACCCATGCATTGTCGGCGACTCCCGCGGTTCCCGAAAATTGAACCGCTACCCGCTCCCCCGGGGCAAACGTGGCGCGATCCAGCTGGAGCGTCTGCCCCATGACCGGAGAGATG
>JAABTD010000378.1 GCA_011390065.1 Desulfobacteraceae bacterium
AACCGATCAGCATCACCGTCGTCGTCAGCACGAGTGCTTTCCAAGATGTCAACCAAGATGTCAACATGAGTCCTCCTGATATGAATGGGGTTATTCCGTGAAAGTCTCCCTGGCGGCCAGCGCGGCGCTGAAAGCGATAACGGCTGAAACGAACAACGTCAGAAAGGCGGCCCTGTAGCCCGGTACGGTGAACGCGTCGCCCGACTTCGGGTATTGTTCCAGGATGTACCCCAGCAAAGGCTGAAACACCGCGCCGCCGGCAAAGGGAAAGAGGTTGATGAGTCCGGTCGCAGTGCCGGCGATCCGGACGGGGAAGAGTTCTTTATTCATGGTGAAGCCGATCACCACGATGGCGCTGGAAAAGACGCTCATGAAAAAGATAAGCCCGTAAAGCCCGAGGCGGGACATCCCGTCGGTATTGAACGCCAGCAGGGCGGTGATCAGAACCATGGCGCCCGCAGCCGTGACGAGGACCGGCTTTCGTCCCTTGAACACCTTGTCGGAGAGCCAGGACAACAAGGGGCTTCCCACGATCATGCCGACGGCGATCATGGAGAGCATCCGGCCCGATTCCGCCTGGGTCAGACCGTAGACATGCATGAGATACGGGCCGCCCCAAAGGCCGCCGAAGGAGAAGAAGATGCCGCAGTTGAAGAAAAACCAGATCGTCAGGGGCCAGAAATGGCGGCGGCCGAGAACCTGACGGACCCCCTCCGCCAGCCGGATGGCGGGAGGGGCTTCCTTTTCGACGGTAAAGGCCGAGGGCCATCCGAAGTCGGCGGGCCGGTTTCTCACGAAAATCCAGACCAGGGCCGCCAGCACCAGGGTGAACCCGCCCACGGCCACAAAGGAATTGCGCCAGCCGATGGCCGAACTGAGCCAGACCAGCGGGGTGGCGGCCGTCAGGGTGCCGACCCCGCCCATGGCCAT
>JAABTD010000025.1 GCA_011390065.1 Desulfobacteraceae bacterium
CCAGCGACATCGTCTGGCAGATCGGCATACTCGACGCCAACCTGCAGCCGGTGTTCGAGCCCTCAGCGACCAACCTCCTGTTTGAAAAAACCACCGCTGCGTCAGAAACCGCGATAACGGTTCCTGAATTGGTTCTCGAAAGCGACACCACCTATCCCTGGAGGGTGCAGTTTACATATGCGGATGGATTGGGCAATTCCGTCTACTCCGATGCATTCCAGTTCAATGTGACCGCCGCTGCTGATGTAGACGATAATGACAACGGTGTTCCGAATGATTCCGATATACCGCCGACTTACAACGAGGACCTCGATAACGACGGCGCAGTCGATGACAATGCAGGACAGGCTCAAAAGGTTATAACGACTGCGAAGGCGGGCGTGTTCCTGATGGCCTCCGTCGCCGACGAAACCAAAGAACTGATCGAAGCAATGACGATGATTGACGTGGACGCCGCGGACCTGGGCGTCAATGACGCCCCTTATGGCTTTTTCGCCGCGAAGTTTAACGAGGTGGACACCACGGCTGCGGAGAAAGGCGTCGTCAAAGTGCGGCTCCACCTGAGCGAAGCCCTGCCTGCAGACACGATGCTGTGGGCGAGAGATATGCTGGGCGAGTTGACGGAGATTGCGTTTGACGCCATCTCCCCCGATCGACAGACCGTCGATGTCACCATCGACGCCTCGTTGTTTGATCAGGACGGCAACCAGGACAACAATTCGGTGCTGTTTAACGGCGGGTTTGTGGTACCGCCGCCGTGCAGTGATGCGAATGTGCGGTTCAGCGCATCGGATATGGATGTCATGATGGGCGAATCGGTGACCTTCGTTGTGGACGCTGGATCTTATGGCGATACATTTACATGGTTCGTGGACGATGAGCAGTTCGGAACCGGTAATTCAGCGTCTTATTCTTTCTTTTCCATCGGCGAAGTCACTGTGACGCTGGTGGCAAGGGAAGGGGCGGACTGTCCGGAGAAGCGCGAAACAATGGTCATCAATGTTGGCGAATTCCATGATGACAACTGCTTCATTGCCACTTCTGCCGCAGGCGGCGCCGGGTTTTTCGGTCTTGCTTCGCTGATCGCGGCCCTGGCCGGAGCCGTTGCATGGAGAAAACGCCGGTAAGCTGAATCAGTACTGCGGGCGGGGCTGAATGGCCGCCGCCCGCACTGATTGCCGTAAAATGAATCAAGGGGCGGGCTCATGGCTCGCCCCTTTTTTATTTGTGATCCAGAATGGCGATCGGGCAATCCAATTTTCAGTAGGCGAATGGTTTTAATCGGTTGGGAAGAATGTTGACGATAAATCGCGGGTCAATTCTGCATCGAGTCGGATAGGAGATGAATTAAAGTAAAGATTAAGAGGTATGCAAGCCCGCGCCTTGAGGGTCAACAAAGTCGGTTTTCCGGAAGGAATACTGCGGAGAAGAGAAGCTCAGGAGGCCTTCGGTGCTTCGGTGCGAAGCAGGTCGCGTCGTCGATTGCGTCAGTACTGCAATTGAATCAGGAATGCGATTCGATCGCCCCCGGCAAAGGAGCCGAATCGCGCTGATTCCCGCAAGCCTTGAATGAAGCTCTCTTTGCGATCCAGATTGAATTTGTGGGCGCTTGAAATTGATCCGTAAACATTGCCTGAATAAAACCCCGCTCCCACGACCCCGAGCAATCCGCCCAGGATATCGTTCCCATTGTCGAAGGCTTCCCATGTCGCGCCGATGAGCGCCGCGTTGAGCAGGAATGCGGTGGCGGCATCCCGGTAGCGGCCGAGATAAAGGTAGCCGGTTCCCGGAATGATGGACAAGGTTCCCGCCAACCCGGGCGATTTCAGGGGGATGTCGTCGGCTTTGTCCAGACCTGACAAGATATTTTTGATGTTGTAATCATTATTCTCCCCTTCGTCCGACACGGCCTTGAACGCGTTCCGCGCTCTTTCCCATTCTTGCCTTCTGACATGGTTCCATCCGATGCGGTAATAGGTTTCATCTTCAAGAGCGGGATCGTCGGTTTCGGCGAGCAGTCGGTGGAGGATGACCAACGAACGATCGGTCTGTCCCAATGCCTGGTAGGATTCACTGGCCAGCCAGATCGATCCGGCGACTTCCGGGGAGATGTCGATGCCGGTTTCATCCGTATTTCGACGGATGTGCCGTCCAAAGGCTTCAATGGCCTCGGCGTGCTGTCCGAGCTGGAAATGGGCTTTACCTGAATGATGCAGCGCCGAACCGACGTTGTCGTCATCCGGAAAAAAATGGATGAACCGCTCGAATTCGATAATCGCCTTATCGTATTCGCCGGATTCAAAATAGTCCTGCGCAAAAGCAAACTGGTCTTCCGCATCCAGCACCACCGTCTTGGAACAGCTCGCTGTTTCGGCATGGGCGCACAAAGATGCCGCCGCCAGCAAAGATAAAAGGAGAAAAAACGCCGCCTTTCCCCTTTGTCCCTTTGTCCCTTTGTCCCTTCCTCCCTTTTTTCTCACCTCTGCGTCACCCTCAGCACCTCCTCGATGGTCGTCAGCCCATGCAAAATTTTGTCAATGCCGTCCTGCCGCAACGACACCATGTCGGCGGCCTGCTTGATGCGGTTGGAATCATAGGTTTGAAGAATCAAACTCTTGATTTCGGGATTCATGAGCATGATTTCGATGATGACGCACCGCCCCCGGTAGCCGGTGTGGAGGCATTTGGGGCAGCCGACCGTTTGATGGATGGCGCCGTTTTTGGCCTGTTCGGGCGTGATGCCGATGGTCTGAAGCGCGGCTTCGTCCGGCATGTATGGTTTTTTGCAGTCGGTGCACAGAACCCGGACCAAACGCTGGGCAGCGACCGCCAGAACGGCCGAGGAGATGAGAAACGGCTCGACCCCGATGTCCACCAGCCGGGTGATGGCCGACGCCGAATCATTGGTGTGGAGGGTGGAAAAGACCAGATGGCCGGTCAAGGCCGACTGGACGGCGATTTCCGCCGTTTCCCGGTCCCGGATCTCGCCCACCAGCACCACGTCGGGGTCCTGCCGGACGATGGACCGGAGTCCCCGGGCGAAGGTGAGGTCGATCTTGGGGTTGACCTGGATCTGGCTGATGCCGCGGAGCTGATACTCGACCGGATCCTCGATGGTGATGATGTTGATGTCCGGCGTATTGATCTTGGAGAGGATGGCGTACAAAGTGGTGGTCTTGCCGGAGCCGGTGGGCCCGGTGACCAGTATGATGCCGTTGGGAGACGCCACCAGGTCCCGTAAAAGCCCCATCTGATCGTCGGTCATGCCCAGATCGCCGAGGCTCAAAAGCGAGGTGCTCTTGTTGAGCAGCCGCAATACCACCCGCTCGCCGAAGGTCGTAGGAATGGTCGAGATGCGCACATCGATGTCCTGGTCTCCCAGCTTCACTTCCAGGCGGCCATCCTGGGGCAGCCGTTTTTCCGCGATGTTCATCTTGGACATGACCTTGATGCGCGAGGTCAGGGCCGGCTGGATCCATTTGGGCGGGGTCAGGAGGTCGTAGAGGATGCCGTCCACACGGTACCGGACCTTGAAGCTGTCCTGGTAGGGCTCGATGTGGATGTCGCTGGCCCGGGCCTTGACCGATTGGGAGATGATGTGGTTGACCAGTTTGATGATGGGCGCATCCGAGGTGTCGTCCAGGAGATCGGCGGTGTCTTCGATCTCGCTGATGATGGTCGCCCCGTTTTCTTCCATGTCCTGAACGAGCTGCTCGGCCGAATCCCGGTTCAGATCGTAAGAAAGGTTGATGGCCGACAGAATGGCGTCCCTGGTGGAAAGGACCACCTGGTAGTTTTCAACGCCGATGATGCGGATCAGGTCGTCCAGGGCCTGGAACGCCGATGGATCGTTGACGGCAATGATAAATCCGGACAGTTCCGGATCGGCGGCCGTCGTCTGTTGACCTTCGGCCCTGCCGGAAGTAGTGGGGTTGCCGCTGGATGTCAGCGGCGCCATGAGGTGCTTTTTCAGGAAATGAATCGGCACATCCTGGGTGGTGTCGGCGCCGATGGGTTCCATGGGCAGCTTGGGCCAGAACGGAATGTCGTATTCCAGGCTCAGGGCTTCCAGGAGCTGGGATTCGGTGATGATTTCTTTTTTGACGAGGATCTCACCGATTCGCCCCCCTTTTTCGACCTGGATCCGCTGGGCCTCCTGGATATCGGCCTCGCTGATGCCGGTCGTGGATATCAGTAAATCGCTAAAATGTTTATTCATATTGTTTTTAATCTGCCGCGTCGCGGCGTAATGTCTTTTCTGGTTCCGGCGTCATGGCCTCTTCTGCCCGCCGGGAGACTCTCCATATCCCGCTTCAGGCCCCGGCTCGTCTGAAATCTGATCTTCCACGGTGATCGGCGGCGGCATGCCGGACGCCGCCTCTTCCAGAAATTCGGACATCTCCAGGATATCCGCCTGTTCCTCGGAATCCCCGAACCGGCGCCGGTACATCTTGATCCCTTCCTCTTCGATCCGTTTGATCTCTTCCTTTTTCTTGTCGAACATTTCTTTTGCGTCCATGGGGCTTTTGACCACGTGGGGGGTGAGGAAGACGAACAGGTTGGTTTTTTCCCGGGAATTGGACAGCGATTTGAACAGCCAGCCCAGCCCGGGAACTTCTCCTAAACAGGGAACCTTGTATTCGGTGGTGGAGAGACTGTCGTCGATCAGCCCGCCGATCACCACGGTGTTCTTGTCGTTGACGATGACGGTGGTGTCCACGGTCCGCTTGAGGGTAGTGGGTCGATCGCCGGTGGTCAGAGTGGTGTCCAGCTTGGTGACCTCCTGGGCGATCTTGAGGCGGATCCGCCGGTCCTTGCTGATTTGCGGGGTGATCTTCAGGGTGATGCCCACATCCTTGTACTCGTAGGTGTTATAACTTTCAACGGTGGAAGATCCGGATTTGGTCAGATAAGGGACATTTTTGCCCACCGTGATGGAGGCTTCTTCGTTGTCCGTGGTCATGATCTGGGGCGTGGAGAGAATGTGGACATCCTTGTCTTTCTTGAAAGCCTGAACGATGGCCGCCAGGTTCGGAAAGGTGAGGTCGCCGATCTTGAGCGGTTCGGCGAAAACGCCCAGGGAAAACCCCGGGGGCAGAAGCCCGACGCCCGCAGCAGGGGCGAGAAGCCCGCCGATGTTGTTGTAGCCGCTCTCGCCCCCGGTGAAACCGCCGCCGAAGGCGGCATCGCCGTCGCGATACTCAGTGTCGGCCATGGCGATCCACTCGGTGCCCAGAGAGAACCCGTTGTCGACGTTGACCTCCATGATCAGGGACTCGATGTAGACCATGGCCCGGGGGATGTCCAGCTTCTGGATAATCTCCTGCAGCACCAGGTAATCGTCTTTTTCCGCCATGATGATGAGGCTGTTGGTGGCCTTGTCCGCAGTGATGTTGGTTTTTTCAGAGACGATGGGCGCTTCCTGTTTTCCTTTGGCCTGGGCCGGCTTGGCCTTGGCGGAAAGGGATTGCAGCACCTTGGCCAGTTCTTCGGCCACCGCGTTTTCCAGATAGTAGACGTGGATTTTTTCCTTGCCCCGGGGCATTTCCCGGTCCAGTCGCGATATCAGTTCCTTAACCCTGGCGGTGTCGTCCTCGCTGGCCAGCACCACCAGGGAGTTGGTCCGTTCGTCCGCCACGAATTTGGTCACATCCGCAGGGCCGGCTCCTTTTTTGGCGGCCTGACGCTGTTGAAACACCGTGCCCAGGGTTCGGACCAGGGTCTGGGCGTCGGCGTATTGCAGGGGGATCACGGTCAGCTCCTGTCCGACGCCGGGAATATCAATGGCCTTTAAGATGCGCATCAACCGCTTGATGTTGGAATAAAAGTCGGTGATGATCAGCATATTGGTGGGCTGATAAGGCAGGATCACGCTGCTTTTGGAAATCAGGGGCCGGAACAGCCGGGTGATGGTGTTGGGGTCGGCGTAGCGCAGGGGGACCAACTGGGTCACCAGTTTGTCCTCCGGGTCCATGGACCGGTACTCGGTCATGGTTTCGATGCTCTTGGTGCGGGCCTCGGGGGAGGAGACGATTTTGATGACGTCTCCGGAGTCCACGGTGGTGAAGCCGTGGACCTCGAGCACCGACTCAAAAACCTTGTAAGCTTCGTCCACCGATATCTTCGCGGGCGAAATGATGGTGACCTTTCCCTTGACGCGATTGTCAACGATGAAGTTCCTCCCGGTCAGTTCGGCAATGAATTTGATGAAGACATTGATGTCCACATCGTTGAAATCGATGGAGACATAGCGCTCGGCGTCGTTGTTCTGGGCAACCGCGCCCGGCGTATGCCACAGCAGGCATGTGCAGAAGAAAAGGCAGGCGAGCGAGAGGGCTATGGATCTGGGAAAAACGATGGCGTGTTTCATGCTGAGGGTCCGTTTCCTGTATTCGATTCCTTGGGTCATTCGATTAGTCGATCTGGTATTCGATGTTCTGCTGCTGCCCCCGCCGCCGGACCTCGACCTTCACGTTGGCGCCGGTCTTGAGGCTCTGGTAGAATCGGAGGGCGTCGTCCACCGACTGGATGTTCTGACCGTCGACGCCGGTGATGATGTCGCCGCTGCGAAGACCCAGTTTGGTAAAGATGGAGTTGGGCCGCACCCGGGTCAGCGTCAGCCCGTCCGGCTTGCCGTCTTTGAAATGGGGGCGGATCTTGGCCTGGCGCATGAGATTGTTGACGTTGTTGACGGCCGATTCGATCTCGCTTCGTTCCAGTCGAATCTGTTGATCACCGCCGGCGGGGGCGCCGGCTCTGGGCTGGTTCGAGGGCCGGGGGGCGGGGCCGGCCCGGCCGGCGCCGGCCAGCCGTTTTTCCATCTCCAGCACTTCATCCTCGTCGTTTCGGGTCAGGATCACCTTTTCCCTCAAAATCATCTTGACAGTGGCGTCCTGGATGGCGTCGCCTTCCCGGTAGAGGTTTTGTTTCCGGGCCTTGGTGTCTTCGATCACCGCGTAGCCGGAGGGACGATCCCCGGATACGGTCCCCCAGAGTTTGAGACTGAGTTCCGTTTGTTTCAGGTTTTCGAGGTCGACGGTTTCGTCTTCTTTTTCAGCCGCCGGCCGGGCCTCGGCCCTGGTTTTAAAGAGGTTCCGTTCGATGATCGGATCGTAATAGGCCAGGGGATGGCGCGTCTCTTCTTCTGATGCCGGGTCCCGGGCCTGGACGACCGTGGCCGTCGGAGGTGCATTCAGTCGGGCGGCGACGGTTTTATAAAAGGCGTTCACGCCGAAATAGCAGATGGCGGCGAGAATCGCCAGATTGACAGGGGTGTAATAACGCTTCATAATGGTCATCGCCGTTGGTTACAAAAGAGAAAACGCTGGGTTGCCGATGGTGCCCCGGATTCTGAATGAAATCTCGTTGCCGCCGCCCTTGCCCGATCGGTTCCCGAACAGCAGGGATGCCGGAAACTCCTTGCCGAGATCGGCCAGAAAACCGGGATGGGGTGTGAGCGAGCCTGTCAGATCGAGGGTGCTCAGGGCCGGATCATTCGCCACCTGTATGGCGCCGGAAAGGGCGCCGTTGACCTGGGGGCCCGCCAGACTGCATTTGCGAATTTCAAGACGTCTGCCCGGGGCAAGGATCGCTTCAGCCTGAACCTGATTGAAGACCACCTCGGTGATGTTGAACACGGGCGTCCGGGGCCGGACGGCGAGATCGGTCAAGGCAAGGCGGATGTTCCCTGTTTCGCCGTCGCCGGTCAGGCGGTAGGAGACCACGCCGTTCAGGCGCCCGGATACGGTATAATCGGGGACTTGCCGCAGGGCGTGGAGTTGCCCCACCTGAAGGCCGGAAATGGTGGCGTCAAGGGCTCGAACCGGTGGGTCGGGTCGCTGCGTCGTCCGGTCCAGCGCCATATTGCCTTTCAGCGCGCCCTCATACATTTCGCCTTTGAAGGCCAGGGTGATTTCCGGCCCGAACAGGGTGGTCAGCGCCGGCGTTACGTTCAGTCGGGCGGCGCCGACCAACGGTTCGGCGTTCCGGAACAGAAGGGCGGACCGGAAGGTCAGCCCCGGCGGCAGCATCGGGGCCGCCGAATCGATGGTCATCTCCAGCGTCGGATCGGCCTGATGGATCTGATAGGCGACATAAGACCGGACGCTGTCGGATGGAAAGAGATAATAGAGAAACACCCCGGTCACCACCAGGGTGTAGAGCGCATAAAGGGCGATTTTCTTGGCAGCGTTCATCAGGCCTCGTAAGTCTCCACCTGCAGCACGGCGTCGATGAGCCCCTCATCCTGTCCTGTCCGGGTGATGGACATCCGGCGGATGAAGACGACGTTTTTCGACGTCTCCACCATGTGCAGATAGGGCGTCAGCTGTTTCATGGTAATATCCTGAAGCTTCATTTCCACCAGTGAGATCCGGTAGGGGGTGTTGTTGTCGTCAACCCTGGAGGGTTTCATATAGGTGATATGGTCCTTGACGCCCGTTTCGCTGGCCAACCGGTCTAAAAAGGAGAAGAGCGTAAAGCCTTGTTCCCTCTGGTCAAACTGTATACTGGAAATCCGGGCCTTTTCCGTAACCGCCTCGTATTGCACTTTAAGGGCTTTCATCTCCTTCAGGGCTTCGGTCTTTGCCTCGAGGGACCGCGTCAGCCGGAGCTGCTTTTCCTGGTAAGGGGTGATGATGAACTGGAATACAACAAAAACGATCACCACGGCGGCCGCAACCAGCACGGCCATTCGTTCCCGTTTGTTCAATTTTCCCATCACAGCTCGATCCTCATTTTGAATTGGATCCGGTTGCCGGATCGTTCCCGGTTGGTGGAACTGATGGTCACTTTTCGGAACAGGTCCGAGCCGTCCAGCCGGTTCTGGACTTCGTCCACGGCGTTAAAGGTGTCGGTGTCGCCGGAGATCAGGACGCTTTCCTCTCCGATGACCATCCGGGTGACGATCACATCGATGTTCCCCGGAACCAGGCGACTGAACTCGTTGAGGATGTCGATGGACCGGACGTCTCCTTTGCTTTCGCCGGGTAAAACGGCCTTTTCTTCGGCCTCGGTCATGGCCGCCTGCATCTGATGCAGGGGGTTGACGATCCGGGTGATCTCCGGGAAGGTGGATTCGAAGATTTCCTGGATTTCCCGATCGACATCGGCCACCCGACGTTCCATGGCGGCGACATCCATCATGACGTTGGCGAAAAGCGCCGCCAGCATCAGCAACGCCAGGATGCCGGTGCGAATCAGGTTTCCCCGATGTTCGGCCCACCGTTTTCGAACCGAAAAGGGTCCTCTGCGGAAGTTGAACGTTTCGAACCCCTGGCTCTCCATCAGCGCCAGAGCCAGGGCCGCATCGGTCTGAATGGCGGGGGGCATCGCCCCCTGGGCAGCCATTTTCCTGGGCAGGCCGGCGTCGGCCAAAAGATCAACGCGCTTGACCGGAACGCCGAGGAGGGAAGGACCTTCCTCTTCGAAGTTGAGGTTGGACAGCCCCCAGCCGGTGACGTGGATTTCTTCCAGTTCAAATTCCAGGTGAAAGAGGGCCTCGAAAGCCGCTAATGTACGCCGAATGTGGGCGCAGAGGGCCTTGGTCTTGTCCACCGGATCGCCGCCGCCGGGCCTGACCTGAACGGGGCGGATGAGATAGACCTGTCCGGATATCAGGATGTAGAGCGTGCAGTGATCCAGGTCAATGTCCATGAAAAGACAATTTTCGGCGATATCGCCCCATTTGGCCAGACAGAGGGCTGCCGCGTAACCGGAGAGAGATACGGCGTCCGGGGCCAGTTTATGGGCGGTAAGAGAAGCCAGAAAGGCCGACATCCGTTCTTTTTCCAGGGCCGCTGCAATGATGTTGGCGCCCTCTTCCTGGCTGGGCAGATGGATGACGCGAAAATCGATGACCACGTCGTCCACGGCTCGGGGCAGGGTGGTCTCCAGTTCGAAAGGGAGCACCTGCCGGATTTTTCGATCGTCTTTGAAGGGGATGTGGACGTTGCGAAAGGAAAACCCGTCTGCCGGCAGGGCGGCCACCGTCGTCACGTCGGTTTTTCCCAACTGGGACCGGATTTCGGCCAGGGCCTGGTCCAGCGAAGCGCTTTCTTCGGCGCGTTCCCCTTCAGAAACGACCAACGGCGTCTGGATAATGGCGTCGATCCAGTTGCCTTTGAGGCCGGTCTTGATCAGTACGGCGGTAACGGTATGGTGACGGACATCGAGTCCGAGAATCTGTCTGCTCATAAGGGTTCCAAATAATAAGTTGCAGCGATCATTCGGCCTGCCAGGAGACCACCCGACACTGCCATTTGTTGGTCTCTTTGCGTTGCTCCCGGTAAACCACGGCGGTGACGACCATCTCCATATCGTTTAACGACGCCGCCGCTTCGATCCGAAACAGATCGCTTTGCGTGGTGATCAGTTTAGGGTCGATCCGGAGGTCCCCAGGGATCCCCGCCACCTGAGAATACCAGGTCGGGCTGGACAGATCGTTGAGATAGGTGTCTTCCTCTTTTTCTTCCCGGTAATCGTGGATCAGCTGAGCATATTCCGGATTTTCCGAAGGCATCAGGGCGACCAGCACCGGAAGGGGGGCGGTGTTGATGTTGATTTTTCCGGGAAAGGTGAACGCGCGATTATCGACCGGCTCCCTGGCTTGATCCACGCCGCGGACCGTCACGAATTTGTCGAGACCGGGCATTCCTTCCACGCCCCTGAACAGCGCCGGAGTGACGCCCCGGACCTTGGCCAGTTCGCCGATATGGGCCAGGGGCCCGTTGCGGCAGGCATAAGGCGTTTCCAGGGATTCATAGTAGTCGGATTCGGCGCCGTTGAGTCCGGTGATGGCGTCGTCATCCCCTGAATCGAGCCAGTCTTTCATGGAATTGACGATTTCGGTGGCTTCCAGTTCCTCAAAGTCTTCATGGCTGGAGATGATCAGCCGGGTGAAACGGTCCCACATGATTTTCTGGGATTCGTTAAACTGGCGTCCCCTGGGAAATTCCACCAGCGCGTTGACCTGGATAAGGCCCAATTCATCGGTGACGGCAAAGGCGACCTTTCCTTTTTCAAAGGGAAGATCGGCAAGAACTTCGGCCACTTTTTCAGGATTGGCCCAGTCCTCCTGGATCGAATCGATCTGGGTTTCCTTCCGGTCCTTCACCAGCATTGCCATGGCCGCATGGACCGCTCCGGCGGTCATCTGATTCAGGGTGATGCGGTCGCGCTGTGCGGCGGTGGCGACCACGCTGGTGCGGACCTTCCGGTTCAGCTCCAGGGTGGCGGCGATCAGAACGGCGATGACCGAGAGGGTGACGAGCAGGGCCATTCCCTTCTCGTTGCCCCATCGGTTTTTTCGAGAAGGCGTAAGATTCATGATTTTCATGATGGCGCGGCGCATCGAGCTATTCCAGTTTATCCCTAAAAGTTCGAAACGTTATCATGGTTTCAAAGAAAAGGGAAGACAAATCGTCGGCGCCGATTTCCAGCGTGATTTTTACGGCCCGGGGGGCGGCGTAATCGAACTCGCCGGCTTCGGAATTCCAGTATTCATACGCGGTCCCTTCTTCGTCAAAATAAGTGAAATTGAGCGATTTTACTCCCTCGCACAAGATGGGATCGGATCCCCGCTCCTCCAACCGGTTGTCCTTGAACCGCTCGTAAGGGAAGAGGGAATCGGTTCGGCGGAGCACCGCATCCCCTTCCCGGGTCATCGAGACGTAATAGATGATCTCGGCGATTCCCTCTTCCCGGTTTTCTCCAAAGGGCAGATGGGCGAAGGAGGTGAAGCGCATCCGGGAAAATGTTCCGTTCACCGTATAGTTGCTGTCGCCGAAAACGCGATAGGGTTCCGGCGGATCGTTGAAACCGGGTTTCGCATAGAGCGGAGAACGGGTTACGTAGAGTTCCCTGAGGTCGGAAACCATGCGGGCCATGCAGTTTTTGCCTGTTTCATAGAGATTCGACCCCTGGTGGAGCCTGCCCGCGCTGGAAAAAACCGCACTGAAGGAGCCGAAGATGGTGGTGGCCACGATGCTGAAAATAAAAATCGCCAGCAGAATCTCCAGGAGCGTGAAGCCCGACCGTTCATTCTTCATAGATCATCCGATAGGTTCGGGTCTGATAGGAGAGCCCCTCCGGGTTGTAACTCACGGTCAGATCGATTCTCTTCAGATCCTCGGCCGTCTGTCCCAGGTATTCCGAGTCCACCGTTTCCACCGATGCGCTCCAGGAGAAGCCGGGAAACGCCTCGCCGAATTCGCCCGAGTCGCCTCCCAGGTCGTTGGACCGGGCGAGTTCGAGTTCGGCCATGGCCCTTTCGGCCAGCAAAGGGGCCGTGGCATAGAACCGGACTGCGCCGCTCATGGCGATGGTCTGGGCGTGCAGTCGATAGACGGCCACCAGTACGATGGCCATGATGGCCACGGCCACCATCACCTCCAGCAGGGTGAATCCGGCGTCGCCGGCGCGGTTGCCGCCGCTATCGCCGCAATGGCCGCTGTCGCTATTCGTCCAGCTCGACATAATCCTCGTATCGTTTCACCTGGGTCAGGAAAGGTTCGATGAGAAAGGAAAGATAATTGCCGTCGTCATCCTCCATATGGATCATGGCTTTATCGGAATATCCCTTGGGATAGAACCGGATATCGACCTGGCCCACGGCGATTTTCCCTTTCTCCGGAATCGCCACGTCCCTGATCCGATAACCGGGAGGAAGGGTCTGGGCGGATTCCCGGGCCTTTTCCATCGCCTCCTCATCCATTCCTTCTCCAGACACCCACATCTCTCCGGAATCGGTGGCGATGTGAAGGATGAAGACCTGTCGTTCCTTCAGCGCCCGTTCTTTCAGGCTGCCCACCTTGAGCAGCATCCACCGGGAGATTTTATTGGTCCCCTGAAAAAGGGAGACATTCTCGAATTGGGGGATCGCGAAAACGAGCAGCAGGCTGATGAGCGTGATCACCACCACCAGTTCGATGAGCGTGAACCCCGGCGCTGCCGGGCCTTTGCGGAATGATCTCCCGAAGGGCGGCAAGGGACCCGCTGTCGCTATTCGATCTCCCAATTGTTGATGTCCTTGTTCTTGCCGTCTCCGCCGGGCACGCCGTCCGCACCGTAGGACGTGATATCGAAGCTGCCGTTGACGCCGGGGCTGAGATAAAGGTAATCGTTGCCCCATGGATCCAGCGGCACCCTGCTTTTTTCCAGATATCCCCCTTCCTTCCAGTTGCCGGAAGCGGTTTCCGGAGGACTCACCAGCGCTTCGAGCCCCTGTTCGGTGGTGGGATAGGCGCCGGTGTGGAGTTTGTACATCTTCAGGGCGGTTTCCAGAGCGGTCATGTCCACTTTGGCCTTGGCCTGCTTGGCTTCGTCCGGGGTGTCCATGATGTTGGGCACGATCAGGGTGGCCAGGATCCCCAGGATGACGATGACCACCATGAGTTCGATGAGCGTAAAACCGGCCGCTGCGGGGTTCCGCGTCAGGGGACGGTTTTGCCTTGATGTTATGGTCATTATGTTCCTCCGTTGCAATTTTGTTTGGATATGCGGGGTCCGGTGGACGGGGCTACCGGATTAACTGGTTCATTTCAAAGATGGGCAGGCAGATGGAGAGCACGATAAAGCCGACGATCACGCCCATCAGCAGGATCATCAGCGGTTCCAGCAGCGACGTCAGGCTCAGGACGGTGGATTCCACCTCTCCCTCGTAGACGTCCGCGACCTTGTAAAGCATCCCCTCCAACTCCCCGCTCTGTTCTCCCACCTGCACCATCTGGATGGAAAGCGGGGGAAAGACATCGAATTCCGACAGCGCCTTTCCCAGGGACTGGCCCTTCCCGACTTCCTTTGCCGCCCTTTCAATGGCATCCGCCAGGATGACGTTGCCGACGATGTTTTTAACGATTTCCAGGGCCGAAAGCATGGAGACCCCGTTTTCCAGCAGAGACCCCAGGGTCCGGGAGAACCGCCCCACGGCCATTTTTCGGGAGAGTGCGCCCACCATGGGCATTCTCAGAACCGCATTATCGACGGCGTGTCGGCCTTTTTCGGTTCGCTTGAAGGCCTGAAAGGCTGCAAAGACGCCCACCGCTGCGACGGCCAGCGCCCACCAGTAGGACTTGAAGATGTCGCTGAGGGCGATGAGAAACCGGGTCGGCGTCGGCAACACCTGGTTCATGTCCGTGAAAATGGCCGAGATGCTCGGTACGATGAAGGCCAGCAGGAGAAACAGGACCAGGGCGCCGATGAAGGTCATGAGCACCGGATAGGCCAGGGCGGAGCGGATCCTGTTTTTCAGGGCCTGCTGCTTTTCAGCGATATCCGCCAGCCGTTCCAGCACGATCTCCAGGGTTCCCGAGGTCTCCCCGGCCGAGACCATGTTGATGTAAACCGGCGAGAACACATTCGGGTAAAGCGCCAGGGAATTGGCGAAAGTATTGCCTTCCACGATGGAATCTTTGATCTGGGCCAGACATTTCTGGAATCCCTGGGATCGGGTGTGGGGGATCAGGGTGTCTAATGCCGGCACCAGGGCGAACCCGGCGCCCACCAGGGTGGCCAGTTGGCGCGTCATCATGGCCACCTCAGAGGGCTTGATGCGCTGAAAAAGGCTCAATCCCGCCAGGCCGGCCCCTTCTTTTTTCCCCCTGATTTTCCTCGCTTCATTGAGTGAAACGGGAAATATCTTGGAGGTTCTCAACTTCTGACGGGCCACCGGAGAGCTTTCCGCGTCGATGATCCCGGTCACGGTTTTTCCGTTGATGTCTAATGCAGTATACTCGTAAACAGGCATTCCATTTCCATATATTGGCGATGATCGATCCCGGTGTGATCAGATGATCCGCTCCGGGCTTGTTCGGGATGTTTCGGCGTTTAGAGGCAATACTATAATGAAGATGTCCGCACTTTTCAAGGGGCGCTGCACCTGTCGGGGCGGGCGCGGTCGGTCACAGGGGAAACCGTTCCTCGAACCGATCGACGATCGCGATGAATTCTTCGGGGAGCCGGTTTCGCGCGCCATCCACAATCTGATCCGGTATTTTCCGGTAAAAGGCCTGAGCCACGCCGCCCGCGATGCAGGCCTGGGTGTCGCTGTCGCCCCCGAGGGATATCGCCTTTCGAACGGCGTCTTCATAATCCGCAGACGCCAGAAATGCGATAATGGCCTCCGGCGCCGACCCCTGACACGACGCGTCGAAACGATACCGGGGTCGAATTTCGTCCAGGGTTCGGGAGAGGTCGTATTGGAAGCGATCCGTGATCTCTGAACGGATTTCTGATTTTGAGCGTCCCTGCCGCGCCAGAAACACGGCCAGGGCAGTGGCCTGGGCCCCTTTGATCCCCTCCGGATGGTTGTGGGTGACGGCAGCGCTGCCGGCGGCTTCCGACAAGACGGTTTCGACATCGTCAAATGCGAACCCCACCGGGCTTGCCCGCATGGCGGATCCGTTTCCCCATGAGCCGTACGGTTCGTTCGTTTCCGATTGCATCCACTGATAAAAAGCGCCGCCGTAGCCGGCGCCGGGATAACGCCGGGCGAATGCCTTGATCGCGGTCCCATAATCCCGATTCTCCAGGATGGCCCAGGCGATTGCAACCGTCAACACCGTGTCGTCCGTAAAGGTCGATCGGGGAGAAAAAAGATCGAAGTCAACGGTCTTAATGGGCCTTGCTTCGAAAACCGATCCGATGATGTCTCCTGCGATGGCCCCCAGCATGGGCGCTCCTTAATCTAAGTATTTAAGTCCCGGCCGGTTGGGCCTTCATGGCGTCCGGCATCTGAATCGCCGTTACCTCGCCCGTTGCGCAGACCGCTCCCCGTGCGGACAACTCGGTGGTCACCACGACCTTGCGTCCTTTGATTTCCTTTATCCGGGATCGCAGCTCCAGGAGCGCGTCGATGGGGGTCGGCTTCAGATAATTGACATGGAGAGCGCCGGTCACGAACCGGAACGGCGGCTCCGTGCCCATCTCGCGTCCCTCGGCCCGGTAAGCTGCGGCTGCAGCGGTTCCCGTGGAGTGGCAATCGATGAGCGAAGCGATGAGACCGCCGTAAACAAATCCGGGTGCGGCCGTATGGTAAGGGCGGGGCTCAAAGGTGCAAACCGTCTCATCCCCATCCCAGTAACTTTTGATCTGATGTCCTTTTTCATTCAGTCGCCCGCATCCGTAGCAGTGGCTGACATCCTCGGGGTAATAATCCTGAAAGGCCTTTTCCGCCATCATGTCTCTCCTTGGGACCCCCCGCAGGGCGCCGAAGGGCGGGTCCCGCTGTCTTTTAGGGTTTGCATCATTTTCCATCCTGTTCCCGATGGTCCGAGGCAGCTTAAGGAAAAAACCGGCCAGCGTCAATCTAAAATCAGGCTAAAATCAGGCTAAAGTCAGGCCTCATGCCCTCGCATCATACCCGGCGAGCGGCGTTTATCATTATGTCGTCCGGAAATGCGGGAAAGTTACATTTTAAAATAAAAAAGTTTGGATTAGAATGGATGGCGGATCGGCGTCATGGCAAATACTGCGTCAGAAACCCCAAAATAGGGTGTCCGCTTTATTCCAAATCACTCGGGTTGGGAGGATATTGAGTAAAGAAAACAAACCTGTTGGAATTGCTCGCCGCCTGCGCCGTCTTTCCGGGAAAGGCCGGCGTCATCCACGGCAACGGAGGGCTTGCGGCGCTTGCACTTGCATTGAGAAAGGGTGCACCATTATGAAAATTTGCATGTTCACCAATACCTACCTGCCCCATGTGGGCGGGGTGGCCCGGTCTGTCGATTTTTTCAGCCAGGACTTGCGGAAACGGGGACACGAGGTGCTGGTCGTGGCGCCGACCTTTCCGGAAGCCAGGGAAATCGGCAGCGTTAAAGAAGGGATGCTGAGGGTGCCGGCGATCCAGAACTTCAACGGGAGCGACTTTTCGGTCCGCATCCCCATACCCTTTATTATCGACCAGAAAATCGACGGGTTCCAACCTGACATCGTCCACAGTCATCACCCTTTTCTGCTGGGAGATGCGGCGATGCGGGCAGCCCGATACCGCAGACTTCCCCTGGTCTTCACCCATCACACCCTTTATGAGCGCTATACGCATTATGTTTCGGCGGATTCCGAGGTCATGAAGCGGTTCGCCATTCACCTTGTCACGGAGTATGCCAATCTTTGCACCCGCGTGGTGGCGCCCAGCGAATCGGTGGCCCGGTTGATCCGAAAGCGAGGCGTGAACCGGCCCATCGCCGAGATCCCCACCGGCGTTGACGTCGACTTTTTCAGAGAGGGGCAGGGGGGCCGATTTCGCCGGAAAATGACCATACCCGATGATGTCCGGGTGATCGGCCACCTGGGCCGTCTGGCGCCGGAAAAGAACCTTTCTTACCTGGCCGATGCAGTGGTGGATTACATGACAACCGACGAGACCGCCTGGTTTCTGGTGGTGGGGGCGGGACCTAGTGGAAAAGCCATCGAAGAGCGATTCCGCAGCGAAGAGATGGCGGACCGGTTGATCATGGCCGGCAAGCTGACCGGTCGGTCCCTGGCCGATGCGTATGGGGCCATGGACCTGTTCGTCTTTTCGTCAAAATCCGAAACCCAGGGCATGGTGCTGACCGAGGCAATGGCCGCTGGCCGGCCGGTCATTTCTCTGGATGCGTCCGGCGCCCGGGAGGTGGTCAGAGATCGGGAGAACGGACGTCTGCTGGCGGCGGACACCCCTCCCGAACGCTTTGCCGAGGCCATTGGCGAGTTTTTCAAATCACCGGAAACAGCCGAAAAGTGGGGGAAAACGGCGGCTGAAACCGCCAAAGCCTTCTCAAGGGATGCGAGCGCCGAAAAGATGGAAAAATTGTATGACGCCATGCTGGCGGAAGACCGTGAGGAGGCGCTGTCTCTTCCCATGGATCGACTGGAAGAGATGTTTCAGGAAATCAAGACGGAGTGGGAGTTGTTGGCTCAGAAGGCCACGGCTGTGGCGGGGCTGATCAAAAAAGAAGACGGGAGAACAGAGGCATCCCTTGATTAGCTTTTTCGAGCGATGGTTCCGTCGACTCCGTAAGTTGCTGAGCCGCAGTGAATGGATCGTCAAGCTGCTGGGATTGCCCGAAGCCGAGGGGACGGCCACCACGCCCGGAGCGATCCTTCTCCAGATAGACGGCCTGGCGCACACTCAGTTCCTTCGAGCTTTGAAAAATGGGCGGGCCCCCTTTCTGAAGAACCTTCTGGAACAGCAGGAATATGAGCTGAAGCCCTTCTATTCCGGGCTGCCGTCCACCACCCCAGCGGTGCAGGCGGAGCTTTTTTACGGCCGCAAGGGGGCTGTGCCTGCATTTTCCTACATTCACCGGCGGACGGGCCGCCAATTCGTGCTTTACGACCACCGGGCCGTGGACCGGGTGGTCCGTTCCCTTGCGGCCTCAGGCAAGCCGTTGTTGACCGGCGGCGCTTCCTATTCCAACATTTACAGCGGCGGCGCCGAAAACGCCCGCTACTGTATCGAGACGCTCAATCTTAAATCTTTCCTCCGGTCGACCCATCCCCTTAAAACGCTTCTGATCCTTTTTTTGCACATCGGCAAGATTTTTCGGGTGCTGGGTCTGGTCCTCATCGAGTTGGGGCTGGCGGTCTGGGATTTTATCCGGGGCCTTTACGAGCGGAAAAATTTTTTCAAAGAGCTGAAATTCATCCCCACCCGGGTCGGCGTGTCCATTGTGTTGCGGGAGTTGATCCGGTTCAGGGTCAAGATGGACGTGGCCAGGGGCGTTCCCGTCATCCATGCCAACCTGCTGGGCTACGACGAGCAGTCTCACCGGCGGGGGCCGAGTTCCGCCTTCGCCCACTGGAGCTTGAAAGGCATCGACGGGACCATCAAGGACATCTATCGGACCGCCCGGCGCTCGGATCGTCGGGATTATCATGTCATCGTCTATTCGGATCACGGCCAGGAAGCGACGGAGAGCTACCGGCGCCGCTACCGGCAGCGGGTGGGGGATGCGGTGCGGAACACGCTGTCGGTTGGTCCTCTGTCGAAAGTTCCCATGGGGGAATCCCTGTCCGAGGACGCCCATGAAAACCTTTATCTCCGGGGCAAGAGCTATCTTTGGAAAGGAAAGGAAAACCCGCCGCTGGTGATATCCGAGGATGAGGTCCGGCGGATTCGGGTGGCCGATATGGGGCCGTTGGGTCATATTTACCTTCCCCTGGCCACTACCGGCGAGGAAAAGACGACCATCGCCCGCCAACTGGCGGACGATGCCCGCATTCCTCTGGTCCTTTTCTGCAGCGGTGAAGCAGTGAAGGCCGTCAACGGGAGCGGCTGCTTCGATCTGTTTTCCGACCGGGAGCGGATTCTGGGTCCCGACCATCCCTTTCTGGCCGGCGCGACTCAGGATCTGGCCGCCCTCTGCCGGCATCCCGATGCGGGCGATCTGGTCATTTCCGGGTGGTCGCCGGATCGGCCGCCCATGAGTTTCTCAGTGGAGAACGGCGGACACGGCGGGCCTGGAAGTGAGGAAACCCGAGGCTTCCTTCTGTTGCCCCCTTCGCTGCCGTCGGAAAAACCCTGTCTGCGGGCCCTCGATCTCAGGATGAAAGTGGAAGATCTGCTGTCATGCCGGGGCAGGCCTCAAGGATACTGTCCGGTCAGGAAGCGGCCCTCGGAGAGCGGATTCCGGATCATGACCTACAACATTCACAGTTGCATGAACATGGACGGCAAGATCTTTCCGGAGCGGATCGCCCGGGTGATTCGCCAGTTCCATCCGGACGTCGTGGCCCTTCAGGAGGTCGATGTGGACAAATGGCGCACCCGACGCCAGGATCAGGCGGCGTTTTTGGCCAACGCCCTGTCCATGTCCTACCGTTTTTTCCCGGTGGTGGAGGATGGAGACGGCGCTTACGGCATAGCGCTGTTGAGCCGGCGGACCATTTCCGATGTTCGTCGCGGATGGCTGCCCTCCATTCCCGGAAAAGGCGACCGCGAACAGCGGGGGGTGCTTCAGGCGACGGTGGCAATGCCGGAAGGGCCGGTCCAGATCCTGACCACCCACTTGAGTCTTTATCCCAGGGAGCGCCGCGCCCAGATGGCGGCCCTGGTGGGACCGGAATGGCTGGGCGGCTTAAATCCGGAAATGCCGGCGCTGGTGTGCGGCGATTTCAACGCCGGACCGAGGTCGCCGAGCTATCAGTTGATCAGCGCTCATCTGTCGGACGTCCAGGCGGACGTCCAGACGGACGGCCAGAGCGGCAACATGCCGCCCGGGGGGACCTTTTTCTCCCGGAATCCCATGTTCCGAATCGACCACATCTTTGTCTCCCGTCAGTTGAGCGTCCAGGCTGTCTGCATTCCCCGAACCCACGACGTGCAGCTCGCCTCGGATCACTTGCCCGTCTATGCGGATCTGGCGTTCGGCGAATCATTATCCGAATAATGCGTTTTTCTGAAAAGAATACATCATCGACCTACTTTCCGCCGTGTGATAAAAACAATATAAATGAGACAGAAATTGTGCAATGCCAGAGGAGAAGGAGGAGAAAATGACGGAAACCACAGACCCATACGATGTTGTTATCCTGGGGTCGGGGCCGGCCGGCCTTCAGGCGGCGGTTCATGCGGCTCGCGCCAAAACCCGGGTCGCCGTTCTGGGCCGGTTGAAGCAGAGTTCGCTCCATAAGGCCCATGTAGAAAATTACTGCTGTATGAGCCATGTGGCGACCGGAGAAGAGATGCTGGCCCAGGGGAAAATCCAGGCTGAAAAATTTGGCGCCTCGTTTCTGGACGAAGATGTGGTGGCGGTCGATGCGGAGACCCACGGACGATTCCGGGTGATTTTGGAATCCGGGCAAATTTTGAGTGCGTGGTCCCTGATCCTGGCCATGGGCATCTCCAGGAACCGGCTCAAGGTCCCCGGTGAAAAAGAGCTTCAGGGGAAAGGCGTGAGTTCCTGCGTCGACTGCGACGGCCATTTTTATCGGAATGAGCCGGTGGCGGTGGTCGGAAACGGCAGCGCAGCCGCATCCGGCGCCATGACGTTGCTGATGATCGCCAGCCGCGTTCACTTGATTTATCGCGGCCTGGAAGTCGATGACCGGCTCAGGGAACAGGTGGAGCGCAGCGACATTATCCGCCATCCCGAACAATGGGTAGCGGAAATTCAGGGGACTGAAGCGCTGGAAGGGGTGACGCTGGACAACGGCGAAACGTTGGAAGTCTCGGCGTTGTTCGTGGAACTGGGGGCCAAAGGCGCCCTGGAACTCGCCGCCGGCTTGGGGGTGACCCTGGACCCGGAGGAGATGCGGTTCATCCTGACCAATAAAAAGCAGGAAACCAATATTCCCGGCATTTATGCGGCCGGGGATATCTGCGGTCCGCCCTGGCAGATGGCCAAGTCCATCGGAGAGGGCTGTGTGGCCGGCCTGGAAGCGGCTGCCTATGCCAAGGAACAACGAAAAAAATAGGCCGGACAATTTTTGTCGCGATCCGTCAAAAAAATGTCAGGATCTAACCGAATTTTCGAAATATTTTTTAGGGTCAACCCTCCCCCCTATATGGGGTGTTGACAGTATTTCTATTTTTTGGGGTTTCTCTTAAGTAAGAAACAGAGCCGATTGATAAACAACAGTGGAAAATTCTGTCGGAATCGGCATCTTTCTTGCTAATATAATCGGTGAGTTTGTTGAATCCCCCTTTCCTCAAGGAGGTCATTATGCCGCAAAATACCAATCCAGTCCGAAAAGCAGGGACGCGAAATATCTTTTGTCCATATTATGATGGATGCCTCGATTATTCAGCCAAGCGCAACTGGCAATTCTGGGATTGCTCACAGTGCGTTCATCGGATGATTCAGAAGCCTATTCTCGAGGACCACATCCTGGTAAAAGATTCATCCCCCTGCTATGAATTGCCGACGAGCATGTCGCTGCATAGAAATTAAGAGATTGGTGTTCCGACCCATGAAGGAAGGCGGAACCGGTTCTTCCGGCAGGCAGGCGACTGCGATTTTCCCGGAAAACCGAAGCGATGGGTAAGATGCGCCAAAAGATCTGCCTCCTTCCGGCCGCTGGCGTCATCCTGCTGGCGCTGGCCGGCTTAATCTATTGGGGAGTCCATGCCTACGATCCCGTCGATGGGCTGAAGACGGCGGTTTACGATCTCGTGGCGGTTGTCCGCAGCGAACAGACTTCCCCGGCGACGTTTTTCGCGCTGATGGCGGTGCTGCCGATCCTGGGTTTCCCCATCAGCGTGTTTCTGGTAGTGGCCGGGCTTAAATTCGGACTCTTGGTCGGCTTGGCGGTTTCCGCGGCGGTCATGCCGATCCATCTGGCGGCGGCGTATCTGCTGGCCGGGCGTCTGTTGCATGATCCGATCCGTCGTCTGGCGGTTAAGATCGGCTACGAAATCCCCCGTGTGCCGGATGCCAGCGCCGCCAGTTTTACATTTGTGTTTTTCGCCGTCCCCGGCATCCCCTATGCCCTGAAAAACCTCCTGCTGCCTCTGGGCGGCATCCCCTTCCGCCTCTACTTCATCACCGGCTGGATCGTCCAGTGGGTGATGGGCATCCCCTTCATGGGCGTCGGCGATGGGGTGGCCCGCATGAACCCCTATATGCTCGGCGTGTTTGTGGTCCTGATGGTCGTTGGCTATCTGGTTGTCCGCTGGTTCCGCGCGCGCTACGGCGATATCCTGGAATAGCGCTGCATCGCCCGCCGTTGGTCCCTGATCTCAGCTTTTAAAAAACAACCATTATCGGGTTGCACGAAGAGAGTAGTAGACCCGCTGGCCGGCCCGGACCCTGAGTTCGGGGATCGAAAGCGACGTTCCGCCGGAACCGTCGGATATGCGAATTTCCAAATCGCGGTGTATGCCGGGGGAGAGGGGGAAACGCGCCAGCGTCAAACCGCCGGGAAGCGTTTCCCACGCTCGGGTGTCGGCTTCTTCCATGATGAACAGAATCGCCCGAGCCAGAACGCTGACCAGTTCATCGTTTTTTCGCTCGATGGCTCGGGCAACCGATTCTTTGAGTGCGGCCCGGGCTGTTTCCTTGAAAGCCAGCCGGGTGGCCCGGGCGGAAAGCGAGGCTTCGGCCACCGCAGTGATGTCGGTGGTGATGAGGATGCCGTTCAGAGCGACGTTGGCGTTGGATACGGTGATCATCGTCTCAGGCGACGATCGGCGAACATAGCGAGGAAAGGAAAAACGGATGGAAGGGGGGACGATAATGTCCCCGGAGACTTTGATGGGGCCTTGTCCCGTCCCGGCGAAGATCACCAGTTCCGCCGCGGCGGGCAAGTGCAGGAGAGGAGCGGCGGGGACCATGGTTCGATACCGGTCGGCTTCTTCGCGAAATCCCAGCCTCCGGGTCAGCCGGTAGAGGTCCGGAACCGCCGCCGCGGGATCGGGCAGGTCGCCGGCCAGTTTTTTGTATTCGATATAAGCGTCGTTGTAGAGCCTCAGATTGTCGTAGCACAGAGCGATGAGCGCCCGGGTGAAATAGGCCTGTTCCAGGGCGTCGGGGTAGGCGTTGAACAGCTTCAGCGCTTTTTTGGCTTCCACCAGCGCGCTGTCGACCTGATGGCGCATCAAAAAATTCATCATCAGATAAGTGTGGACCCAGAGCCTTTCTCCGTACTCCCCCTTGTAGTCCGTGGCCCAGTCGTTGGTCATGACGGAGGCGGTTTGCTGGCCCACATTGACAATGTCCTGTTGTTCCATGAGGCGGGCGGCCGCCAGCAACGCATTCGTGCTTTCCACATACCGGCCGGCGTGATGAAGGATGGCGCCTTTCTCCATCAACCACAGCAGCCGATCCCGCCCTCCGATCTCTTCGGCTTCCGAGACGGACCGGGCCGCCGCCTCCGGCGCCTCTCCGTAGAAGGCGTTCCGGGCGTCGCGAATGGGGGCGGCCGTGCATCCTGAAAACAGGAGCATCGCCCCCAGAAAGAGCGCCGCCGGTGCGGACGGGCTTTGGCGGGAGGTCGACATCCGCTACCAGCCGATAATCGGCCTGGAGGCCTCACGGGCCAGATCCACACTGTGACTCCAGTCGATCATGCCGGATTTCAGGTCGGTTAACTGGAGATGGAGGCTGTAGTAGTTCATCGATTTCTTTTTCCACCGGATCCCCCTTCCTTCCTCTTTTTCGATGGAGCGGAGGGTGCCGGAGAGAATATAATCGGCGCCGGCCTGCCGGGCCCTTTCGATCCGCTGGCTCGGATCGACCATGCCGCTGTTGTACTGGTAGTCCAGTTCCCGTGCGATGTTGTCGCGTTGGGCCTCGTTGAGAAACCGGAACCGGTTCGACTGGAGCAGTTCTTCCCGGATATCGTCGGTGATGCCGCTGGTGTCGATGTGTTCGGAGGTCCGGTTGGCCACCGGATAAACAATCACGATGGGCCGTTGCCCGCCGGCCGGATACCGGTCCAGGAGCGGGTCCACCAGACCGCTGACAATCTGCTTCTTATCGGAAAAATCATAGGCTTCATCGTAATGAATTTCTTCGCTGGTGGAGATGGTCCGGGTTGTTGTCGCGCATCCCGTCAGTAGAAGCAAAAAGGAAAGAATCAGCAGCAAAATGATCCGGGAAAAAACGGATCGGTTGGATCGGGTCATGGCCGGCCTCCTTGGGCGCTTGGGGTTATCGGTTGATCTGGAAATATACCACCGGGATGAGATGATGGCAATCACAGAATGTTGACATCATCCCGGGGGGCGCTTATTTTTCAACCATTTGGAGAAATGACGCTTTTATACCGAAAAGGCCCATTTCCGAAATCATATCGACACCCTACAAGGAGGAAATCGAATGGCCTTTGAGACCAAGCAGCAAGTGTTTGAAAAAATTGTAGCCCAGGACAAGCCTGCCTGCCCCCATTGCGGCCGGATCATGAACCTGTGGGAAGTCCCGCCGGTGCCGTGCGACGATGGCCTGGGATGGGGGTCGCCTTATCTGTATATGTGCTTCAACGACGAATGCCCCCTGTACGTGGAGGGATGGAAGAATATCGAGGAGAACTACGGGCGCACCGCTTCCTACCGCTGCATGTGCTATCCGGACAGTTTGAAATTCGAATGCATATCGGTTTTCGGCCCCTTCGGCGGCACGGGGCAGATTGTCGACGAGGAGGCCCTGGCCCTTCAGGAGCAGATGGAGCGTCGGGCAGAGGAGGGGAAAAGGGAACTGGAAGGTTTTCAGTCGTCCGGAGATGCGGAAAAAGTGCTGCAGATCCTGCTGGACGCGACGGAACCGCCCCGCCTTCGCAATCAGGCGGCGGAACTGATCGGTGACATGGGCGACCTGGCGGCCCTCGATTCGCTACGGAACACGCCTTTCGACAATGACATCATCCAGAAAAAGGTCGAGGCGTCCATCCGGCGGATTCACGATCGCTTTTTTACCCGCGAATGCCCGTTCTGCGCCGAGATCATCAAGCATCGGGCCAAGATCTGCAAGCATTGCGGCAAAGAGGTGGCGGGTCTTTAGGACTTGATCTTTCGCGTTGCACTCGTTATAGCACCCGATGTCGCGGCGCCGCTGAAATGCGGCTGCAAGGGAACATAGACGCATGTGATGACTGGATCATGTTGTCCGTACATATCCGTGCTGTGGGATGCGTCCTGCAGCACGGATTTTTTTTGGGTAGATCGCCTGAAACGCAAAGGAGACAGTATGAAGCGATTGGAAGCGTGCATCGCCGGCATCAAACCGCTGGATGAAACGGCTTTTGAGGCCGCCCGGGAACGGCTGCGGAACCAGGCCCGCCCGGCCGGCAGTTTAGGGGTTCTGGAGGAGGTCGGCGCCCGGCTGGCCGCAATTTTCGGCACGCTGGACGTCCATCTCCGCAAACGGATCGTGGTCGCCTGCGCCGGAGATCATGGCATCTGCGAGGAGGGGGTCAGTCTGTTCCCCCCGGAAGTGACGGCCCAGATGGTGTACAATTTTGTTCAGGGCGGGGCCTCCATCAATGTGCTGGCCCGCCATGCCAAGGCCCGGGTGGCTGCGGCGGATCTGGGCGTGGACGCAGCGTTCGATCCTGAACTGCCCATTTTTCATAAAAAAGTGCGGCGGGGGACCCGGAATTTCTCCCGGGGGCCGGCTTTGACCCGGGAGGAGGCGGTGCGCAGCATCGAAGCCGGCATCGAGATCGTCGAAGAGCTGGCGGCCGAGGGCCCTTTCCACCTCCTGGGAACCGGCGACATGGGCATCGGCAACACCTCTCCCTCCACGGCCATCATCGCCGCGTTTTCCGGTCTTTCCGCGGCAGACGTGACCGGCCGGGGGACCGGGCTGGACGATGGGGCGCTGGCCCACAAGATTGAGGTCATCGAACGCGGCCTGGCCCTCAACCGGCCGGACCCGGCCGATCCCATCGACGTGCTCGCCAAGGTGGGCGGGCTGGAGATCGGCGGCATCGCCGGACTGGTGATCGGCGCCGCGGGATACGGCATCCCGGTGATCTGCGACGGGCTGATTTCCACGGCGGGGGCGCTGATCGCTTGCGAACTCGCGCCGGCGGCCCGTCCCTACCTGTTTGCGGGTCATCATTCCGTGGAGATCGGACACCGGTTCATGCTGGAACATCTGAGACTCCGGCCGTTGCTGGACCTCCGGTTTCGCCTGGGAGAAGGGACCGGTGCGGCCCTGGCCATGGAACTCATGGATGCCGCCACCCGCATTCTGGCTGAAATTAAAACCTTTGAAGAAGTGGCCATCGCCGACGCCCAGCGATAATTTATCCTTGATCATTCTGGACCGGTTCTGTATCCATAAGCTCCATGGAATATCCGGGGACGATACTCACGAAAGCGGTTGCATTGATCCCCGATTTTTCGTACTGAAGAGGAAAGCTTCTCCGTTCTTCGGACGTCACTGAAAAGAAACCAAGGAGGCCCCGGTGAGGAAAGCGGTCATCGTCCCATTTCTGCTGATGCTGTGGATGCTCCTGTGGACGGCGGTTTCCCCAGGGACCGCCGGCAGCAGAACCTACTACGACGCCAACGGCAACGTCATCTCCGCGGAGACCTACCAAAAGATGCGTCAACGCCGTCGGGAATGCCTGGAAGCCACCTCGAATCATGAGGAATTTACCCGCTGTATGGAGGAGGTTCCCACGGCGTCGTGGCCTCAAATGGACAGGGGCCGGGAACCGCTTTCGCCGGGCCCGGCGGTTTCTGCAGACGACCCTGTTTCAGACGGCGGAGACGGGGCCCGTGCAGTCCCTGAAGCCTTTGAACCCCCGGCGCCGAGAAAGATGGAAAATCCGGTGATCCCCGGCCAGAGGGAACAACCCGTCCGCGTCATTGAGCGGGATATCGCGGTGCCCGGCGGCGGGATCCTGAAGTTGAAAGAATACCAATACGAATAGCGCGCTTCCCAAGGACGGTTCCATGAAAGTGACGTGTCCCAGCTGTGGTCATGCTTCCCAGGTCGATGAGGGGAAGATACCGGAAAAAGGGGTGCAGACCAAATGCCGGAAATGCAACGCCCGGTTTTTACTCGATCGCACGGGCGCCGTTGGCGCACCCGATGCCAAACCGCCATCCGGAAAGGCCCGGACGTCTGTTGCGCCCATTGATCCGCCGGCGTCGCCTGCGCCGCCTCCGGTTCCCGATTCTTCCGAACCGGCCGTCTACATTTGCGAAAAATGCCGGCACAAACAACACCCCTCCCGCGCCTGCGTCTATTGCGGCAATCCGTTTCCACAGTTCCAGGAACCCTCCCCGGACGTCCCGGAGAAGGAAAGGGCCGCCAAACCGAAGCCGGCCGGGTCTGACAAAAAAGAGCCGGAGCGGATCACCCCCAAACCGGCCATTTACCCCATTTCCGCCAGTGAAGGGGCCGAGGAAGCGCCGGGCGTCATCCCTTGCCCCTTTTGTGACGAGCCCATCCGGGAAAAAGCGAAAAAATGCAAGCACTGCGGTGAGTTTATCGACCGTCAGGAGAGGGCTGCGGCCGGGGCGCCCATCCGGCTCGGGGAGGTCTTTTCCGGTCTGATCGATTTCCGCTTCACCCGCATGATCACTCCCGAGCTGGTCAAAGCCTTTTACATCGCCGCCCTGATCCTGGGGGGCCTTGTCGCGCTGGCGCTTATGTTTTTTGCCGTCAGAAGCGGCGCCTACGGGGCGGCGGCCGGGAGCCTGATCGGCTATCTGCTGGCGGTCCTGTTCAGCCGCGTCTATGCAGAGTTGTCCATCATCGTTTTCAAAATCGAAGAGAACACCCGTCGCAGCCGGCGGTAAGCCAACCGCCGGAGGGCCTGTGAACCGATGCAGAGGACCTTTCTCATCAACTCGGGCAGCGGCTTTTTCGCCGTTGACAATCCTGAAGCCCGGCGCCGGGTCCGGCCCGGCTATCCGCGGGTGATTCTTCCCCGCCGGGCGCCATGAAGACCCTCGTTCACCTTTCGGACATCCATTTCGGCCGGGTGATTCCGGCCGTGGCCGAGGCGCTCCTGGCGGACCTGGCGGCGGAGGGCCCCGACCTGGTGGTGATCAGCGGCGATCTGACCCAGCGGGCCCGGCGCGGCCAGTACCGCATGGCAAGGGATTATCTCGAGCGGATTCGGTTTCCCAAGATCATCGTTCCGGGAAACCACGATGTTCCGCTTTACAATGTGGCGCGCCGGTTTCTGAGGCCGCTGACGCGGTATCGGCGATATATCACCGATGACATGGCCCCCTTTTACCAGGATGATGAGATCGCCGTGCTGGGCATCAACACCGCCCGATCCCTCACGTTTACCAAAGGGCGGATTTCGAGGGCCCAGATCGAACTGATCCGGCGGCGGATGTGTCCCATTCCCGACAATGTGTTCAAGATTTTGGTGACCCATCATCCCTTTCTGCCGCCGCCCCAGAACCAGAAACTGCCCCTGGTGGGCCGGGCCCGCAAAGTGCTTGAGATGGTGGCGGCGTGCAATCTGGACCTGCTCCTTGCGGGTCATTTTCACATGAGTTATGCCGGTGGATCCCATTCAGCCTACCGGACCCTGGCCCGGTCCGTGCTGGTGATTCAGGCGGGCACGGCCGCTTCCAGCCGGATGCGGAGCGAAGAAAACGCCTACAACCGGATCGATATTCACAATTCCCGGGTCACGTTGCGGGTGCGGATGTGGAATGGCGAGAGCTTCGTGGAACACCGGACCCGGCACTACGCTTACAACACCGACGGGGGATGGGATTTCCCCGCGTCCCTTGAACCTGAGGCGTCAACCTCTCCGAGTGAAAGGAGCCTGAAAAATTGAAGCCGACAGCAGTCATCACAGCGGCGGTGAGCGCCCTGTTCATCCTGGCAGCCGCGGGGGCGGCGTTTGAGCTGCCGCCCCTGGAGGTCTTTGAATCGGACCGGGAGCGGCTCTCGACCCTCGAAAAGATCCGGGTCTCATCCTTTCACCTGGAAGGAAACACGGTCTTTACCGATGAAGAACTGGCGCCGTTGACGGCCCCCTATGAGAACCGGGAAATCACCTTCGAGGATCTCCAGGAGGTGCAGGACCGGCTGACCCAATATTACATCGCCAACGGGTACCGGACTTCCGGGGCCCGGATACCGGACCAGAAAGTGGCGGACGGGGTCGTCGTCATCGAGATCGTGGAGGGACGGATTTCTGAAATGACTGTTTCCGGCAACGACTGGCTCCGGACCCATTATATCAGGAGCCGGCTCGAACGGGGGACCGATCCCGACGATCCGGTGAATGTCTACCATCTCCAGGGGGTGCTGAAGCTGCTGAAACAAGACCCGCTTGTTGAAAACATCAATGCGGAACTCCGGCCCGGCCTGGCGCTGGGGGAGGCGACGCTCCATGTGGAAGTCGACGAAGCCCGCCCCTATTACATGAGCCTTGAATTCAACAACCACCAGTCCCCCAGCATCGGCGCCTACCGTGGGGACATCAGGGCCGGGCTGCTCAACATCACCGGCTGGGGCGATGCCCTCGATGTCGAATACGGGATCACCGAGGGGCTGGACGATTTTTCGGTGCGCTACGCCATCCCCGTGACCCGTTGGGATACCACCCTGTCCGGCGGTTTCGAGCGGGCGGAATCGAGAGTGGTGGCCGACCCTTTCGATCCCCTGGACATCAGGAGCGAGACCGACACCTGGCGCGTGGCCCTGCGCCATCCCTTCTACCGGACCCTTTCCCGGGAGTTCGCTCTGTCCCTGGCGTTTGAAAACCGGCGGGGCGAAACCTCCCTGCTGGGGCAAGGGTTCTCCTTTTCAGAAGGCGTGCCGCCGGACGGCAAAAGCGAGATCGCCGCGCTCCGTTTTGCCCAGGAGTGGATCGACCGGACCCTGACCCAGGTGATCGCCGTCCGGTCCACCTTCAGTTTCGGACTGGACGCCATGGGCGCCACCATCCATGGCGACGACCGGCCGGACGGCCGGTTCTTCACCTGGCTGGGTCAATTCCAGTGGCTCCGCCGGCTGGAATGGCTCGACAGCCAGACGCTTTTCCGGATCGACTTGCGGCTTTCGGACGACGCCCTTTTGCCCATGGAGAAGTTCGCCATCGGTGGGGCCGACACGGTCCGGGGATACCGGGAGAACCAGATGACCACCGACGGCGGCGTGATCGCGTCCCTGGAATGGCGGGTCCCGGTGTTTCAGCTGCGGATTCCCTACATCAGCAGACGTCCCACCGACGGATGGCTCCGGGCGTGTCCCTTTGTCGATGTCGGATCGGGCTGGAACGTCGAGGAAAACGACCCGGATCCGGACACCCTTGCGGGGGCCGGCCTGGGGCTTCGATGGGACCTCCGGGAGGACGTTTACGCCCGGATTTACTGGGGATATGCGCTGAAAGACGTGGCGGATCCTTCGGATTGGGATCTCCAGGACGATGGTTTTCATTTTGAAATCGGGGCCCGGTTGTTTTAGACTGGAGATGGGGCAAGGCCCCGCGCCCGTGACTGCGACGACAACAGAATGACGACAACAGAATAAGGAGACAAGCGATGGCAAAAAAGGAACGACTGGTGGTGATCGGTGGAGATGCGGCGGGAATGAGCGCGGCCTCCCAGGTCCGTCGACGGCGACCCGATATGGAAATCATCGCCTTCGAGCGGGGCCGTCACACCTCCTATGCCGCCTGAGGCATCCCCTACTATATCGCCAGGCTGGTCGATAAAGCAGATGCATTGGTGGCCCGAAAGCCGGAAGCGTTCCGGGAAAAGCACAACATCGATGTCCGCACCCGTCACGAGGTGATCGGCATCGATACGGACGCCCGGAAAGTACAGGTGCGGGACCTCGAAGGGAAGAAGGATTTCTGGGAACCCTACGACCAGTTGATGATCGCCACCGGCGCCAAACCCATCCGTCCGCCCATCGACGGCATCGACGCCGAGGGCATCCTCGACGTCAATACGCTCGGGCAGGGCATCCATTTCAAAAAGGTCATGGATGAAGCGGCCCCCAAAAACGCCGTGGTGGTGGGCGGCGGCTACATCGGCCTGGAGATGGCCGAAGCGCTCAAGATGCGCGGCCTGGACGTCTCCCTGGTGGAGATGGCCGCCCAGGTCATGGGAACCCTGGATCCGGATATGGGCGAACAGGTCTCCGACGCCCTGATGGAAGACGGCGTTCATCTCTACCGGAAGGAGACCGTGAAGGGCTTCGACGTCAACAATGGACAGGTCCGGGGGGTGGTCACCGACCAGAGGACCCTCCCGGCCGACATCGTGGTCCTCGGGATCGGCGTCGGTCCCAATTCCGGACTGGCCAAAGATGCGGGGATTCCCGTAGGGGTCAAAGACGGCATCAAGGTCAACGAATTGCAGCAGACCGAAACCGTCGGCGTCTGGTCCGCCGGCGACTGCGTCCAGACCCATCACATCGTCAGCCGACGCCCCTTTTACGTGGCTCTGGGCACGGTGGCCAACAAACAGGGCCGGGTGGCCGGCATCAACCTCGGCGGCGGCTACGCCACCTTTCCCGGCGCCGTGGGGACGGCCATCACCAAGTACATGGAGACCGAATGCTCCCGCACCGGATTGAGCCAACGGGAAATCGAAGCCCTCGGGCGGCAATATGTGGTCGGCAAAATCAATGCCGCCACCCTGCCCCGTTATTATCCGGGGTCGGCTCCCATCACCGTCAAGGTGCTTGCGGAAAAAGGCTCGGGCAAACTTCTGGGGGTTCAGATCGTGGGCGGCAAGGGGTCGGCCAAACGGATCGATGTGGCGGCCACGGCGCTGCACGCCGGCTTCACTCTGGACGAGATGCTGTATCTGGATCTGAGTTACGCCCCGCCGTTTTCGGGCGTTTGGGATCCGGTGGTCATCGCGGCCCGGCAAGCGCTGAAAGACATTTAGGCCACCATGCTCTCCATCATCACCCTGCTGACGGTCCTCACCCTCTCAATCCTGGTGACCCGCATCGCCACGGTGGCCCTGACCCATACCGGCCTGTCCCGGCAGTCCGCCCGGTTCCAGGCCCGCTCTGCCTTCACAGGAGTCGGCTTCACCACAGACGAATCCGAAAAGGTGGTCAATCATCCGGTGCGCCGGCGAATTCTGCTTTTCCTGATGCTTTTGGGCAACGCCGGGATCGTAACGGCCATGTCCTCGCTGATCATCTCCTTTGTCAATATGGAGGGGACCCATCCCCTGGCCTGGCGGATGGTCCTGCTGGTGACGGGGCTGGTCGTTCTCTGGGCCGTGGCGTCCAGCAGGTGGGTCGATCGCCATCTGTCCAATCTCATTTCAAAGGCCCTCAAACAGTACAGCGACATCGATGTCCGGGATTATGCCGCCATGCTCCATCTGGCCGGGGAGTATCAGGTGAGTGAAATCCAGGCGACGCCGGAGGACTGGATGGCGGATCAGGCCCTGGCCGATCTCCGGTTGAGCCACGAGGGGGTGATGGTCCTGGGGATTACCCGCCGGGACGGCGCTTATCTCGGGGCGCCCAAAGGCAGTACGATGATTTATCCCTACGACACCGTCATGATTTATGGCCGGGCCACCGCCATCGAAAACCTGGATGAGCGGAAGCGGGGCCCCGCAGGCGACGACGATCACGTCCGGGAAGTCGCCAGACAGGTAGAGATCCAGCTGGATGAACGACAGACGGACTCAACCGGCAAGGAGGCCGATGCGTCGCCGCCCCCGGAAATCGTTGCCGACGGCTGACCCGGAATGCGGACGGGGCCGAAAATGGCTTGCGTCGGACCCTGAAATCCGCTAACACAGGAGCACTCACAATCGGCCGCCATGCGGGGCGGCCGGTGGATCACCCGTATTCATAAACCACCAAAGGCGGCGCCATGCAGGAGATTCGATTCCACGGGCGCGGCGGCCAGGGAACCGTGGTCGCCTCCATAATTCTCGCAAAAGCATTTTTCAAGGCCGGATATTATGTCCAGACGTTCCCCGTCTTTGGCGTGGAGCGACGGGGCGCTCCGGTGGAGGCCTATCTGCGGCTGGATGAAAAGAAGATCCTCATCCGCTCCAACCTCTATGCCCCGGACCACGTGGTGGTCCAGGACGCCAAGCTGCTGGCGTACGTCGATGTGACCCGGGGGCTCAAGCCGGGCGGATGGGTTCTGCTCAACGCCTCCGGATTTCCCGAGGATCTGTCGCCCTTCGAAGGGTTCCGTCTGGCGGCCGTGGACGCCGCCGACATCGCTTTAAAAAACCGTCTGGGAACCCGAACCCAGCCCATTATCAACACCGCCATGATCGGCGCTTTCGCCCGGGTTTTCGGGGGACCGCCGCTGGAAATGGTCGCTGCGGCCATCGAGGAGGAGATCCCCATGAAACAGGCGGCCAACAGATCGGAAGAGCGTCGTGCCCATGACGCGGTTCGATTTATCGAACATCCGACAACCGCCGCCGCATCGTCCTAAAGGGGAGACCATGACCGTGCAACCGGCATTTGCTGACGACATCTCTCTTTTCATTTCCCGCTCCCGGGTCACCACCGAGGGCAACAAAACCGGCGCGTGGCGGTTCATGCGCCCCGCCTATGCCGAAAAGACGGCGCCCTGCGGCGCGGCCTGTCCGGCCGGCGAGGATATCGCCAGGGTTCAACTGCTGACGGCGGCAGAGCAAACCGGCGCGGCCTGGGAAACGATCTTGCGGGAGAACCCTTTCCCGGCGGTCTGCGGCCGGGTCTGTTTCCACCCCTGCCAGGGCGCCTGCAACCGGGGGGCGTTCGATGAAACGGTCTCCATCCGCCAGGTGGAACGGTTTCTGGGGGACGCCGCCATCCGCGAAGGCCGATCGGCCGAGCCGGTCCGTCCGCCGACCG
>JAABTD010000379.1 GCA_011390065.1 Desulfobacteraceae bacterium
GTGTGCTCTTCCGATCTCTTTCGTTTTACGAGGCCCGGACCGTCTTCGAGGCGTTCATCTGGTCCATCAATCCTTTCGACCAGTTCGGCGTCGAATTGGGCAAGACCCTGGCGGCGGATATCCGCGGAGAAATGGCGGCCAGAAACAGTGATGCGTCTCATTCATTTGATCACTTGGATGAGATCCGAAAGTTTTATCTGAATCTCCTGTTTAGATGAGAACCTGATCAGTCAACCCAAAGGAGGTGCGTATGGCCAAACAGGTAGGGGTCCTTTTAGCGGGCTGCGGCGTTTTCGACGGCTCGGAAGTCCATGAAGCGGCGCTCACCCTGCTGTTCCTGGATCGGGCCGGCGCCCGCGCCATCTGCATGGCCCCCAATGTGGATCAATTCCATGTGATCGATCATCTCAACCAGGATCAGACCGGGGAGACGCGGAACGTGCTGACCGAATCGGCCCGGATCGCCCGGGGCGAGATTCGGGATGTGGCGGATGTGACGGCGGACGACCTCGATGCCCTCATCCTTCCCGGGGGGTTCGGGGCAGCCAAAAACCTGAGCGATTTTGCCGCAAAAGGCGCCGATGCAACGGTCGAACCCGAGACGGCGCGACTTGTCGGAGAGATGGCCGAGGCGGGCAAGCCCATCGGCGCCATCTGCATTGCCCCGGCTACCTTGGTCAAGGCGTTGGCCCATCGAACGCCCAAAGTCACCATTGGCAGCGATCCCGGAACGGCGTCCGTCATCGAAAGCATGGGAGGACGGCATCAGAACTGCGCGGTGGACGATATCTGCATCGACGAAGCCAACCGGATTGTCTCGACTCCGGCATATATGCTGGGACCCGGCATAAAGGATGTGGCCGTCGGCATCGAAAAACTGGTGGATCAAGTCTTGTCCATGGCCTGATTGCCAGGTCGTGGTCTTTTATCCAAACACTCAATGAAAGGAGTTCGAATGAAAGGAAAAGGAAAAGCAGCGTATGGAGTGATCGTTCTGGCGGCCCTGGCAGTGATGCTTGTCTTTGTTGGAACGCCGCTGGCTGCGGATGTTGCGGACAAGGTCGACATCAACGCCGCTTCCAAGGCGCAGCTCACAACCCTGAGCGGCGTCGGCGATGCTTTGGCGGATCGGATCATTGAATATCGAAAGGATCAAGGACCGTTCAAATCCCCTGAAGACATCCAGAACGTCAAGGGCATCGGGCCATCGATCTTCAATAAAAACAAGGGGCGCATTGTCGTCGAGAAGCCCCAACCCGTGCAGGAAACATCCGAGTCCCAAGAGAGCGAACCGAACGACTAACCCTTCCCATGCCTTTTCACGCGGCATGCAGTGATCCCTGGACCGCGTATTCCCGATGGAGGGAATCGCGGTCTTCCAGCCATCACAGCGGCAGAAAGGAACGATATGATCCAGAGATGCCCGATGTCCGGTCCGGCACGCTTTTTGGCGTGCCTGGTCTTTGCAATGCTGACGGCCGATCCGTCGGCCGCCGCCGCCTTGGGATGGGACGATCTGAAGGTCCGCCTCCTGCCGGACAGCTCTTTTGCTTTGGTGGAATATAGAGAAGGCGGCGGCAAAATCCGCCATTGCCCGTACAAAGACGCCAACGGGAAAGTGGATTACGAACAGCTGGTCTATGTGCTTGGCGTTTTGGATCAGGAGGAGTGGGCGGATCCTAAAAACGAAACGGTTGCCAGACGCACACTGGAAGCGTATTATGACCCTTTTATCCAGAAGCTTCGCCAGCAGGGACTCGATGAACCCATCGACATCAATAAAGCAAAACTGACCCAGCTGATCGCCCTGCCCCGGATCGGTCCGGTCCTGGCAGTTAAAATCGCCAGAAAGCGGGACGCGAAGGCCGGCTTTGAATCCATCGAAGAACTGAAGGAGGTCAAAGGGATCGGCCAGGGAACTTTCAACGGCCTCAAGTTTTATGTCCAGATCAGATCATCCTCCCAATAAAACGATATCCATGACCCGATCACCTCATTCGGCCATTCTCAAAGCCGCGGACGACGTCAGGCGCCGCATAATGTCCTTGATGGAAAAGGGGGTCGTCATCCATCGACCCGATACCGTCCACATCGGCAATGAGGTCGATCCCCATCGCATCGCGCCCGGCGCCGTGATCTATCCGGGGTGCCGCATATATGGCCCATCAACGCTGATTCTGAAGGGCGCTGAAATCGGGCGCGAAGGGCCCGCGACGGTGGACAATTGCCGGGTTGGTCCGGAGGTTTCCCTGAAAGGCGGTTTTTTCAAGGGGGCGGTATTCCTCAAGGGCGCCGCCATGGGATCCGGCGGACACGTCCGGGAAGGGACCCTTCTGGAGGAGATGGCCAGCGGCGCCCACACCGTGGGCCTGAAACAGACCCTCCTTTTTCCCTTCGTGACCCTGGGCAGCCTCATCAATTTCTGCGATTGCCTCATGGCGGGCGGCACGAGCCGCAAGGATCACAGCGAGGTGGGCAGTTCCTACATCCATTTCAATTTCACCCCCAGCGGCGACAAAGCCACCGCTTCCCTCATCGGGGATGTACCCAAGGGGGTGATGCTCAACCGACGCCCCATTTTTCTGGGCGGTCAGGGGGGTCTGGTGGGCCCCCGACGACTGGCCTACGGCACAGTGGCGGCCGCCGGGACCATCTGCCGCAAGGACGAACTCCGGGAAGACCGCCTCATTTTCGGCGGCGGCATGAAACCGGGGAATGTGCCGTCCACGGTCGGGAGCGGCGCCGGCGGCAAGCGGATCATCAGGAGCAACATCCTTTATATCGCCAACCTGATTGCCCTGAATCGCTGGTATGATCACGTCCGGGCCATGTTTATCGGCAAGGATCTCCCGGAATCCCTGTGGATGGGAGCGAAAGACGTGTTGAACGCGGCCGTCGCGGAGCGGATGAAGCGGTTGGCGGCGTTTGTCCTTCAGCAGGAAGCCGATATAGCGGGTCGATGGCCCGGGATGGCGGCTTCGCTGGAAGCGGCGCGGGACATCCAGGGCGATGCCGGTTGTCGGGATGCTTTTCTAGAAGCTGTGAACGCAAAAATATCGGAAATCGGAAAGGATTACATCCCGGTCATCCAGGGCTTGCATGCCTCGGATTCGGAAACCGGCGTGGGGTGGCTTCAGGGAATTGTCGAAGATATCTCTAAAATCTAATGAGTTGTTCTCGGAATTATCATTATGGCGAACAAAATCGAAACAATATATGAGGGAAAATCCATTCAATACAGCGATCATCCTCATGTCGGAAAAGTGCAGGGCGTAGGGGGAGGCGAACCGATTATCCTGGGAACCCGTATCATGGTGCGCAGCATAGTTGAACAATATCAGCTTGGCGGTTCCATTGAAGAATTGCTATGGGACTATCCGCATCTTTCTCCGGCGCAAATTCATGACGCCCTGGCGTATTATCACGACCATCGGGAAGAAATGGAAGCGATTCTCAGCCAAGC
>JAABTD010000380.1 GCA_011390065.1 Desulfobacteraceae bacterium
GGCCCGGATCTGCGATTTCAACGAAATCCTGGGATTTTACGGGCTGGCCTACTGGTACACCTGGCAGGTGACCATCCTGGGGCTGGGGCCCATCTGGATGGGCAACAACGAAGCGATCAAGAAAAAGACCGCCAGGCTGCTGGAAGAGGGCGGCATCTTCGCTTTCGGCCTGTCGGAAAAGGCCCACGGCGCCGATCTCTATTCCTCGGAGATGGCCCTGACGCCCCTGGGCGACGGCCGGTACGTGGCCGACGGCGGAAAATACTACATCGGCAACGCCAACGAGGCGGCCCTGGTCTCCACCTTCGGCAAGAATTCTGAAACCGATGAATACGTCTTTTTCGTGGTCGATCCCCGGCACGAGAACTACGACCTGGTCAAAAATATCGTGGAATGGCAGAGCTACGTGGCCGAATACGCCCTGGGCGGCTACCCGGTCACCGACGACGAAATCCTCTCCACCGGCCAGGACGCCTGGGACAGCGCCCTGAACACCATCAACGTGGGCAAGTTCAATCTCGGGTGGGCCTCCATCGGCATCTGCACCCATGCCTTTTACGAGGCCGTCAACCATGCGGCTCACCGGAACCTCTACGGCAAATGGGTCACCGATTTCCCCCACATCCGGGGGCTGTTCACCGACGCCTACGTCCGTCTGGCGGCCATGAAACTCTTCGCCTCCCGGGCCGTCGACTACATGCGCTCGGCCTCGCCGGAGGACCGGCGATACCTGCTCTACAACCCCATGGTCAAGATGAAGGTGACCACCGAGGGCGAAACGGTGATCAACCTCCTGTGGGACGTGATCGCGGCCCGGGGATTTGAAAAGGACGTCTATTTCGAGAATGCGGCCAAAGACATCCGGGCTTTGCCCAAGCTGGAGGGCACCGTCCACGTCAATATGGCCCTGATCGTCAAGTTCATGGCCAATTTTTTCTTCAACCCGGCCGAATTCCCCGAGATTCCCAAACGGGACGACGCGGCCGACGACGATTTCCTGTTTCGCCAGGGACCGACCAAGGGGCTGGGCAAGATCCGGTTCCACGATTTCAACCTCGCCTATGATCGCGTGAATCTGCCCAACGCGGAAATTTTCAAGGAGCAGATCGCCGTCCTCAAGGAATTCCTTATGACCGCCACGCCCAGCAAGGAGCAGTCCAAGGATATCGATTTCCTTCTGAGCCTCGGCGAACTCTTCACCCTGGTGGCCTACGGCCAGCTCATCATCGAAAAATCAAAGATGGACGGGGTTGACGACGACTTGCTGGACAGCATCTTTGACGTCATGGTGCGGGATTTTTCCAAATTCGCCCTTCAGATCTATTCCAAACCGGGGACAACGGGAAAGCAGATGGATCTCTGCTTGAAGATGATCCGGAAGCCGACGGCGGGAGACGGCCGGCTCGAACGGATCTGGCAAAATAAGGTCTATCCCCTGACGGATGCGTATGAAATGAATCCCTGATTCGCCGCTACACGTCCGAACGGTACAGCTTTTCGGTCAAGATGCCCACGAGAAATTCCAGGCTGTCCCGGTCCCAATCGGTCTTGTCCTTGACCGTGGCTTCGAACCGGGCCAGCCGTTCCTGTTTTTCGAGAAAGTTGGAGATGTCGTAGCTGACGCGGATGGCATCTTCCAGGATGCCCTGGAGTCTGAAAAGGTCTTTGGCGTCGCAGTCCTTTTCCTCGTATTCCTTCAGGATGTCCTCCAGCCGCGCGTATTCTTCCAGCCAGTCCTCGAAGTTGTTCTCCATCCGGGTGTAGCTGTCGGCGTCCCCGACGATCCAGAGTTTGATGATGTCCAGGTCGCCCGGGGTGGGGGCCTTGCCGCTCTGGAGCCGATCCAGGATCTGGCGGATGTCGCCGGACGTCATGTGTTGCAGGGTTTCGCGCACGCTGTTCTGGTTCTGATTCAGAATCGTCGCCGACCGCTGAAACGCGTGATCGGTCATGGCGTCTCTTGCAGATGCCATGGCGGATGTAACACCTTGTAAACGCATGGAAAACCTCCTTTAGCACGGGCCGTGACCGGTGGGTTGATTTTTAACGCCGCCCCTGGCGTTACTGGTCCTTATCTGAAACGACGTCGAAAGGCAACAAGCAGGGCGACTTTGGGGCCGGAGCGTTTTTTATTTCAAGACGCGGTAAGTGAGGCAGACAAGGTCCCGGTCGATTCGCCTGACGTCCAGGAGGGTCAGTTCCATGGCGATCTCCTGCGTGAACAGGGAGATGCCGTATCCGAAAATTTTCGGTGAGATGGTCACGACGATTTCGTCGATGAGGCCGGCCTCGGCGAACAGGGAATTGACCATGGCCCCGCCGGCCAGGATCACCTCGACGCAGCCTTCAGCCTCCAGCCGTGTGAGGATGTCCTGGGGCGACGCCTGTGTGAATTCCAGGTTCTCCCATTCCGATTGACGGTTCGCATCCCGGGTCATCACGATGTTTTTCCGCTCCGGCAGAGGACGGCCGATGGTGTCATAGGTCTTGGAGCCCATGATCACGACCCCCGCACGCTTGGACATTTCTACGAACAGTTTTTTGTCCGCCGCTCCGGTCCAGTCCGGGAAATGGTCAGGGCTCCTTCCGATTTTGCCGTCCAGGGTCATGGCCATCAACACCGTTGCTTTCATTGCGTCGTCCTTTCGTTGACCGTTGATCGCTTTTTTTCCCACATTGCCGCATCGGTGAGGAAATTACAACCGCGGCGTGGCCGGCCGCAATGGCTTCTGATAAAAAAAACCGGCCCTTCTCTGATTCAGAGAAGGGCCGGAGTGCCGGTTTCGAGGATGCAAGGGCGGGGGGACTACGCATGCGGAATGAAACACATCGGTCGACGGCAGATGGCGTTCACCTCAGGCAACGCCGCGCATATCCTTGAGATCGTCCAACCGTTTAGACGCGATGTGGCGGACCTTGTCGTCCGAATCCTTTTCGGCGATCTGCGCCAAAAGTTTCGTATCCTTCATTTTTCCCACCGCTTTCATCCGGACATCCGGCACGGAATGCAAATAACGCGGAACAAAAATGTCTGAGAATTTCATGGCTGACCTCCTTTTGCTTTGACGGTCTGGTTTCGCAGGGGACGGTCGGATGGCCAGTATCCGATGACCTTCTCGTGATGTAGACAGCGTCTTATTTTTTACCGGTATATTCTTTAATCAATTCAGTGGCGACCTCGCCCATGGTTCGGCCTTCCCTGGCGGCAGTGGCTTTGAATTCTCTGTGCAACAGTTCGGGCAGCCTCAATGTGAGCTGTTTGACCTTATTTTTATCGTCCAATCGCGTCTCCTCTTTGATGGATTAGAATAGGCGCATTATGCCAGGTTGCTGATGCATCCGGCACCAAATCTCCCCTGCAGGGAATACGTTTATTTTCATTAAAAGCTATTTTATGTATTTATGTCAAGACATTTTTTGACCTGGACTGCAAAATCGGTTTGTGCGATCGACCCATCTG
>JAABTD010000159.1 GCA_011390065.1 Desulfobacteraceae bacterium
AAGTTCAACCACTCCACCACCTCAACCACAGAAACGGATCATCACATCATGAAAACAATCGGTCTTCTCGGCGGCATGAGTTGGGAATCCACGGTCTCTTACTACAAAACGATCAACCAAGGCGTCAAAGCCAGGCTGGGCGGTCTCCACTCGGCGAAGATTCTCCTTTACAGCGTCGATTTCCAGGAGATCGAAACCCTCATGCGCCAGGGCCGGTGGGACGCCATCGCCGACATATTGACCAAAGAAGCCAACAGGATCGCATCCGCCGGCGCCGATTTTCTGCTGATCTGCACCAACACCATGCACATTGTCTACCCCCAAATTGAAGCGGCCGTCAGTATTCCCCTTCTCCATATCGCCGACGCCACGGCAAAGGTCATCCAATCCAAAGGCTGCAAAAAAGTCGGCCTTCTCGGCACGGCCGCCACCATGGAAGAACCGTTTTACAAAGACCGGTTGCTTGAAAAATACGGCATCGAAACAGTGGTCCCGGAATCCGACGACAGACGCATGGCCCATTCCGTCATCTTCAATGAATTGTGCCTGGGGAAAATCGAGAGCCGATCCAGGACAGAATATCTCAGAATCATAGAAAGCCTGTCAACTCAGGGAGCGGAAGCCGTCATCCTGGGCTGTACTGAGATCGCGATGCTGGTCAGCCCGGACCAAACGCCGGTTCCGTTGCTGGATACCGCGGAAATCCACGCCCGGCAAGCCGTTGAAATGGCGCTGACATAAAAATGAACCGTCGAAGCGCGCGCATCCGCCGGGCAACAGCCGTGGCGGGCGGAAACGCTTCAGGCTGGCTTTCCCTTCAACCCGATGTCCTCCGCCACTTCCCGCATCCCCATGATCGTATCGGTGATCAGGTCGCCGATCTCCGCCCCCAGCATGTCCGCCCCTTTTTCGATGATGGATCGGTCCACGCCGGCGGCGAAGCGTTTGTCTTTCCATTTCTTTTTGACCGACTTGGCCTTCATGTCGAGGACGCTCCTGGAGGGCCGGACCAGGGCCGAGGTGGCCACCAGGCCCGTGAGTTCGTCGATGGTGAACAAGACTTTTTCCAGCTCGGATTCCGGCTTCACGTCGGAGCAGATGCCCCAGCCGTGGCTGACCACCGCCCGGATGTAGTCCTCCGGCCAGTCGTTGGCCCGGAGGATCTCTTCGGTCTTTTTGCAGTGCTGGTCCGGGAACTGTTCGTAATCCAGGTCGTGAACGAGGCCGATGACACCCCATTTGTCTTCGTCTTCGCCCCGTTTCCGGGCCATGTACCGCATGACCCCTTCCACGGCCAGGGCGTGTTTGATGAGGCTTTCGTTTTTGTTGTATTCGGTCAGCAGTTTGTAGGCGTCTTCCCTGGTGGGTGCGGTTTCGGTCATCGTCGCGGTCCTTTCGTCCTTTGCTTGTCTATTCCGGTGCAATCGTAAACGTGTTGCGGCGCAGGAGCGCCCCCATGTGATGAATTTCCACCGCCCACCGGCCCAGGGGCCAGCGCAGATCGCCGCGGACGATGCTCCCCTTGCCCCATCCGGTGCTCCCCGAGGCAGCCTGGACGGGGAATTCCCGGAAGACCCGGTTTTTGGACACATTGACCCATTTCATGGTGAAGGGCCTGCCGCTGGGATTCCCCCGCCATCGAAAAACGGCAAGGATTTCCCGGACGTCGTCGGGGATCGGGTTTCGGGGAACCACCTGGAAGTCGTCCGCCAGCCGGGTTCCCACCTTCAGATCGACGACCTCCACGACGCCGGGCGCTTCGGCGATGGGCGGCGGAACCGCTTCCTTGGGCGTCACCGGCGTCCCCGTCAGGGAAAAGGTTTTGAAAACCCCGTAGACCCGTTCATGGATGCGTTCCGGAGCGGTCTCGGGCGCGGCGCTCCAGAGCGCGAAGGCCCGCCCCTTTGAAACGGTGTAAAACGCCCGCACCCTGACCGCCGCGCCGTCCTGACGCATCCGGTAGAGGGCCATGATCCCCGGCGCGCCGTTGAGGGTAAAGCCGGTCTCCGACAGCCGACTGGCCGATGGAAATGTATTGGTTTCGAAGCTGCCGGCCATGGCGGCGGCGTCTTCTCCCGGAGCGGCCGGGAAAATTCGCAACTGGATAAAGGTGTCGGGCCGGGGGCTTTTGAACTCGTGAATCGTTGCGTCCGGTTTCTCGAAACTCCGCCGGGTCCAGTCGGGCGGGACGTAAATGCTGAACCCGTGGGCGGGATCGACGTAACAACTTTGGGCGTCGGCTGCGGTCCCCTGAACCGGTAAGGCCGGAACCGCCAGCAGGATGACGAGCCCGATCTTCAGTGCCGTTTTCATGAGCGTTTCTCCTCGATGGGTTGATGTTCGATTCGATCGGGCGCCGGCGGCAGTTCGGCCGGCGGCGGCGGGGGCGGGGGCTGCTTGTCCGAGAAGAGCCGGGCGATGAATCCGAAAACCTTTTTGATCCCCCGCCAGATCCTGGGCAGCAGCCAGATGACGAAGACGATGAAAAGAACCAGGAACACCAGGAACACCGTCGGATGGTAGAGGGCGGTCCACAGGCCCGCGACCACCACCACGTCTTCGCCGACTGAGGCAAACCAGTTGGTGAAGGGTTCCGGAGAGGTATTGATGAGGACCCGGCTCCCCGCCTTGGCGGCGTGGGATCCGGCCGAGACCGTTCCGCCCACGATGGCGGCCGCCACCGCAAGGCCGGGGTCGATCTCGGAGGTCGCGCCGTAGGCCAGCAGGGCCCCGGCCGGGATGCGGATGAAGGTGTGAACCGTATCCCACCCCGTATCCACCCCCGGGATTTTGTCGGCGAAAAATTCCACGATGTACATGAAGCCGGCGGCGCCGATGACCCTCGGATCGGCCAGAATCTGGAGATCCGCGGGCAGCGCGGCGTTGCCGGTGTTGGCCAGAAGGCCGAGCATGACCAGGGCGGCGTAGAGATTGATGCCGCTGGCCCAGGACGCGCCCAGCGTCAGGGCGATGGCGTGAATGATCTCGCTGTATTGTTCCATCTGATGCACTTCCTTTCTGAAAGACGGCCTGAAACGCGCTTCGTCATGGCCGTCCGAAGACTTTGCGCGTCGCCCACTTCAGTATGATAAAGCAGATCACGGCGATAACGATGAGAACTTTAAAGGAACCGAAAAAACCAACAAAGATTCGGGTTTTCTGGATCGCCAGGATCCCCCCGAAGGTGATGACCAGGGCGATCATCACGGCGTACAGGCGATCCACCCCGGGCAGGAATGTCCAGGAGACTTTCCTGCCGATGACGACGAGGGTGGCGATCATGGAAAGGATCGGCAGGAAATAGACGAAAACGTTCACCTCGAGCAGATTCTGCCGAAGGAAAAAGAGGCCATAGGCGAGCAGCACGCAGGAGAGCATGCCCGGCGCGGAAACGAGGTAGACAAACACCGAATAGAGATACCGCCATGGGTTTTTCCGGGCCCGGTACTGATTGACCGCAAACCCCAGCAGCCAGACGAGCACGGGCGGGGCTGCGAAAATGCCGATCAGGATCAACGGATCGACATGCTCAAGCCGGCGGATCAGGGACTGGATCGTCATGGGCTCACCCGATGTTCCCCTTTCCCGGCGGTTCGCTGCGCCCGGGTCGGGAGTGAGAAAGGAGCGGACGGACCCCAGGATGCCGTCTTTTTCGGACCTGGAAGCCGGCGGCGGCGCGGCCTCGACCGGCCCGGGACCCTTTTCGATCCCGGCCACCTGATCAAGGGGATATCGGACCACGGCGCCGAATTTGCGGTAGACGACCTGGCCATCTTCGATCCGGACCGTTTCCGCCCGGATGGTCCGCCCGTTTTTCAGGTGGATGGTGTCGGCGGCCGCGCCCCGGACCATGAAAAAAAGGCTCAGGACCAGCAGCGCTGTCTTCACCCCGTTCATCCTTACCCTGCTTTCGCCTCGAACCCGACCGCATCGGCGGCCATCGAGGATGTCCGGTCTTGATTTTCCATACCTCTCGAACCTACCACAATGTCGGAACCGGCGCCATATCAAAATAGGGCGCGGCGGCGCGGCCGTTAGACGTGGTTTCTGAGTTTCAGCTCCACCGGATGGGGTCGGAGGTAGGTCTGGTTTTTGAGATAGGCCTGGTCGTATTTCCGGACGTAGTGATTCAGGAGCGTGACCGGAACGATGAGCGGCACATAATCGTTCCGGTACTGGTCCAGCACTTCCAGGATTTCCTGTTTCTCGTCCGCCGAGAGATCGTCCTTGAAATACCCCATCATGTGCTGGAGCACGTTGATCTGTTTTTTCGGGGTGGTTTTGAGGCGAAGCGCTTCCACCAGCCCGGCTTCGTAGGACGCGAACAATTCTTCGGGGGGCAGGCGTTTGCCTTCCGCGGTCAGCTTGCCCAGGGCGCGGTAGTGTTTCTGGCTGTGGGAAAGGAGCAACAGCTTGTTCCGGGTATGGAAGGCCACCAGGTTGCCGACCGTTTTGCCCGCGGCAAGGGTTTCGCGCCACCGTTTCAGGGCAAAAATCTGTTCGATAAAATTTTCCCGGAGTTTGGGATCATGGAGGCGGCCTTCCTCCTCCACCGGCACGAGGGGGAAATGATCCATGAAAGCCCGGGCGAAGAGGCCGACGCCCTTTTTGTCGGGAATGCGGTTGTCGTCATAGACCTTGACCCGTTCCATGCCGCTGGACGGGGAATCCTTCTTGAAAATGAACCCGCAGAGGCCCTCCGTTTCCAGAGATCGCACCCGCTCCCGGGCCCAGGACATCATCCGGTCGGTGAGATCGATGCCCGAGCGAACGGTCACCAGCCGCGGCAACGCCGGGTCCCCCGTCAGCCGCATGGCCTCCCGGGGAATCCCCAGGCCGCATTCCACTTCCGGGCACACCGGCACGTATTCAACGTATTGTCCCAGGGTGTCGGTCAGATAGCGGTCCTGTTTATGGCCGCCGTCGTATCGCACCTTTTCCCCCAGAAGGCAGGCGCTGACGCCCAGCCGGATCTTGTCTTCCTGCATGTTGTTGTCCATGTCCATCATTTCCGGCCCGAAGGCCCTTTGTTTGACGATTCAGTGTTTCAGGGTGAATTGGTTGTTTCAAACATGGCCTTTCGGCACTCGGCGGCGCACCCCCGGGCCTGTTGCGAATCCGGGAATCTTGAAAAGCTTTCCAGGGCCGCGCCGTAGTCTCCCAGATGCATCCGGCTGACGCCCAGGCAGATGTGAAGATCCGGACTGTCCGGGAAACGGGCAATGCCCCGGGCCAGGATTTCCGCGGATTCCCTGAAATCCCGCCGTTTCTGAAGCAGGATCCCCAGCCCCAGGTAGGCCCGGTGATCCGGCCCGTACCGGAGCGCCCTCCGGTAGAGCATCCGGGCGACGCCCTCCCGGTCCGGAATGGCGTCGATGCCGGCGTAATCGCCGTGGCTGAAGGTCATGGCCAGCCGGCTGAAAAAATCGGCGTGGCGGGGGTAGAGGGTCTTGTCGTCCGTTACCTCGATGGCCGCCGCCGCCTCCGGGAGCATCCGGTAAAAGGATTCACGGAGCCGTTTTCCGAAGGCCAGCACATCCTCGCGGGACAGGGTCGGATCCACCTGGAAATAGAGGATGTCCTCGATCCGTTCCAGCCAGAGGTCGTCGGTCATGCCGAGATTTTTCTTTATCCCCTCGAAGAGCGCCGTTCCGGGAAACAGATCGAGGATGTAGAAGATCGCCGACAGGGGCTTGATCCGTTTCATCAGCGCGATGGTTTCGCCGATGGTTTCGGAGGTTTCGCCGGGGCAGCCGTAGATAAAATAGGCCCGGGCCAGGATGCCGTATCGGACCGTCATGGCGAAAGCCCGCTCGATCTGATCGTCGGTGATGTCCTTGTTCAGCACGGATCGGATCTTTTCGGATCCGCTCTCCACGCCGTAGGAGATCTGCACGCAGCCCGCCCGGCGCATCCAGTAGAGCATCGTTCCGTCCACATGGCTCACCTTGGAAATGGCGGCCCAGGAGACCGCCAGCCCCCGATCGATGATCTTCCGGCAGATCTCGATGACCAAAGCGGGCCGCATGGTGAAGATGTCGTCGGAGACGAAAAAAAATCCGACGCCCCGCCGGTGGAGCATCTCCATGCCGTCCACGAAATAATCGGCGGAATGGAACCGGACCCGCCGTCCCCAGAACCCCGGGGAGCCGCAGAAGGCGCAGTTCGACGGGCATCCCCGGGTCAGGGAGAGGTGCCGGAAGGTGAAATGCCGGGCCGGATTGGGCAGGCTGTCCAGGTCCTTGACGGGTTCGGCCGGTTCCGTGCGGATATTGCGGCCGTCGCGGCGGAAAGCGATCCCCGGAATGGCGTCCGCCCTCTCCCCTCCGCCCTCCCGGAGATGACGGATCAGGTTCAGAAACGTCCCCTCGCCTTCCCCAAGCACCACGAAGTCCACCTCCGGGAAATGGGTCAGGAAATGGTCCCACAGATAGGTGGCGCTGACGCCGCCGAAGACGACGGGGGTCTCCGGCGCCATCCGTTTGATGATCCGGGCCGCGTCGACGGCCCCCCATCGATTGGCGTTGAGCACGGAAAAGCCGACGACATCCGGGTCTTTTTCGGCCAGGAGCTTTTCGATGGCCCCGGGCCGCCCGCCGATCTCCTGCAGGTTGACGATCTCCGCATCGTACCCGTTCTCCCTGAGCAGGGCGCCGATGTAGTAAAGCCCCATGGGCGGGGCGGATACATCCTCGGTGTGGATGCGGTCTTCAAGGCAGTGGGGGTATATCAACAGGATCTTCATGGCCGGGCGGACCCTTCTCCGGCCAGTTCGGGGCGTTCGTCATAGACGGCCAGCACGGAGCGTTCCTTGTCTTTGACCTCCAGCATGATGTCCAGATCCATGTCCCGGATGGTCTCATAAAATCGCCGGAACGCCTTGAGATCGATGGATTCCGAATGGGCCCCGGCGTGCTTGCCCACCCACTGGTCGGAATAATGGATCTTGGGCCGTCCGTCCTCCGCGGACCATGTGGCCGCGGCCCGTTCGATGATCCAGCGCGGGGATCGGCCCTCGAAGGAGGGCAGGCAGGCATGATGGAAGGCGTCGAACACCATGGGGATGGACACCTCCCCGGCGATGGCCAGAACCGCTTCGGCGCTGAAGTTTTTCTCGTCGTTTTCGATGATCAGCCGCCGTTTGACCGGCTCGGGAAGCCGGGCGTGGGCGTCGGTGAACCGCTGGACGGCCGCCTCCTGCTCGCCGTAAACCCCGCCCACATGGAGCACGATCTTGTGACGGGCGTCCAAACCGAGGCCCTCCAGGAGCCGGTCGTGGTAGACCAGCTCCGCGACGGCGTTGTCCACCACCCCTTCTTTGGGGGAATTGAGCACCGTAAATTGCCCGGGGTGCATGGAGACCCGCATGTCGTGCTCCCGGATAAAGGCGCCGATGCGGTCCAGCCGCGGTCCCAGTATTTCGGGCCAGTCCACCCTATTGACCTCATGGGAGCCGAAGGGGATGGTTTCCGACGAGATGCGGAACACCTGAACGCCGTGGTCCCGATTCCACTGGAGAATCTCATAGAGGGCATCGAGATTGCACCGCGCCAGTTCGAGAATCCGCTCCGGCGAGGCGTTCCGGAGCCGGCAGGTGCGATTGGGGGACGGCAGTTGGGTATTGATGCAGGCGTAGCCCAGGCGGATCATGGGTCACCCGTCCCAACGGTACGCCGCCATGGACAGCAGGCCGTACATGAAGGACCGGTGCAGGGGCCGTCCGGCGACGCCCTCCCCGGCCGCGCCCAGGGGCGCGAACAGCGGCAGAAAATGCTCGGCCGGCCACGGGTGGTTCCGCGCGGCGAACGGCCCCTCCGCCTCGTAGTTCAACAGGGACTCGGTCTGCCCGTCCCTGATGACCGCCTCCAGCCAGGCGTCGAAGGCTTCGGCGTAATCCACGGGCGGCCCGGTCATCCGATGCCCTTGGATTTCCGGCAGGTTGTGGGTGGCGCCGCCGCTGCCCAGGATCAGTACGCCCTCCTTCCGAAGCGGGGCCAGGGCCCGGCCGAGGGCGAAATGGTGGGCCGGGTCGGTTTCCGTCTGAATCGACACCTGGAGAACCGGGATGCCGGCCTCCGGATAGATCAGCCGCAACGGAACCCAGGCGCCGTGATCCAGCCCCCGCTCCGGGTCGATGCCGGCGTCCAGGCCGTCCGCCTTCAGCAGTTCAACGACCCGCCCGGCCAATGCGGGATCTCCCGGCGCCGGATAGCGGAGATTGAAAAGTTGAGGCGGGCCGCCGAAATCATGGATCGTCGATGGCGCCGCCGGACCCGAAACCGTGGGCCGCCACGCCTCCCAGTGGGCCGAAATGCACAGGATGGCCCGGGGTCTGGGCAGTTGGGCTCCCAGTCCTTTGAGAAACGTCGCCGCCGGCGCGTCCAGGATCGACAGGGTGGGCGGTCCGTGGGAGACAAACAATGTGGGCATCGGTTGGGTCATCCGCGCTCCTTATCCGGTTCCGTAAAAATTGTCATGTGTCCGGCCATATCGGGTTCGCGGCCGGAAATCAACCTGTATCATCGCCGGGCTGGCCGCGCGGGTGGAGAGGCGGATCGGATCCGGCCTCCCGCCCCGTTGAATCGGCTGCCGGCAGATAGACCCGGAAGGATGCGCCCCCCGGTGTCGAGGCCGCCTCGATGCGCCCGTTGTGCGCCTGGACGATGGATTGGACCGTTGCAAGGCCGAGTCCCATCCCTTTCTGGCTTCCCCGCTCCTTTGTCGAATAGTACGCATCAAAAATCCGCGGCAGCCGTTCTTCGGGGATGCCCACGCCCTCGTCGTCGATATCGATGCGGACCCACGTTTCCCGCGCGGGGGTCGTTTGGGTCATGGGGATATCGGCCCTCCGGACGATCCGCGCCTTGATCCATATCGTTCCGCCCCCGGGCATGGCCTCGTCGGCGTTGGTCAGGATGTTCCGGAACGCCAGGAGCAGGGCCTCCCGGTCCGCCCACAGCGGCGGCAGGTTGGGGGCCGGTTCAGAGCGACAGACCGTATCGCCGCCCAACGGCGCCTGGGCGATCGCCGCGCGGAGCGTCTCCCCGACATCCAAAAATTCCCGATGTTTGCCGGTTGACCCCGACAAGACCAGAAATGTGCGGATCAAGTCCTTGGCCCGATGCGCCCCCGCTTCCGCTTCATCTATAACCTCCATCGCCGGATGAGACGGTTCCAGGTCGTCTTTCGCCAATTCCAGATTGCCCAGGATCACCGAGAGCAGATTGTTGAAGTCGTGGGCGATGCCGCCCGCCAGCACGCCGGCGGCCTCCATTTTTCGGGCCTTGATCAACTCCTCCTGAAGCCTTTTCCGGTCGGTTACGTTGTGGATGATGGAATGGAGCAGGGTTTTCCCCTTCACCACCATCGAGCCGGAGTAGACCTCCACATGACGGGTCTCCCCGGATGAAAGCCGGTGGGTGAATTCGAAATAGCCGCGCCGGCCGTACAGGGCGTCCGACATGGCGGCGGCCGTCCCTTCCCGCGCGAGGGTGTTGATGTCGAAGATCGTCTTCCGCAGCATGTCCGGCTTGGGATAGCCGTAAAAAGCGCAGGCCGCCGGGTTGGCGTCCACGACCGCGCCGTTTTGGGGATCGATGAGGAGGTTGACCGCCAGGGTGGTTTCGAACATCCGCCGGTAGAGCGCGTCCCGGTCCCGCAGGGCCTCCTCGGCCCGGAGCCGCTCCATCATCTGTCCGATGGGGGCCAGGGCCTGTTGGATCACGCCCGCGAGATCATCGTCCGGTTCACGGCGGCGACGGGTGAAAAGACCGAGCACGGCCGCGACGCGGTCGCCGCGCATCACCGGCGCCAGGATGCCGCTCGCCATGCCGGCATTGGAGAGGAACGCCAGGGCCGACCGATGGGGGCCGTCGTCCAGCGACGGAATCCACAGGGGCTCGCGAAAAGCGGAAAAGGCGGAGAAATCGGCCCCCTCGACGGGCGGTTGGATGGATCCGACATCGCCGACCCTCGCATGGCTCCCGGACAGGATCAACCGTTCCTCGCCATCCGCGGATTCCAGGGTCCACGCCGCCCCCAGCGGCCACCGGGTATACGCCAGGATCTGGGGAAGACAGCCGTCCAGCGCCTCCCGAACGGACTGGGCGCGGTTCGCCGACAGGGCGATCTCCCGGAGCATGGTCATGAGCCGGGTCCGGCTCTCGCTCTTCCGGAGGGCGTTTTCCGTCCGCTTCCGGCGGGCGACCTGGTATCGGGCGAGGAACGCGAGCACCGCCGCCAGCAGGGCGGCGAAGACGATCACGGCCGCGTGCCGCCGCGTCTCGAGACGGGACGGCGCCAGAAGCCGCGTTTTGCCGTAGGCCAGGCCGATGTGGAACGGGAAATGGTTCAACTGGTAGAGCGCGAAAACCGCGTCCACGGTCTCGCCGCCTCTCAAGCCGCCTTCGAACAGCAGGTTGGCGGGAACCGACGACAGCAGCGGCATGTCTCCGACTCGGTCGAAACGGGCCTGATCCTCGCCATCGGTCAACGCCGGGTCGAGAAAGGTGGAAACGATGCGGCCCGAGGCGTCGTAAAGCGCCACGGCGTCCACGTCCGACGATGCGTATTCTTCATACCGGCGGCGGAAAAAGGACGGGTTGACGACGGCGACCAGGGCCCCGCCGAAGGCGCCGTCCGGCCCATCGATGCGCCGGCTGAAGGTCAGCCGGAACCGGCCCCGTTCGTCCGCGGCGCCGGCGATCTGGAAGTCGATCCACGCATCCCGGTGTTTGGGCAGAAACGACGCGTCGAACGTGATGCCGGCCACATCGTCGCCTGGGTCGATGGCGTACCGCTTTTCGCCGGTCGCGTCGACCCGTACGATGTTTTCGATCTGTGGCATGAACATGACCCGGCGCCGGATCGACCCGGGAACGTCCGACTCTTTCGTTCGGCCGCTTCGTTCCCCGTTCCGGATCTTTTCCAGCAGGGCCTGGAGGGTCAGGTCGATGGTTTGGAATTGACTGGAGGCGTGTTCGGCCAGCAGCTGGGCCTGGATCTGGGAGGTGACGGCGGCGATCTCCAGGGCCCGCGCCCGGCTGTCGACCATCGACTTCGCCGTAAAAGCGATGAGAACCAGCAGGCAGAAGATGACGGAAACGAGCAGAATGACGATAAATCCACGTCGCGCCAGGAGATCTTCCAGGGATCTTTCCAATGCCGCCATAACGGTTATTCCCCGGAAAACGACTTGAGCACGTCGTCCAAAAGGTCGGGATCGATCTTCATCTTCCGGGCCATTTCCGCCTGACGGGCCATCAAGGTCCGCCGCCATTTCCGGAGGTCGGCCGGCCCGGGCTCCTTGATGACAACCCCGCTTTTGGAAAGGGTTTCCCGGGCCGCCTTCTGTGCTTCGGCCGCCGCCTTTCGCGCCCCGTCCACCTGCTGTTCCCAGGTCCGGAGAATGATCGCCCGGAGATCGGCGGGCATCCGGTCCCAAAAGGCCCGGCGGATCATGGGCACGTATTGGGGGAAATACTGCTTGTCCGCGAAGGCGTATCGAATGCCGTGGTCCTGGAGCCCGGCGCTGGCGACGGTCTCGAAGCTGGTGAGCACGCCCTCCACCACGCCCTGGGTCAGCTTCGGGGGCAGGTCGGGCCAGGCGATGATCATGGGATCGCCGCCCAACGCCTCGATGCGCAGGGCGTTGCCGAGACCGCCGGCGACCCGGATCTTCAACCCCCGGATGTCTTCATGGCGAACGATGGGCGTGTTGACGGTAAACAAATGGGCGTGACCCAGATCGATCCAGCGGCCGATCACCTTCACCGAAAGCGCCGTTTCGATGGATTCCGAGATTCGGTCGCCCACGGGACCGTCGACAATGGCGTGGATCTCCGACGCCTCTCGCCCGTAAAAAGCCGGCAACAGAAAAATGCCGACATTGGGTTCGAACCGGCCGATGTGCCAGGTCCC
>JAABTD010000160.1 GCA_011390065.1 Desulfobacteraceae bacterium
GCCCATCCAGGTCATTCCGGGCGTTGAAGCATGGGGTGTGCTAAAGACCGAAGGGCGGCGGCAGCGGGTGGTCCTGAAAGTTCCGGAGGGCTGGAACGGCGGGCTGGTGGTCATGGGGACGCCGGGCCTGCGGGATGAATTCGCCAACGAGTCGATCTTCGCGCCCTGGCTGCTGGACGCCGGATATGCCCTGGTTTCCGGCGACAAGGGGCTTTTGGCGGGGCCGGCGTCCATACTGTCGGGAACCCATCCCTCCCGGCACTGGGGGGCCATGATGCTGGATTTGGCCCGGTGGGCGAAAGACCGGCTCGCCGACGCGACGGGCCGGGCGGTCCGGCGGATCTATGCCGCGGGATTGTCCAACGGCGGCTATCAGACGCGCCGGGCCCTGGAGCTGGACCACGAATCGGCCGCGGCCGGCCATCCCCGGCTGTTTGACGGTGGTCTGGACTGGTCCGGGGCCTACTGGCCCGATGCCCGGGCGCTGAAGATCGAGGGGCCGGACGACCCGGACGCCGTCGCCGCCTGGTCCCGGTTCAACACGCTCCTGACCGCCACGGACCGGGCGGCCCTGACCATGGGGTGGGCCTATGGACCGGACACCCTGACCACGCCGGAAAACTTCGCCGCCGATCCGCCCTATCCAACGGCCCATGACGCCATGCGGTCCGTCGGGTTTCCGCCTGAATCCGCCATTTGCTGGGGGTATTACAACACCATTTTCGACGACTATAAGACCGATTTCCCGGCGTTCAGGGGCGTGGGATTCTACAATTTCGTTTCCCACATGTACCGGGCCGATCTTCGGGGCGACGACGCCGAAGCCGCCGCGGCCTATTCCTGCCATCCCGACCCCGAAAACCCGGATGCGCCGCCGCCGATCTACGACTGGCTGAAGCGCCACCCCGACGGCGGCTGGAACGCGGAAAGCGTCGCCTGGGCGTTGAAAAACGCCACCACCGGCGGATTTTCAGCCCCCATGATCTCCCTGGCGGGGGAGGCCGACGGTCTGCTGGGCCTTCACGCCCACGCCTTCGCCTACCGAAACGCCGTCGCGGCCCGAGGAAATCACGGTCTGCACCGGCTGTACGTCATCCAAAACGCCGGCCATGTGGATTCTCTTGCCGACGGCCTGGGCGATTACAATTTCAACAGCGTTCCCGGCGACGAGGGCGTATGGGATCGGTTGACGCCCATGCAGGCATACGTCCAACGGGCGTTTCGGTATCTGGTGGATTGGGTGGAAAGGGGCGCGCCGCCGCCGGATAGCCGGACCATCCCCACCGACCCGAAGAACGACGCGACCGATCCGGCGGCCCTGGATTTCGCGGCGAATGCGACGGCGCGATCATGACCCGGCTGGTCTTCATCTTCTGCGGGCTCGCGCTGATGGGCGGGGGCGGCCCCGCGGCGGCTGAACAGCCCCCGGCGGGCGACTATGTCGTTTTACTGCACGGCCTCGGCCGGAGCGCCAAATCCTTCACCAGGATGGCGGACGCGCTGCGGGAGGCGGGCTACGATGTCCTGAATGTCGATTATCCGTCCACCGACCATCCCATCCCGGTGCTCACCGAAAAATTCGTCAAACCCGCCATAGACGGCCACCGGAAGGACGCCGCCCGTCCGATCCATTTTGTGACCCATTCCATGGGCGGGATCATCCTGCGGGACCTGGCGCGCCGTTTCCGGCCTGAAAACCTGGGCCGGGCCGTGATGCTCTCGCCGCCCAGCCAGGGCAGCGAGGTGGTCGATTTTCTGCGAAAGAACGGCATCGTTCGGAAGATCATGGGCCCTGCATTCCTGCAACTGGGGACCGAACCGGATTCCTTCGTCAACCGCCTGCCGCCGGTGGATTTCGAAGTGGGCGTCATCACCGGCGACCGGACCATCAACTTCATCAATTCCATGGTCATCCCCGGCCCGGACGACGGCAAGGTATCCGTGGCCCGGGCCCGGCTGCCGGGCATGACGGCGTTCAAGGTCGTTCACCGGACCCATCCGCTGATCATGAACGCGGATGAGGTGATTGCGGATGTGTTGGGGTTTTTGGGGAAGGGGGAATTCCGCGCCGGGTTCGACCGTGGAGATGGCGGGATTGTTTTCCTATCGTCGTCCGGTGCATGGATTCCTGTTGCCGGTTCACTCCGAAGGGAATTTGTCTGTAATTCCAAAGGCGTATATTGGTTTTTCGGTAAAAGACCCTTTTTTATTCAGTATTTTCATTGATGCGGGATACCATCGAATTTTCGTCATCCTTCATAATGTCGCAGTATAATATGGGGTGGACGCTGCATTGCCAATCCTAATGAGATTTCCTAATATGTGAACCATTGACGACGGCCATGGGGTCGCCGTCGACTATAATCCATAAATGGACTATCAGGAGGTGCAGTATGAAACGAATGATGAAATGTACGGCTGTGATGTGCGGGTTTGGACTTCTTCTTTTCGGTCAGAATGTCTTCGCCGATGATATGAGCCCGGAGACTTCCCAGCAGCAAACGGAAGGATACAGCCAGCAGCAGGAAGGGTATTCCCAGCAGCAGATGAATCAGCAGCAACAGCAGGGGCAGCAGCTCGGCCAGCAGGAGACCGGTTCGATGGAAGTCATTCGGGTGTCGGATATGCGTCGGGAGGACGTGATGGGCCGGACCCTTCAGGACCGGTTGGGAAACCGGGTGGGCGCCGTCAGCGAGGCTGTTACGGATGAGAACGACCGGATCAATTACATCATTGTAACCCGCGATCAGGACAATGAGCTGGTCCCGATCCCTCTGGATCTTCTCCAAACCGAAGGGTTCGCCGAGGATATGCTGTTGGTCATCGACCTGGATCGGGAACAGATCCGCAGTGCGCCCAGCATTTCAAGGGAGAATATCCGCAACTTCGATCAGCAGGAAGTCCGCGGCTACTATGACGATCTGAACCGGTAAATCGTCGGAGCGCATCTCGCGCTTTTTCTCTGGCGGTTGGTAAAGCCAAAAACCCGGATCCCTTTGTGGGGTTCGGGTTTTTTTATGCTATTATGATTTCCACGGGCGGCGATCTATCCAAATCCGTCCCTTATCAACTCCCCCAACCCCAGCCGCTCCAGCGTCTCTTTCTTCTGAAGCCCGGTCTCCACATCCCATCCCCGCAGCTCGTAAAATTCCCGGCGGAGGGTTTCATAGACATCCCGGTCGAGGGTTTTGCCTTTGTGGGAGACGATCTCGTCGCCGACGCCGGGGACGATGACCTCGGGGTTCATGAAGACGGTTTCGACGGGGTCGGTGAAGTTGAATTCGGCCGGGACGTCGTCGGTTTTGGGGCGATGGCCTTCCCGGATGAGGATGGCCCGCTGGAGGTTGAAGATCCGCTCGCCGTATTCGAGAAGATCGGCCTCGTCGGTGTCGATGCCGGTGACGGCGGAGAAATACCGGCTCTCCAGGGACGGATCGCCGACTCCGTCGGGGGTGTGGCGCGAGACCATGAGGGGCCAGCAGCTGTCGCACAGGATCAGGCTGTCCTTGGCGAAGGTGCGGTCCATCATCCGGGCGGCGGCGATGGCCTTGCCGTCGGGGACGGTCATGTCCCAAGCCCGGTCGTGGCCCCAGAAGCGTTGCGCCGCGGCGCGATATACGTCGGAGCTGACCGGAGAGGACGCCGGATCGGCCTGATGGTTGACCCATTGGCCTGTCAGACGGCTGATCTCATGGAGCATGGCGATGGGCTGCCGGGGCTCCAGGGCGTAGAGGAGGCTGTTGGTCAGGTATTCCCGGCCGGAATAGGTGGCCCCGCCGCCCACGCCGGAGACCTCGTTGGAGAAATGGGCCTTGGCCTCCTCCCCCAGGATCTCGCCGGCCCGGAGAAGTCCTTCGGCCAGGATGTCGCCGAACCCCTCCCGGTGGACGATCATGTCCACCAGATCCCGGAAAAAGGCGGAGGTCCCCAGTTCGTCGATCTTGAGGCCGGTGCGCCGGTCGGTGAGATAGCCGGCCTTGTACGCGGCGTCGATCCATTCCACGACGTTGTACATCTCCATGGTGCAGAAGGACTGGTCGTTGCACAGGCCGGTGGCGTCGATGGCGGTTTCGGCGGTCTCCTTCGGCCGCCGCATCACCCAGGGAAAATAGACGAACATGGACTGGCATTTCCGGATCACCTCTTTTCCCGAAGCGGTGACGTAGGTGTTCCGGTAGTCGCACACCAGACCGCACTGGTAGCAGGAGCCTTTGCCGGCCCGGGTGACCTGGTCGGGCGGAAACGGGGGGACCAGGGGCGGCCGGGCCGTCAGCTCGATGACCCGCCGGTTGAGATCCTTCACCTCGTCGGGGCGGGCCGCCGTGGGATGCCCGGTTCCCGTCACCGCCACCGCCTTGAGGTTCTTGGATCCCAGAACGGCGCCGAACCCGCCGGTGGCGCTGCCCTCGTTGTCGGTCATCAGGTTGGCGGACCGGCAAAGGTGTTCGCCGGCCGGTCCGGTGGTCACGAACCGGACCTTGTCGCCGTGAATCGCCTTGAGCCGGTCCCGGGTGGCGTAAACCCCCTGGCCCCACAGTCCGGAGGCGTCCAGGAGCCGGGCCCCGCCGTTGTCAATGAACAGGTAAACCGGTGTTTCGGACCGTCCCGAGAGGACCACCCCGTCGTATCCGGCCCGCTTCAGGAAGGGACCGAAAAACCCACCCATGTTGCCGTAACAAAATCCTTCGGGCATGGACAGGGGGGATTTCCCCGCGACCACGAACCGGGACGCCCCTTGCGCCCCGACGGCCCCCAGGGGCCCGGTCATGAAGATGAGCCGGTTTTCCGGGTCCAGGGCCTTCACCTCGGGTCCGACCTCCTCCCAGTAGATCCGCGTGGCGATCCCCCTGCCGCCCAGAAACCGGTCGGCATGGTCCATGGTGTTCCGCTCGGTGATGCGGCCTTCGGTGAGATCCACGTTCAAGATTTTTCCGCACCATCCGTGGATGGGGTGGGGCATGGGGGCCTCCTTTGGTATCGTCTGAAGATTCTGTTACCCGGCGAGGATAAAAAAACAGGGTTATGTTGCAGAGATCGATTTTTCCGGCGTTTGATAGGCGACCGGAATCGCTTCGGTTCTTTCAGGTTTTCGTCTTCCCGTTGCAATTTCATGTACGGATTGGATGATATCGGCGGTGTAGTAGCGATTGCCGCAGGCATCGCAGACGCCGATGACGACATTTTCAAGAATGACGAATGCGTTTTTATGTTTGAACGCCTCACGGGCTACTTTTCGAGGTCGAACGATGCCCGTGCAGTATTCGCATTGATATCCATACATGATCATTTTTCCTTTTTTTCGCATATCTCATAAACAGTGATGATCAAATATCGATCTGTTGCAGTAAAGCGACCAACAACGCCGACAGGCGTTATGTTATCTGCGGCGGCGCCTTCCACTGTATATTTTGTTCCCCTGGGGTCGTCTTTCCTGATGTTCACGATGCGCCCATTTAGAATCGCCCGCTGAACATCCTCAATGTCCAGATCGTCTTCCGCCATTTCTTCCATCGCATGGGCCGACATGTCATATTCGCCCCGGCGGATTTTTTCTCTGATTCGTTCGATTCTGCTGCGGGTCATTTCCTGGGATTGGCGGATTTCTTATTATGATTATTTGATAAAGTCGAATGGCTTAATTTGTTGCGTTGTCTAATGACGCTGTTGGTTTGCCGAGCTACCGGCCCCGGGTGTGGAGGCCTTCTTCCGAGTCTTGAAAGCCCGGTCAGGACAACGGCAGGGTCTTGTCCGGCGTTGCCCGCGTAACGCCTCGATCCCGCGATTCAGGCGGGGTTTTGCAGGGGATCGCCTCTTCCCGGGGTTCATCGTCGACGGCGTTCGCGCCGGCGGCCGCCGCCCGGCGCGCGTGGCGGCCGCCGCGCACCAGCGTCAGAAGATCGCCGACGAGCGCGGTCATCCGCTCCGCCTGATGGCGCATTTCCTCGGCGCTCGACGAGGTTTCTTCAGCGCCGGCCGCGTTGGTCTGGGTGATGCGTTCCACATCGGCGACCGCCGTGTTGACCTGATCGATGCCCTGGGCCTGCTCGCTCGAGGCGGCGGCGATGTCGTCCACCAGTTGAACGACGTTTTCCGATATCGCTTTGTTGTCTTCCAGGACAGACTGGGTCTGTCGGGTCAGTTCCGTCCCTTTTTGAACGGCGTCGATGGTGTTCCGGATTAAGTCCGCTGTGCTTTTCGCCGCATCGGCCGCCCTCATGGCAAGGTTTCTGACTTCTCCGGCCACAACGGCGAAGCCGGCGCCGGCCTCGCCCGCCCTTGCGGCTTCCACCGCCGCGTTTAAGGCCAGAAGGTTGGTTTGGAAGGCGATCTCGTCGATGGTTTTAACGATCTTCTGGGTCTCGCTGCTGGATTGGCGGATCTCGTCGACCGCCCCGATCATATCGGCCATGTGGAGACCGACCTTCTCCACGATCCGCCTGGCTTCAAGGGTCCGGCTTTTCGCTTCATCCGCATTGGTTGCGTTTTGTTTCGTCATGGACGCCATCTCCTCCAGGGACGAGGAGGTTTGTTCGATGGACGCGGCCTGCTCGGAGGCCCCGTCGGCGAGGGACTGGCTGGCGCGGGATATCTGCCGCGCGGCCGACATCGTCTCGGCATTGCAGTCGTTGAGGCCTCCGGCGATGTTATCGATGGATTTCACGATGGTTCGGGTGATGAGATAGACGGCCAGCAGGGTGAGGGCCGCCAGAGCGACCACAAGACCGATGTTAATGGTTCGGATGTCGAACACCGGGGACAAGACCTCATCCCGGTTGGCGGCGGCGGCAAAGGTCCACCCAAATTCCTCATTGCGTTTGTAGGCGGCGATCTTGTCCGTTCCCTGATACCGATACTCAATGACGCCGTCGCGGTTTTTCAGCATCTTTTGTCCAAAATCGAACTGATCGACGGATACCTTCAGGATGTTGGCTTTTTCAGGATGGGCGATGACCAGGCCGTTCCGGTCGAAGACATAGGTATAGCCGCCTTCCCCTATTTTGATGGGTTTGATGAAGGTTTCGGTGTAAGCGTACAGATCGATGACGCCGAAATAGACCCCGGCGATCCGCTCCCGCTTCTTGATGGGCGCGGAAATGATCAGGACCGGATTCGCCGTCACCTTGCTTTTCAGGACATTGGAGACATGAACCTTGCCGTTGATGGACTCCTGGAAATACCGGCGGTCTTTTACCTCGACGTTGCCGATGATCTCGGGATTGGACGAGGCCACTATCATGCCCGTTTCATCGACGACATTGATGTCTTCGTAATATGTGTAATCTTTTTTCAGCTCCCTCAGTTTCTCGTTTGAAGCGTTTTGCGCCGCCTTGCCGACAAAGGAATCTTCCAGCGCCATCTGGAAATCTCGGTGACTGCTCCAGCTTTTTATATCCAGTTTCCGGTCGTTGACCCAGACGACCATGGACCTTTCGGTGGAATCCGCCAGTAAAACCAGTTGCTGGGAGATGGCGTCGACCAGTGCGGTTTTCGATTTGACGTAAGAGATGGCGACCGACGCGCAGAGGCCCGCGACGACGATGAAAAGGGTGGGCAACAGGAACCGGTTTCGCAGGCTGAGTTTCATTTCGCGCTCCGCCATTATTGGCCGAATTGTTTTTTGAGTTGCTCGATGGTGGTTTCGTCGTATATGCCGGCGGTGACCTGATAGGGCTGGCCCGGGACCTGGACGATGAAGGTGATTTTGCGTGACGGTTCGGTCTCTCCGGGTTTGGGCCACCAGTATTCCACCCAACCGCCATTGGGGTTTTTAGCCGCCGCGCACAGTTCCCGACCCAGGTATACGCCTGTTTTACCCTGAAGATCCCATGCCTTGTCGCCCATTTCGATCAGCTTCGGGTTGATGTGAAACACCATCCGTTTTTCATCGCAATTCCAAACCGTAATGTAGAGGTCGCCCTTCCAGAAGTCGCCTTCCTTGTGGCTGAACGCTTCAAGCCCCTCTTCTCCCATGTTCTCCAGAACATAAGACGCCTTCAACACCATGTCGTAGGCGTCCTGCGGCGTCGCGGTTTGATCCGCGGCGTGGGCGGCGGTCCCCGCCGAAAATAAAACGGCGAGCAGGATCAGTTTTTTCATGGCGATCTCCTTTCATCTTCGTATGGAATGGTATGGAAAGACGGCGAAGAAAATAAAAACGCGCCTTGATTTCTGGATTTATATGTCTTCGTCATAAAGATCAATAAAAAATCAACTGTAAATAACGCACACAGGCATCATCGCTTCCCATACCGCAAATCCTGCCGCACCATTTCCGGCAGCACGGCGTCGAACCAGGATCGGGCGCAGTCGATCCGACCGAGGTGGCCGTGGGCGACGTAGGAGAGATGGCGGCAGCCGCCGAAGCATTGGGGGAGGTAGGGGCAGACGAGGCATTCGTCGGTTTTCCAGCGGCCGGGTCGGTAGGCGTCCGGGGGGCGGGGGCCGGAGTTAAGGTCGCCCACGGCGAACCGGGGGCGGCCGATGAAGGCGGGGCATTTGTAGAGGCGGCCGTCCCAGTCGACCACAAGGGCGTGGTTTATTTCGACCATGCAGTGGAGGGGGGCGGGGCGAGGCATGCGGAAGCCGCGTTGGAGGGCCGCTTCCCGCAGCCGTATCGCGGCGTCGGCGAGCCGGGGGGCGTCAACGGCCCGGCATCCGGAAGCGCAGGCGCCGGCCACGTCGCCGGCCTGTTGCATGATGGGGCCGAAGCGGATGGCGGCGATGCGGTCGGGGCCGAGGCCTTCGGCGGTCAGAAGGTCGAGCAGGGGGATGAATTCGGGCCAGGCGTCGGGGCCGTAATTGCCGGAGACGGTGATCCGGATGCGGTCGGCGACGGCTTTGAGGTTGTCGATGATGGTCTGAAAGGAACCGGCCCCGGAGAGGAACGGCCGGGTCCGGTCGTGAAGGTGAGCCGGACCGTCCAGAGTGACTTGGACGCCGGTCAGGCCCAGGGGGACAAGGGCGTCCACGGTCTTTGGGGCGAGCAGGGATCCGTTTGTGACCATGCCGAACCGGAAGGCGATGCCGCGGGATTCGGCCAGCCCCTTGAACCGCCGGGCCAGGGAAACGAGTGCGTCTTTGGACAACAGGGGTTCGCCGCCGTAAAAATCGACGGACAGCTTTTTGATCTTCGGGGCGAGTTGGCAGGCGGTGAAATCGATGAGATGGTCCGCCGTTTCCGGCGACATGCGGCGGTCGCCCTTCAGATCGCCTTCGAAACAGTAGGGGCACGCGAAATTGCAGGCCATGGTGAGCACCACGGTCAGGTCGAGGGTGTCGCACAGATCGTTGATCCGGTCGAAATAGGCCGCCATGGCGGCCCGTTCGGCGTCGGTGTCGGGATAGAGCAGTTCCAATCGCCGGAACAGGCCGGCGTCTTCGTCGGAAAGGCGGCCGGTTTCCAGTTCCCGGAGGGTGGCTTTCGTTACCCGGACGATGGACCGGCGCTTGGTGGAATAGACGAGCCAGTGGCCGGGCGCGTCCGGGCAGGGGAAGACGAGGCGATGGGCGGACGGCGTCATGGCGGGGAGGGAGGGCCGGCGGGGCCGAAGCGACGCCCGCCGGGCAAACCCCCTATTTGTCCTCGTCTTCCGAGGCTTTGTATCGGGCCATCGATGCGCTGCAACATTCGGATTGCGTCGCGCTTTCATCCACGCCGGGGTCAAGAACCACCGGCGCCGCTGTTTTCCGTTCCTTTTTGGTCAGTTCGTTTGCATCTCTTGACATGATCTTCTCCTCTCTTTTGATAATCGGGTTTAAAACCGAAACCGCATCCCCACTTCCGCCCACCTGCCGGGGTTCCGTTTCCAGAAGGCACTGTACTGTTCGCCGTCAAACAGGTTGTGGACTGTCGAAAAGATTTCAGGCTTCACTGCAAAATCGACATCCGGGGCATAGGAGACATTGAGATCGACGATCATGTCGTCGTAGCTGCCGCCGAGTCCCGTATCTTCCTGATCCCACCAGATGTAACGTCCGAAAATGTCGGCCCGGATGGTTTCACTTCCGTAGCGAACGCCCGTGTTGAAACTGTAGCGTTTGTCTCCTGCCTTTTCGCTCCCTTGTTCGTCTTGTTCGTAATAGCTCAAGCTGCCCAGGGCGGAAATTCCGAGATAAGGCGCGGTTTCCATCGCCAGTTCCACCCCCTGTCTAACGGCTTCCCCTATATTGAGGATTTTATCACTGCTGCCGTCGAAGGGAGTTCTGACGAGGAGTTTCTCTACGTCGTGATAAAACAGCGACAGTTTTACCCAACAATACGGAATGGCGCGGGTTTCGACGCCGCCCTGGTAAGACCGGACCGTTTCAGGTTCGAGATCGGGGTTCGGGGCAAGATTCCAACTCCCTCCCTGGGTTAAACTGAGACCGGGGGCGTTGAACCCCCGGGCCGCGCTGGCGCGAAACACGGTGCCGTCCCAGGGCTCGTAGGCGATTCCCAGACTGGGGCTGAGGAAACCGCCTGAAGTGTCCAGATCGTCGTATCGGATGCCCGGCGTGACGCGCCACCGACCGAAAGTGAACGTGTCGTTTGCGTAGACGGCCCAACGGTCTTCATCGGATTTGAAGGTCAGGCGGCCGGCGGGGTCGATGGAGAACTGGTCCAGTTGGCCCGATTCGAAATCCACGCCCGCCGCCAGCGTCTGAAAACGGCTCTTCCAGGTCAGGCGGGCGTTGACGCCCAAAGTCTCTTCTTCGTAAATGTCTTCGTACAGTTTTTCCGCCTGATCGCCGGAAGGGTCGAGCGCCCAGGCCGGTATGGACATGCGCTGTTCGTAGTGATAGGCTAGAACGTTTACGGAAAAGGCCGGCGAGAGACGGGCGTCGGCCATGGCCTGGACGAAAAACGTCCGGGCGTTGTATTGGAAGGTGATGGGGTACGGCGTCAGGCTGGTTCCATCTTTCTTCAGAGGATTGCTGTAGGCCGTGGACAGGCTCAGTTCCAGAATGTCGGTGACCGGCATGGAAAACTTGCCGAAAAGAGTGTCGGTTTCGAAGGCTCGGTCGTCCCGCAGGCCGTCGGAGCGTTGATGGCCGGCGAAAAGATAATACCCCGCCGGCCCGACCGCGCCGCTGGCGGCCGCCCGGTAGTCCTGGCTGTCGGCCTCTCCGTAGGAGGCGCTGACGATTCCCTCGGGCGCGGCGTTGTGTCCCACGGGCTTGGTGATGATGTTGATCACCCCGCCCAGGGCCGATCCCCAGGCCGACGAGGCCGGCCCCTTAACTACTTCGATTCGGTCGATGATCTCCACCGGGATGGTGAAAAACAGGGCGTTCCGGCCACTCAACTGGTTCCAGGTCATGCCGTCCACCAGCACCCGGATGTGGCCTTCGGTGTTCGATCCCTGGATGGATGCAGCGGAGTTGTCGCTGAAGTCGCCATTGCCGGCCACGAAGACGCCGGGAACCCGGGCCAGAACCTCGCCCAAAGTGTGAGCGTTCATCATTCGAATTTGCTCGGCGGTGATCACCGACATGTTTTCGGCGATCTCGTTAATGGGCCGGGGCGCCCGGGTGGCGGAGACCACCGTCAACTCCTTTTCCGAATAGAACATGTTCAATACCTCCAGTTCACCGCCCGTTTGGGCGGCGGCCGGGGCGCCGATCAGCGCCAGGATCGCCAACAGATAAACCATTCGGGAAATAAAAGCGGGAAACATTTTTGCAACCATTTTTTTTCTCTACCATGTGTTTTACACTGATTTGCGTGGAACCATCTACGGTGCCTGAGCAATATTCTGGCCATTATTCCCTCATCCCGGCCATCCGGATTCAAAAACGGAACCGCAGGCCGATCTCGGCCCACCGGTCCGGGTTTTGCGCAGTGGCAAGGGCGTGCTGGTCGCCGTTGAACAGGTTGTGGGCGGCGCCGAAAATCTCGGCGTCGAAATCGCCT
>JAABTD010000161.1 GCA_011390065.1 Desulfobacteraceae bacterium
TCATTTTCAGTTCGGAGTTTCGCTTTCAGCCGGCTTCAGCGGGGTTCTGCTTGTAGCCGGGGGATTCATTCCCCGGCGGCGCCGGCCGGGAATCAATCCCCGGCCTACGAGCCAAACCGCCCTGAAGGGCGCTGGAACCCGGAATTATCAACTTTTCGGCCCTATAGGAACTGCGAACCAACGGCCCCGCGGCCACGGCTTCGAATCCCAAAGACCGGGCGGTCTCCGCCCATTCGTCAAATTCCGCCGGCGACACATATCGGGCCACCGGAACATGATCCCTGGACGGCGCCAGGTATTGCCCCAGGGTCAGGGCAGCGCAACCGGCGCGTCTTAAGTCCGACAGGGTCTGTCGGATTTCGGTTTCCGTTTCTCCCAGGCCCAGCATGAGGCCCGACTTGGTCCAAAGCCCCCGGGCGGCGGCGTAGGACAACACCCCGAGGGATCGCCGGTATCCGGCCCCGGGCCGTACCGTTTCATACAAACGGGCCGCGGTTTCGATGTTGTGGTTGAACACGTCTGGCCGGGCGTCGCACACCGCTTGAAGGGCCGACACAGATCCGTTGAAATCCGGGACCAGCGTTTCCACCTGAACCGAATCGTTGGCGCTTCTGATATGCTGGATGGTCCGGACAAACTGGCCCGTCCCGCCGTCGGCCAGATCGTCCCGGGTAACGGACGTGACCACGGCGTGGGTCAGCCCGAGGGACCGGACCGCCCGGGCGACGCGGCCGGGCTCATCCGGGTCCACCGGCAGAGGCGGGCCTTTTTCCACGGCGCAAAACCGGCACCGCCGGGTGCAGCGGGTCCCCAGGATCATGAAGGTGGCGGTCCCCCTGCCGAAGCACTCCCCCAGATTGGGGCAATGGGCGCTCTGGCAGACCGTTGCCAGGCGGAGGCGCTCCAACCGTTTTTCCATGGCCCGGACGGGGGCGGGATCCGGCGCCGGCCGGACCAGCCAGGCGGGCCGGGGAAGGGGGTCGCGGGATTCAGACGGCGGCCGGAACCCGAACCGTCGGCAAAAGGCACGGACAAACCGCTGTTTCACCACCCCGACATCCACGTCGCGTCCCCGTTCGTTTTCCATGGACGTGATGATTTCATCCGCGTTGCCGCAGGGCGTGATGAGGCGGAACCATTCCGGGTCCGTCGACACATTCAGTGCGATGCCGTGATAGGTCACCCATTTTTGAACCGCGATGCCCACGCTGGCGATTTTGGCCCCGCCCACCCACAGACCGGGATTGGCGGGTTGGCGTTCCGGAACCAATTCGTAAGCCCGCAACACGTCGGCGACGGCGTCCAACAAGCGATCCAAAAACCGATGCAGATCCTTTTCCGCCAGCTTTACAATGGGGTAGGCCACCAGCTGGCCGGGACCGTGAAAGGTGGCCTTGCCGCCCCGGTCCACATAATGGAGTTCGACCTTTTTCCGTTGCAGGATCTCCGGGCGGACGCAAAGGTCCCCCGTCCCGCCGCCCCGTCCCAGGGTCACGGTGGGCGGGTGTTCCACCAGGATCAGTCGGTCCGGGGCGGCGTCGGCGATCCGCTGGGCGACCATCTCTTTCTGGCGTTGGAACGCCTCGCCGTATCCGAGGCGTCCCCAGTCGATGACCTGAAGATCCGTGGCTGGCAGGATGGGTTTCATTATGGCGTCGATCAGCTCCGGGGCAGGTATAGGGCCCAGCCGTTGGCGTCCCGGGCCGCGTCCACAACGGTTTCGGAAAAGGTGGGATGCACCCGGACGCCGTAGGCCAGTTCCTTTGCCGTGGCTTCCAGTTGCATGGCCAGTCCCCCTTCCCCGATCAGTTCGGTGGCGTTGGCGCCCACGATGTGCACCCCCAGGATTTCGCCGTACCGGGCGTCGGCGACGATTTTCACCGCGCCATCCACCTGGTTGCGGACCATGGCCAGGCCGTTGATGGCGTAGGGAAACACGCCGGTTTCCACATCATAGCCCTGTTTTTCGGCGTCTTCTTCGGACAGTCCCACGGCGCCCATTTCCGGCTGGGTCCACAAACACCGGGGAATCAGGGCGAACGGATACCGCTTTTGGGCGCCCAGGGCGTTTTCACTGGCAAACACCGCCATGGAGGACGCCGCGTGGCTGAGCATCCATCCGCCGGCGGCGTCGCCGATGGCAAAAATGCCGGGAACCGAGCTTTCCAGATGATCGTTGACGCAAACGCCCCGGTCGTCGTTCAGTTGGACCCCGACGGTTTTCATGTTCATGTCGGCGGTGTTGGGAACCCGTCTCGACACCAGGATTTTTTCCACGGTGACGCTCCGCTCTTTGGGGCTCGACAATTGGCAGACGGCGGCCTTGCCCGATGGTTGAACCGACGCAAGGGACGCCCTGGGGATGATGTCCACCCCCTGGTCCCGCAATGCCTGGGCGATGCGCTGGCTGGTGTCGGAATCCTCTTTGGGCAAAATCCGGGGGCCCTCCGGCGCGATGGACGCCTTGCAGCCAAAGGCGGTCAGCAGAAACGCCATTTCCACTTCAATATAACCGGCGCCGCAAATAAGGACGGATTCCGGAACCGTCGTCATGTCCAGGACATCGTCGGTTGTCATGGCAAATTCTAGCAGGCCCGGCGTGTCCGGCATGGACAACGAACTGCCCGTGGCGATGATAACCGTTTTGGTTTCCACCATCCGGCCGTCCACATCCACTTCCCTGGGGCTTTTCAGCGCGGCCCGGCCCCGGATCACTTCCACGCCGTTGTTTTGCAGCAGCGCTTCCATGCCCATGCGGATTTCCGCGGAAACGCCGCTTTTTCGTTCCACAAGGGTCTTGAAATCGATGGCGTCCAGGGACGCGTTGATCCCGAAATCCTTGCCGATTTTCAGGTTGTTGAGCAAACCAGCGGCCTTGAGCCAGATCTTGCTGGGGATGCATCCCCGGTTGACGCAGGTTCCGCCGGTTTCAGCGCATTCGATCAAACCGACACTGGCGCCCAACTGGGCCGCGCGAATCGCGGCCGCGTAGCCGCCGGAGCCTCCTCCGATCACCAATACATCATGCATGGGGCGTGCCTCTCTTTAACAAAGTGCGCGTTCAGGTTAACAGCAACAGGGGTTGCGCCAGGAACCGGGCCAGGGTGTTGAGAAAGCGCATGGCCGGGGCCCCGTCCACCACCCGGTGGTCAAACGTCAGGCTCAGGGTCATCATATGTCGAATGGCGATTTCTCCTTGAAACACCGCCGGTTTTTCGATGACCCGGCCAATGCCCAATATGCCGGTTTCCGGCGGGTTCAGCACCGGAGTGAAGCCATCCATGCCCAACATGCTGACGTTGGTAATGGTAAAGGTGCCGTCGGTGACGTCCTCCACGCTCAAGGTCCCTTCCCGGGCTTTTTTGGCCAGTTCCCTGGCTTCTTTGGCGATTTGAATCAGGCTTTTCTTGTCGGCGTCTCTCAGTTTCGGCACGATCAGCCCCTCGCTCAGGGCCACGGCAATGCCGAGATGAACCGAGTCGTGGAGCAAAATTTCGTCATCCACCAGGATGGAGTTCATGATGGGATGCCGCTTCAGTGCCCGGGCCGTCGCCATGATGATGATGTCGTTGTAGGAAACTTTGACGGATTCGTCCTGCTTGTATTCTTCACGGACCACGTCGCGGAACCGAACCATTTCGGTCACGTCCGCCTCGGTGAAAGCGGTCAGCTGGGCCGCGTTTTGCAGGCTGGCGTGCATGTTGTCCGCAATGACTTTGCGCATGCCCGCCATGGGGATGGTTTTGACCGGGGAGGGCGTTGCCGCCGCCGTCGCTGCAGGGGGCGCGGTTTTCGCTGCCAGGGCTCGCTCGACGTCTTCTTTGGTGATCTTGCCGTTTTCCCCGGTCCCGACAATGGCGGCGATGTCCAGACCTTCCTGCCGGGCCATTTCAGCTGCCACGGGAGTGATTTTAGGGGCCGGGGGACCCTCTTCGTGGAATTTGCGGACATCGTCCTCCTTTATTTTGCCGTTTGGACCGGACCCCGGCACCATGACCAGATCCACGCCCAATTCCTTTGCCAGCCGACGGGCCGACGGGGTGGACAAAATCCGTTTTTCTTCGCCTGAACCGGACGCGGCTCCGGCCGCCGGGGACGCCTCCGCCCCGGCATCGGCGTCATCCGGTTCCCCGGCCTGAACCCCCTGGATACGTTCGGGCTGCTCCCCCGCTTCCGCGATCACGGCCAATACGGTCCCCACCGGCACGGTTTCGCCTTCGGGAATCACGATCTGAAACAAGGTTCCCGCGCCGGGGGATTCCACCTTGTTCGTGATTTTTTCGGTTTCCACCTCCAGCAAAATTTCGTCTTTTTCAACGGCATCCCCTTCTTTTTTATGCCATTTTGAAACCTTGCCGACTTTCATCGTCATGCCCAGCTTCGGCATTTTTACGTTCACGCTCAATCTGTTTTTCTCCTTTCATTGGGCTTGGAGCATATCGTCTTAGGACTGTATGGCATTATTCCGATTCGAGCTATGCAAATAGACTGCCATATCGAACCGAATGGTTTAATTTGGTTGATATAACTTGTTATTTAAGCTTGTTAGGAGCCAAATAACGGATGGTCTTTCATGGAAATTACGGGGCGGGGTGAATCGGATGCAGGGGGAAATCGATTTGAGGTGTTCGATTTTTGTACAATATCGGCAACGATTCAGCGGAGGGAGCGGGCTTGGGACAGGGTGTCCTGAATCTGAGCGGTGTTAGATTATCGAACAGATCGGGAGAAGGGATTCGTGGGCGACTGTTTCTGATGTCCGTCAGCATAGACCGCCCGCCTCAAATGGCATCGATCCTCCGGCGCCATGACCGTGCCGTAAGCGGAAAAGGCCCGGCCCATGCACCCGGCTCCGCACCGGTTCAGGTTCGGGCAGTCCCGGCAGTCCGGGATCTCCATGGGTCTGCGGCGGCTTGTCTCGCGGAGACCGGACCAGCGCCGAAGCCCCCGCGCCACGATCTCCGAAAGCGGCCGATGGTGGGCGTCGGGGATGCCGGAAGCCGGGTCCTGGAACAGGGCGCAGGGAAACAACCGTCCCGCCGCATCGATGTAGGGCGTCTCGATGCAGCCGCAGGCTGGGTCCGCATCATCCCCTTGCTTAAACCATTCGATGGCGGAGAGGGTTCCCATTCGGTCGTACCGCTCCCGGAATGTTTCATCCTGTTCGTAGCGGGCCAGCAGATTTCGGTACTGATCAGGGGTCGGCAGGCGAAGGTGTTCCGATCCCGCGGCCCGGCCGTCCTTGATGACGGTTCCCGCGATCAGCCGGCCGACGCCCAGCCGGTCCAGCATCTCCAGGAGGTCGGGGATTTCGTGGAAGTTGTGGCGCATCTCGGTGAAGGCGATCCGTATCCTCGGCCCCATCCCGACGGCGCACAGGTTTTCGATGCCGGCCATGGCGCGGCGGAACGCGCCCGGTCCGCGCAGTTGATCATGGGTGGCGGGCGATGCGCCGTCCAGGCTCACCTGGATGCGAAGATCGGAAAGATCGGGGTCGGCCAGATCCTGTGCAATGTCCGAATCGATCAGCGTGGCATTGGTCTGAAGGATCACCTCCCGAAGTCCGGCGGACCGGCAACAGAAGTTGATGAGGGATCGCCAGTCCGGATGCGTCAGGGGCTCGCCGCCGGTGAGGATCACGGTTTCGCCGCCCAGATCGGCGAATTCGGCGGCGATCCGGCGCACCGTTTCGGCGGGAACCGGCGCCGATATCCCTTCGGCGCCGCTTTCCGGCCAGCAATGGGCGCACCGGAGGTTGCAGCCGTTGGTGATGGAGAGGGTGAGGATTCGCGGCGGCTTGAGGTCCGCCGCGAGGATGCGCTCTGTTAGGGAATCATTGTTAATCGAGACCAATCAATGCTATTTCCGGTCCACCTCGCTGATCATCTCGAACAGTTCGACCTTGAGCGGTTCGGCCAGCAGATCGCCGGCCTTGGCTTTGAAGGCGTTGAGATGGGGCGTTTCCAGGTGCTTGTCCAGGTCCGCCTTCGATTCCCAGTTTTCATAGAACATGAACAGGGCCGGGTCGTCTTTTGACCGGTGAAGGTCGTAGTTGATGCAGGGCGGTTCGTTGCGGGTGGGGCCGACCAGGCCCATCAATTCCTCCCGGACCGCCTCTTCCTTGCCGGGTTTCGCCTTGATGTAAGCGACCACCGTCAGTTTTTCTTTGGCCATGAGCGCCTCCTTTTCAGGTTGAGGATTGCGGTTTCAGGGACAGTCTACCCCTCGGCGCTGGTGGGGTCAATCCGTCTTTTGACCTCCGAAATTTTGTTGGCGGGAAAGCCGCCTTCTTTGGCGTGCTGCTCGATCATCTCCTTGTTGGGGGCGATGTAGACGCAGTAGATCTTGTCGTCGGTGACGAAGCTCTCCATCCACTGGATCTGAGGTCCGAGCCCCTGTAGCACTTGGCAGGATTTCTGGGAAATTCCCTGGACTTCGCCGTCGGACAGATTGCCCGCGCCGGGCAGCTCCCTTTCGATGATGTATCTGGGCATGATGGTTTCTCCAAATCGTTAAGAGTATATTGGTTTCATATCGTCTGAACTGTGATTCCCGTGATTTGTATGATTTCCATGATGTTTTTGATCATGCGCGTCACCTGAATCACAAAAATCACAGTTCAAAACACGCTAGGCCGTCACGTCTTCCAGCCCCAACTCCGTCAGCTTCTCCTTTGTGGGCACGCCGGTCTCCTTGTCCCATCCCCGGATCTCGTAGTATTCGTCCTTCATGGCCTCGAATTTGTCGCGGTCCAGGATTTCACCGGCGTACGGACCTTTCTGAAGCGGTTCCTCGAAAAACTTTTTGGGCAGGCTGTCGTCTTTTCTCCGCAGTCCCTGGCGCACGTCGAACATTCGTTCCAGGTTGCGGATACGCTCAGACGCCGCCATCATCCGGACGATGTCCCAATCCTTGCCGGTCACGGTGTTGAAGACATCGGTGATCATGTTGACGTCGTTGTAGATGAACAGGCCGTAGAGCCATTTGCAGACGCCCAGGTTGTCGGCCACCCGCTCCATGTGCTCGGAGATGACCGCGGACCGGGCCTTGCCCTTGTAGGACGTCGGGATGGCCGCTTCGGGCTCGCCGAACTGCTCGCCGGCCACCTGCTGGAACCAGTCGTTGGCGTGGTGCCAGTCCACTTCCAGGAGGCTGCCCCGCAGGGGCAGGGGATCGCCGCGATGGCCCACCGCCTGCATCAATCCCGTGCCCTTGAAGGACCGGAACTCGTAGGCGTGGGGCGCCAGTCCCTTGACCAGATCCACCTTTTCCACCGCCTCGGGGCCGATGGATTCGGCAAAAGCCATCTGCCCCTGGGCCAGCAGGTCGCCGACGCCTTCCCGCTCGCCGATCTTCCGGATGATCCCCAGGATCGCCTCCTTGCTGCCCCGCTCCATGGGGATGCCGTCGGTCTCCTTTTCGGTGATGATGCCGTGGTGGTAGAGTTCCATGAGCAGGCCCAGGGTGGCCGAGGTCTCGGTGCAGTCGATGCCCAGTTTGTTGACCATCAGGGTGGCTTCCCAGAAGGTGTCCATATCCAGGTTCCAGACCGCGCCGGTGAACCCGCTGAAGGGCTCGCAGGAGGTCACCCCCTTGCCGATGCCGGGAACCGACAGGAAGTTCATGCACCGGTTGGGACAGCAGAAACAGCCGGTGTTCTTGAGCTGGTGGTCCTCGACGTATTTGGGCCCCGCGTATTTTTCCAGGATGTCCTCCCAGCAGACATCCTCGAAATAGCCCACGGGGAAAAAGCCCATCTGGTACATCATGTGGACGCCCCGGGCCACGCCCCACTGGGACAGCTCCTGGTAGGCGGGATGCTCCCGGATCTCGTTGTTGATCCTGATGGAGAGATCGAGAAATTCCCGGGGTTTGGCCACCCGAATGCCGCCGGAGCCCCGGACCGCCACCGCCTTGAGGTTCTTGGACCCCATGACCGCCCCCATGCCGGTGCGGCCGGCCGCGTCCCCGGTTTCGGTGATGAGGCAGGCGTATTTCACCTGTTTTTCGCCGGCCGGTCCGATGCAGACCACCTTGATCTCCGGGTCTCCGAGTTCCGACTGGATCATCTTCTGGGTCTCGAAGGTGTCCTTGCCCCAGATGTCGCCGGCGTCCCGGATCTCCACGTGGCCGTCGGTGATGTAAAGATAGACCGGCTTGTCCGCCCTGCCCCGGATCACCAGGTGATCGAATCCGGCGAATTTCAGCTCCGGCCCCCAGTAGGCCCCGAAATTGGACTTGGCCCGGAGGTTGCTCATGGGCGACACGGCGGTCACGTCCACCCGGCCCGAGCCGGCCAGGGCGGTTCCGGACAGCGGTCCGGTGTTGAAAATGAGCGGATTGCCCGGCCCCAGGGGATCGGAACCGGTTTCCCAGGCGTCGTAAATCAGCCGGACCCCCAGTCCCCGCCCGCCCAGGTACTGGTCCACATAGGGTTCCGTGGGTTCCGTGGTCACCTGGCCGGTGCTCAGATCGACGTTGACGATAGTTCCAACCCATCCGTACATGGTTTACTCCTCTCCCATCGCCTGCTTGACCAGCGACGGCATCCGCTCGGCGTTTTTGACGAGTTTATGATAGGTCTCCCGGGAGATCTCCTCGCAGGTCAGGGCGCCGGTGGGACAGACCTTGACGCAGGTGGGATCGCCGTCGCACAGGTCGCATTTCATCACCCGGCCCGTTTCGCCGTCCACGAAGGTGGCCCCGAAGGGACAGGCGAACACGCAGCTCAGGCACCCGATGCAACGATTCGCGTCGACTTCCATGGCGCCGGTAAGATGGTTCCGGTAAGTGGCGCCCTTGGGACAGACCATTTCGCAGGCCGGCGTTTCGCACCGCATGCAGTTGATGGGCACAAAGATGCCTTCCTGCTCCCATTTGACCACATGGATCCGGCCCCTGGACGGGTTGCAGACCCATTCGTGTTTCAGGGAGCAATAGGTCTCGCAGGACCGACACCCGGAACACTTTTCAGCATCGACGATCACGGTTTTCAAAGCCACCGGATTCCTCCTTAAAAGTGTCTGAACTGTGATTCTCGTGATTTTTGTGATGGACTGTGATTTTCATTATCATGCGCATCATAAAAATCATCTGAATCACAGTTCAAGACGATATTGTATTTAACTAAAACGGCAGCAAACTGTTTTCGAGCCGCCGTTTGATGTCGGTATGCGATCTGTTTTGGGCCAGCCCCTCGGCGACCACCGCTTCGGCGATCCGGCAACGGACGCCGTTGTTGATCTGGATCGGGTCCACCACCCGGATCGATTCGACGATGCCCTTGCCGTCCACCGTCGCGCCGAGAACAATGAGTCCGGCGGGGCCTTCCAGCGCGGCCCATGCCGTGGTTCCCATTGTTTCCGGCACGGTGCGAATGGCGGGGCCGATGAAGTTTTTCTTCTGGTAAAGTTCGGCCATCCCTTCAGCGGTTGTGATGAGATCCGCCAGCAGGGCCCGGCAGCCGTCCGCCGCCGTCAGCTTGCCGTTTGCATCCGATTCATCTCCCCTGCGGGCCAAAGGACCGACCAAAAAGGATTCCCCTTTCAGGAGCGCAAAGGGCAGGCGAGACCAGGGTTCGGTTCGGACTTCGATCTTTTCCGGACCGTTTTCCGGCGGAAATTTGTCCATCTCCTTTCCGGCGCCGTCCCGGAGGATGATTCCGCCATCCATCAGAGTCGCCCCAAGCGGACGGCCTACGGCCGCGTCGTCCAGATGCCCCAGCGGCCCATCTTCCGCCAGCAATTCCTCCCGGAAAAATTCATCGATTTCCCGCACCAGGGGATCGCAGGCTTCGGCGATTTCCGTCAACCGCTCGTAGTAGCCGTCTTTCAAAAACCGGCTCACGCCGCCGGCAATAGCGGTCAGGGGGTGGTCGCTCCGGCCGCCTAATATGGCCGCGGCATCCTGGGCCAAACCCAAAGCCCGCATGATGGTCTCGGCCCGGCGCTGGGCTTTGGCCGCCCGTTTGCCGGCGGGTTTGGCCGAAAATCGATGATCCGGGAACGGATCATCCGGGTCCAGCGCCATCAGATGGAGGTTGCGCAGATGATGGCAAAGCGTCAGGGATTGCAGAAGGGCGTCGCGCATGTTCTTCGCAATGTCCGGCGGTTCGACGCCGAACAGCCGGTCCAGGAGCCGGGCCGCGGCCAGGTGGTGGGCCGGGGACCGGATGGATAGAATCCGCGGCAGCTCCTCTACGGGCCGTCCGATGCACAGATCGGCCGGGTCCAGGTAGCCGGTGGCCTGGAAATACGTCTTTTGTCCCCCATTTTGAGGTACGACCCGGACCCGGCAGGGCGCGTCCTGCCCCTTCAGCGGTTCATATGTTGTGGTCTCTTGCATGGTCACAGTGTTGGTTCCTTGTGCTTTGTGTATAGTGTATAGTGGCTTGTGGCTTGTGACTTGGACTCCCCACTACCCACTACCCACTCCCCACTACCCACTATCCACTATCCACTATCCCTTCATCAGCATGCACTGACTGGGCAGGGTGTACCGGTAAAAGCAGCCGGTCATGTCCACGAAGTCGTCGGCGATTTTCTGGATTTCCGCCGGTTTTTCCGTCTCGAAGGTGGAGCTGATGGCCGAGACCATCTTGGCGCCCGGATCGTATACGGCCGGCGGCTTGCCGTAACAGCCCCGGCAGGGAACGCCTACGCCGGTGCACAGTCCGCCGCACCCCTCCCGGGTGGCGATGCCCTGGCAGATCAGCCCCTGTTCCAGGAGGCATCGGCCCGCGGATTCATAGGCTTGATAGGGCCGCTTGACGGCTTTGAACCGCTTCTCCTCTTTTTTCCGGGAACAGGTGGCGCAGACCGCCTTTTCCCCGGCAAACATCGCCCCGGAGGGCGGCCCCAGCCCCGACAGGATGGGGCGGACCATCTCTTCGGGCAGCCGAGCCGCGGCATAGGTGATCCGGGCGTCGGCCTCGCCGCCGCAGACCAGGGCGGAAACGGCGGCCCAGACCAGGTTGACCGGGGCCGGGCAGCCGGGAACGACGGCGTCCACCCGGTCCACGCCGCCCAGCCCGTCCAATGCCCGGACGGTTTTCTCCGGCGCCGGCAGTTCCAGGCCCTCCGGCAAACCATCCCCTTCGGACGAGCCGGTCTCCGCTGATTTCCTCAAATTTTTCAATCCCGGCATTCCGCCAAAGGCCGCGCAGGCCCCGATCGCCACCAGCCGGTCGGATTTTTCCCGCATGGTTTGGGCCAGCTCCCGGTCCGCTTCCGTGGCAATCGCCCCGCTGAAAAAACAGACGTCCAGCCGGTCAATGGCGTTTAGTTCCGCCATGGACGAGCCGAGGACATAAGGCCAGAATCGGATGTCCGACCATCGGTTCAGGGCGTTGACCCCGTAATGGATGTCGAGGATCGTGGTCTCGCAGGCGCGGCAGCCCGAGGCGGAGACGATGGCGATTTTAGGTTTAGGCACTGATCCGCTCCTTTCTCATGGGCCCCATCAGGCGCACTGATTCGCTCATCGCGTTGATCACTTCGGCGTACCGCGGCGATTCGGACGCCGCGATCCACTCCAATCGGAACCGGCCGCCTTCCACGCCCATTTCCTTCAGCAGGCTGGACAGCAAAAACGACCGCCGCAGGGCCTTCATGTTGCCGGAAATGTAATGGCAGTCCCCCGGATGGCACCCGGCCACCAGCACGGCGTCGGCCCCGCTGGCAAAGGCTTTCAGCACGTAAGAAGGGTCCACCATGCCGGAGCAAAACACCCGGATCACCCGGACGTTGGCCTGTTGCTGGAAGCGGGACACCCCGGCGGCGTCCGCCGCTACATAGGAGCACCAGTTGCAGAGGAAAGCGATGATTTTGGGTTCAAAGTCGGTCATGAGATCATCCATAATCAAGACATCGTTCAATCTTG
>JAABTD010000026.1 GCA_011390065.1 Desulfobacteraceae bacterium
GCCCTTACACCCGGCGTCGGGAGAATTGTCAACGTGTAAAAAGGCGGCGCTGGGACCGACCCTCAATTTAAGAATTGAATAATTTAGAGTTTTTGGTAGAGTGAGGGGGATTGACAACCGAAAACCGTCCGTCCCCTATGGAGCAAATGAACGCCATGGCCCTGACCGGCACCGATCTGGAGGATCTCAAATACGCAAAACTGCTGCTGTCGGAACCCAGCCTGACGGCCAGGGTGATCAACGCGCTGGGAATGCCTTTTGAAAAGGGGATCGGCTATCTGCCCAAAGCCTGGCATGGCCAGATTCAGAAGGTGAGCGAAAAAGCACTGGCGCGGGCTCTGGATTTCGCCGTGGTCAGCATGGGCAAAAAGGGGCGCAAAGCCTCCACCGATTCGTTTCACAAAATCGCCGCCGCCGCCTCCGGGGGCGTCGGAGGGGTTTTCGGGTTGCCCGCCCTGGGCTTTGATCTCTCCGTCTCCACCATCATCATGCTCCGGTCCATCATGGACATCGCCCGGAGCGAGGGGGAAGACGTCTCGGATATTGAAACCCGGCTGGCCTGCCTGGAGGTCTTTGCCCTCGGAGGCCGTTCCAGTGCGGACAATGCCGTGGAAACGGGCTACTATGCAATTCGGGCCGCCCTGTCCAAGGCGGTGTCCGACGCCGCCAACTATATCGCGGAACGGGGCCTGGCCCAACGGGGCGGACCGGTGCTGGTGCGGCTGATCGCCCAGATCGGGTCGCGCTTCGGGATTGTGGTCTCGGAAAAGGCCGCCGCCTCGGCCATCCCGGTGCTGGGCGCAGCAGGCGGCTCCGTGATCAACATCGTTTTCCTGGATCATTTTCAGGACATGGCCCGGGGGCATTTCATCGTCAGGCGGCTCGAACGGACCCATGGAAAGGACGTGGTGAAAGCGCAGTATGATCGTATCTGAAAAAGTGGACGCATTGCCGGAGATCGATCCGGCGTCAACCCCCCCCGCAGCGTGGCTGAAAGACCCCCTGACGGACGCGTTGAAAAAACTCCGGACCGACATCCCCCGGATCGTGGACCGGCTGGGGATGGAAGCGGCCACGGACATCCGCTCCTGGATGAACGTGGTCAACGGCAAGCTGCTGCCCCGGCTCTCCCCTGATTTTCCGCTCATGGTGGCCGTCTGCGGCGGCGGATCATCGGGCAAATCCACCCTCTTCAACTCCCTGGTGGGCGACCGCCTCTCGCCATCCGGCGGCAGCGCCGGCATCAACCGGCGGATTCTCGTCTCGGCCCCGGGCGAGTTGTTCCGCCAGAAGGAATTCGTCACCACCCTGTTCCGGCCCTTCGGCGCGGAGTCCAAACCCCTGGAGGACCAGTGCGAACTCACCCGGCCGGGTTGCCCGCTCTACATTCTCAACAGCAACGTTCCCCGCAACATGGTGCTCCTGGACACCCCTGACTTCGATACCGGCGCCCGGGGCAGTTACACCAACCGGGACGTGGTGCGCCAGGCCCTGGAGACCGCCGACATCCTCATCTATCTGTTCACCAACTCCAACTACAACAACCGGGACAACACCGACTTCATTTCCCAGGTGCTCACGGGCATCGGCATGCGGAAATGCTTCCTGGTCTACCGGGTTTACGCCATGGTGGACAACCGGGAGGTGACCGAACACGCCATGACCGTGGCCCGGCATATTTACGGCGACAACGCCGAGCGTTACGTGATGGGGATCTACCGGACCGACGAGGACAACGCCGTGGCCGCCGGCGAGAAGTTCATGGAGATGCGGCCGACCCGGGAGGAAGATCCGCCCTTCAACGAAGCCCTCAAGGAGCTGGACCCCCGGGTGTTGCGGCCCGAACTGATGGCGTCGATTCTGGACAGCGTCCTGAACCGGACCCGAACAGTGGTGGAGCAGGCGGAACAATCCCGGGACGGACTCCGGCTCTATCTCGACGCCCTTCAGGCGGCTCAGAGCCGCAGCGTCCAGGAAGCCCTTCAGCATTTCCCCATGGACATGATTCTCAACCGGTTCTCCGAGATCTGGATGGAGACCGATCCGTCCCATATCAAGGCCATGCGCTCCACCGGCAATTACATCGGCATGCCCTTCAAGGCCCTGTCCGGCGCCGCCAGGTGGGTGGGCCGGCGGGTCTACGGCGGGCGGCGGGAGGCCCGGTCGGCCAGTGCCGATTTCAGAGAGCACATTGAAGAGGATCTCTTAAACGCGGTCAGCAGCCTCCACCGGAAAGCCCTCAATCCGGAAATCGCCGTTACCCTGCCGGAGACCGATCCGGTGGCCAGGCGGATGGCGGACGCCATCGAACGGATCCGAGCGGAGGGCAGATTCCCATTCGATAACGAGAAGGAGGCGACGCCGGAAGAGGAGAGACAGACCGCAGAGCGTCTGGGCCCGCTGCCCCGGATGGAGCCGGGCGATGAAAAGGGGACGGTCCAGTTCCGGGTTCCGGCCCACCCGGCCGTGGCCGGGGCCCAGGCCGACCTGGAGCAACGGAACTGGAAGCAATCCGTCGACCGGATCATGGAACAGAAAGAGGCCATCCTTCAGCTCTCGGACACCATCGAAAACGATTTGGTCTATCTGGCCCAGGTCTTTCGAAAACGGATGAAGTTTCCCGACAAGATCCGCCAGACCGTGTCGGCCTTCATGAACGTGTTGCCGGCCACGGTAGCCGTCACCTACATCCTTTCCACCGGCGATCCGGTGGGCGCCGCGGGCATCAAAGTCAAGCTCACCGGCTTGTTCGGC
>JAABTD010000027.1 GCA_011390065.1 Desulfobacteraceae bacterium
CCGATCGCCTGACCCAGGCCGACCGCCGGCAGCTGGAAACCCTGCTGCGGCCCATTGCCCAGGCATGGCTCAACGCCAACCTCCAGATCGTCCAGGAGATTTTTGAAAAGGAGGTTGTCGGCGGCCTCATCCAGGCGGCCGAAGCGACGGTGGAAGAAACCGAGCCCCTGATTCAGGAGATCGAATCCACGGCCGAGGCCATCGAGACGGGCAGAAAGGCGGTGATCCCCTCATGAATCCCGCCTCCCGCCAAGCCGCCCTCGCCGCACTGGGCCGGATCGAGGGATACAAAACCGATATCGAATGGACCATGGACGCGCTGGAGGCCGCGCCTCTCTGGCGGCCGGCCGCGATCCTGAGAAAACAAGCGGCCGAAGCCCTGCACATGATTTCGGATCTGGCCGAGCGGTTCGAGCGGAAGCTGGTGATCACCATCGTCGGCCCCTGCGGCGCCGGCAAATCGACCCTGCTCAACGCCCTGTCGGGGGTGGATGATCTCTCGGAATCCGGTTTGGATCGTCCCACCACCCGCCGGCCCGTGGTGCTCTGCCGGGACCGGAGCGACGCCCTCCAGCTCATCGAAAAACTGGGGGACGACAACGTCCGGATCCGTCACAGCCGGGAGGCCGCGGCCCTGGACCACATCCTGCTCATCGACACGCCCGACATCGACAGCACCGAACAGGCCCGCCACGCCCCCATCGTCCGGGAGGCCATCGCCCTGTCCGACGTGCTCCTCTGTCTGTTCGACTCGGAAAACCCCAAACGGCGGGACTACATCGATTTTCTGGCCCCCTACGTCCAGGTCTTTTCCGGAGAATCGCTCCTGTGCGTCCTCAACAAGTGCGACCGTCAGGACGAGGAGGAACTGAAAGAAACCATTCTGCCCGAATTGTCCCATCACCTCGACGGCGCCTGGGACAAACCGGTGCGCGGGGTGCTCTGTTTGTCGGCCCGTCGCCATCTCGATGATCCCCGGTGGGATCCCAAGGCGCCCCCCAAGCACGATTTCGACCAGTTCGAGGCCCTGCGCAACGAAATCTTCGGGGCCTTCAACTCAGCCGGCCATATCATCGATCGACGGCTTGAAAACGCCCGGAGCCTGAGAGAATATGTTCTGACGGAGATCCGTTGCCAGGTGGAACGGGACGGAGAGGGCCTGCTGTCGGCCATGAAGCGGATCCGGGAGGCGGAGGCCGTGGCCGCCGACAGCGCCGTGGATACCCTCAGAAGCGACGACCCCCGCCGGATGCTGGGGGTCAATGTGCTGCTCTATCAGAAGCTGGCCCAGCGGTGGCTGGGGCCGGTGGGATGGATCATCGCCGTCTGGGCCCGGGCGCTGACCTTCGGCGCGGGGGTCGCGGCCATGTTCCGCTTCGGGCGCCCCATTACCCAGGTGCTGGGGATGGGGCGATACGGCCGTCACTCCGGGGAAACCGGGTCCGCCGCCGATGCCGAAAAAGGAGAGCGGGTGGATACGGCCCTGCGGGATTACCGCAAGACGCTCCTGCGGGAATGGCCGGACATCTCCGACGCCCTGATCCGCAGCCGGTTCGACAAATCGGTCCGCCGGATCGAGGAGGCCCTTCCTGACCGGGAAGCCCTGGGCGATGAACTCGCCACCCTCTGGAACGACGCCCTGGAAGAGGCCCTGGAATCGGCCGCCCGAAAGCTTTCCGGTCTGGGACTCCAGTTCCTGTTCAACCTCCCGGTGCTGGCGCTGATCGCCTACGTGGGCTGGATGACCACGGAATCGTTCCTGCGGGAAGCCTATTTCACCGGCGATTTCTTTCTCCACGCCTTTTTGACCATGGGGCTGATCCTGTTTCTGTGCTTTTTTTTGTATCAGATCATTGTCCGGGTGGTCGCGGGGACGGAACGGCTGACCGGACAGGCGTTCGAGGCGGTGAAGGAACAGGCGGCGGCAGAGCGAACCATGCCGATGAATCCCATTGGGGAGCAGGTGGAAGCGGTTTTGGGGGTGGGTGCGTTGAGTGCGGAACCGGGGTCGGGTTAATGAGGCGACGGGGCGTCATCCGCCGGTTCCGGGGCCTGTCTCCCGCGGCTCAACAGGGCAAACAGGGCAACGCCGATAAACATGATCACCGCTCCTATGGAAAAGGCCAGCCGAAGGTGGAACAGGTCCATCATCAGCCCGGCCAGCAATGAGCCGCTCAGCATTCCCGCGCTGTGGGCCATGGTCATCAGGGCCATGACCGATCCCATGGCTTGCGACGCGTTGCCTTTGTCAACGGCCATGGCCATCACCGCGACCATGGAGACGCCGCCGCCGACGCCGAAAAGCAGATTGGAGCGGAACAAGCTCCAGAACCCGCTCGACCACGCGAAAGAGGCCACCGCGTAGACGACGATCAGCCCGCCGACGGCCGCCATAAGCTGCCGGTTCATGCGATCGGCCAGAAGCCCCAGGGGAATCTGCATGACGCCGCTCACCAGCACCCCCAGCATGACCAGTACGCCGATGGCGGAGCTGGTCAGAGAAAATTCCGCATCGGCGAAGACCGGCAGAAATCCCCATATGACGCCGATGCAGGCCGTATAGGTGAACCGGAAGGTCGCCAGACCGGCCATCCCCCGATCCGCCAGCAGGGTCCGCCAGGCCGCGGGCGGCTTCCCACGGGACAAGGCCCGCTCCGTCCGGGTCGGGGGCAAAAACACCAGGCTTCCCAGGAACCCCGCCAGAGCCATCACCCCCATGCAGCCGAACGCCGCCGACAGGCTGAACCGGTCGTTGATAGCGCCCCCCAGCAGCGGGCCGAGGCTCAGGCCCATGAAAATGGAGATGTTGAACAAGCCCATGACAAAGCCTTCCTTCTTGGGCGGCGTGATGTCTCCCACATAGGCCTGGACCACCGGCATGATCATGGCGGACGCCACCCCCTGCACCAGCCGGATGAAGATCAGCATCTCCACGGACTTGGAAAAGATGAAGGCCACGGAGATGACGGCGTAAGCGCAGAGCCCCGCAACGATGAAGGGTTTGCGCCCCTGGCGGTCGGACCGGCGGCCGAAATAGGGGAGAAACACCGTCCGGGAAAGGGAGAACGCGCCGAAGATCAAACCGATATAAAGCCCGCTGGCGCCCATGTCGTGGGCGTAGACCGGAAGCAGCGGGACGACGATGCCTACGCCGGTGACGGTGACGAAGAGAGAAAAAAAGAGGGTGGTGAAAACGCCCTTGTCGATCTTGTCCATTTCCAGCCCATTCATTCCGATGACGTCAAAAATTGATTAAAATACCACGCATGGAAATCCTTCACAAATGGTTTTTCAGCCCGTCGAAAACGTGTAAACCTCGCACTTGCCAAAGGATTGTATTTGTGTTAGAGATTATCGTCTGTTTAACAATTGATCCTGAACCCAGGGGATGAAGTCGGTTCATCATCCTCAAAACGCTGAACCCAAAAAGGAGAACAAAAGATGAAACGGATCGGATTGTGTGTTGCTGCGTTAGCCCTTTCTGCATTCCTGGCCATGCCGGCCGTTGCGGGCGAAACTTTTGATGCGGTCAAAGCCAAGGGATTCGTCCAGGTGGGCGTCAACCAGGGGCTGTTCGGCTTCGGAATGGCGGATGACAAGGGGACCTGGCGGGGGCTGGATGTGGATACGGGCCGGGCCGTTGCCGCCGCCGTATTCGGAGACGCCTCCAAGGTGAAATTCACCCCCCTCACCGCAGTCCAGCGATTCACGGCTCTCCAATCGGGGGAAATCGACGTCCTCTGCCGGAACGCGACCCGCACCCTGAGTCGGGAAACCAGCCTGGGTCTCAATTTCTGCCAGACGAACTATTATGACGGGCAGGGCTTTCTGATCACCAAAAAGCTGGGCGTCAATAGCGCCAAGGAGTTGGACGGGGCCACCGTTTGCGTGCTGCCCGGCACCACCACCGAACTCAATGCCGCTGATTATTTCCGGTCCAACGGCATGAAATGGAAACCGGTGGTCATCGAATCCACGCCGGAATTGAACAAGGCCTTTTTCGCCGGCCGATGCGATTCGCTGACCTCCGATATTTCTCAGTTGGCCGGAATCCGCGCTGTTGCGCCCAACCCGGACGACTATATGATTCTGCCGGAAGTCATCTCCAAGGAACCCCTGTCGCCGGCGGTGCGCCATGGGGACGATCAATGGATGGATATCGTCGATTTCAGCGTTCTGGCCATGATCAACGCCGAGGAACTCGGCATCACCTCGGAGAACGTGGATGAGATGCTCAAGAGCAAAGATCCTAAGATTCAGCGCTTTCTTGGCGTGACCGAAGGCAACGGCAAAGCCCTGGGGCTGGATGAAAAATGGGCCTACAACATCGTCAAGCAGGTGGGCAATTACGGCGAAGTCTTTGAGCGGAACGTCGGGGCCGACACCCCGCTGGGGCTGGAACGCGGCCTCAACGCCCTTTGGACCGACGGCGGCCTGATGTACGCCCCGCCCTTCAAATAAACCGCCCAACATCTCCCATGCCCAAGAACGACGCCGCCGCCCTCATGACCGGGACGATTCCCTTCTGGAATGATCCGGACAAACGCGCCATCATCTACCAAATCCTGACCCTGGCCGCCGTGGGCGCGGCGGCCTACTACCTTATCTCCAACACCCTGGCCAATCTGGCGCGGCAGAACATCGCTACCGGCTTCGGATTTCTGCAGAAAGAGTCCGCGTTTGAGATCGGCGAGTCTCTGATCCGGTATTCCGCTGCCGACACCTACGCCCGGGCGCTCTGGGTCGGGGTGCTCAACACGTTGAAGGTCTCCTTTATCGGCATCGTGGTCACCGTGATCCTGGGAACCGTCATCGGCATCGCCCGTCTCTCCACCAACTGGCTGGTGTCCAAGCTGGCGGGCATCTACATCGAGGTGATGCAGGACATCCCGATCCTGCTCCAGCTCTTTTTCTGGTACGCCATCTTCTATGAAAACCTGCCGTCTCCGCGACAGGCCATGGCGCCGTTTCCCGGGGTTTTCCTGAGCAACCGGGGATTCATGTTTCCGGTTCCCGAAAGCCACCCGGCCCACCCCTATATGCTTCTGGCCTTTGCCGCGGCTTGCGTCGCGGTATGGGCGATGCAGCGGTGGGCCCGGAAGCGGCAGGCCAGAACCGGCCGGATCTTTCCGGTCATCCGGGCGTCCTTTTGTCTGCTGCTGGGACTCCCGATCCTGGTATGGACCCTGTTCGGCGCCCCCACTCAAATGGACGCGCCGGAACTGTCGGGATTCAACTTCAACGGCGGCCTCAGCCTGAGTCCGGAATTCGGGGCCCTGCTGCTGGGCCTGGTCCTTTACACCGCCGCCTTCGTGGCCGAGATCGTCCGGGCCGGCATTCAATCCGTGAGTTACGGACAGGTGGAAGCTGCCGAAGCCCTGGGACTGCGCCCGGCAATGGTCCTCCACCTGGTCATTCTCCCCCAGGCCCTCCGGGTGATCATTCCGCCCCTGACCAGTCAGATGCTCAATCTGACCAAGAACAGCTCGCTGGCGGTGGCCATCGGCTACCCGGACTTCGTCTCCGTGGCCAATACCACCATCAATCAGACGGGCCAGGCCATCGAAGGGGTGCTGTTGATCATGGCCTGCTACCTCTGTTTCAGCCTGCTGACCTCTCTTTTCATGAACTGGTACAACAAGAAAATGGCGCTGGTGGAACGGTAATTCATGGACGAACGCGATGTTGCCGATATGGATGAGATCAAACCGCCCAAGTCGCAGACGGGGATCATTGGATGGATCCGGCAGAACCTCTTCAACGGAACCTTCAATTCCATCCTGACGGTGATCACCCTCTTTTTCCTGTGGAAGACGGTCCCGCCCCTGATTCGATGGTTTTTCATCGACAGCGTCTGGACCACCGGCTCCGAGGCCTGCTATACGGCCGATGGCGCCTGTTGGTCGGTGATTTCCAACAATATCCGCTTTATTCTCTTCGGGCTCTATCCCCACGATCTCCAATGGCGCCCCCTGATCGCCATCGCGCTGCTGGTCGCCCTGCTGGCGTACAGCCGGGACCGGCGGCGCTGGCGGCGCTCCCTGTTCTATATATGGGCGACCGGACTGTTCGTCATGGGGCTGCTGATGAAGGGCGGGCTTTTCGGACTGGAGAACGTGGACACCACCCGCTGGAGCGGCCTTCCCCTGACGCTGCTGTTGTCGATTTTCGGCATGGTGGCCGCTTATCCGCTGGGCGTGTTGCTGGCGCTGGGCCGGAGATCCCGGATGCCGGCCATCAAGTCGCTCTGCGTGGTCTATATCGAAATGATTCGGGGCGTGCCGCTCATCAGCCTCCTGTTCATGTCCTCGATCATGTTTCCCCTGTTTCTGCCGGAAGGGTTGACCATCAATAAAATTCTCCGGGCCCAGATCGCCATCATTCTGTTCACGGCCGCCTACATCGCGGAGGTGGTCCGGGGCGGCCTCCAGGCCATTCCCCGGGGTCAGTATGAAGCGGCCGAATCCCTGGGACTTAATTTTCCCCAGAAGATGCGACTGATCGTTCTGCCCCAGGCCCTGAAGATCGTAATTCCCCCCACCGTGGGCATTCTGGTGTCGGCGTTCAAGGATACCTCCCTGGTGGTGATCATCGCCCTTTACGATCTGCTCAAGACCACCCAGTCGGTCCTGTCCAATCCCAAATGGATGGGGTTTTCCTCGGAAGCCTATATTTTCATCGCCTTTATTTATTTCATTTGCTGCTTTTCCATGTCCAACTACAGTCGGAAGCTGGAAAGGGAGCTGGGAGCAGGAGAGCGACATTAACCCCATGAACGACACAGCGTCCGAAAAACAACCGGAAGCCGCCCCGATCATCGAAATCGTCGGCATGCACAAATGGTTCGGAGACTTCCATGTCCTCCGGGACATCCATCTCACCGTCAAACGTCAGGAGCGCATCGTCATCTGCGGGCCGTCGGGATCAGGGAAGTCGACCCTGATCCGGTGCATCAACCGGCTGGAGGAGCACCAGCGCGGCGACATTATCGTGGACGGCATCGAACTGACCAACAATATCAAGAATATCGAAAAGATTCGCGCCGAAGTCGGCATGGTCTTCCAGCACTTCAACCTCTTTCCCCATCTCACCATTATGGAGAACCTCACCCTCGGTCCCATCTGGGTCCGCAAGGTTCCTAAAAAAGAGGCGGAGGAGACGGCCATGCACTATCTTGAGAAGGTCCAGATCGCCGAGCAGGCCGAAAAATACCCCGGCCAGCTTTCCGGCGGTCAACAGCAGCGGGTGGCCATCGCCCGCAGCCTCTGCATGAAGCCCAAGGTGATGCTCTTCGACGAGCCCACCTCGGCTCTGGATCCGGAGATGGTCAAGGAGGTCCTCGACGCCATGATCGAGCTGGCCGAAGAGGGAATGACCATGCTGGTGGTCTCCCACGAAATGGGATTCGCCCGGAGCGTGGCCCACCGGGTCCTTTTCATGGACTTCGGCCGGATCGTGGAGGAAAACGAACCCGAGGCGTTCTTCCACCATCCGCAGCACGAGCGGACCCAGCTCTTCCTGAGCCAGATCCTCCACTGACCGTGATTTCGCTTTTCATTTACACCCTCGATATTTTTTTTCTTTCAGCGGCGCTCCTGACCCTCCGCATGGAGGGCCCTGACCGTCGATTCTCCACCGCGGCGCTCATCTACCTGTTCGCTGTCCTCCACCTCGCCTGGGTCTATTTCTATGGCTTCTACATTGTGACGCTTCCCGCCCTTCGGCTGATCCTTTTTTCGGAGCTGGTTTTCAGCGTCGTCTGGATCGTCATGATTAACAGCCTGTTCCAATGGGTCTCGCGGAAAACGATCCATCCCTCTCCGGCTTTCTGGGCCGCACTGGTCGGCGGGGGCGCGCTGGGACTGGTTTCCGTCTTTGCGCCCTCAAACAACGACGCCGCCGTCATTCAGGGGACCGCGGCCGTTCTCAGCTACCGACTGACCCTTGCACCCAGCCTGCTGATGCTGTCGGCCATGGTCCTGGGGGCCTGGCGTCTGGAATCCTTCTGGCGTTCCCTGTCGCCCAAACAGCGATGGGAGTGCAAGTCCCTGGTGGTGGGGAGCTTTCTGATCTGCGCCAGCCTGGGCTGGACCGGCTCCTACCGGTTGACCTACCTCAACATCCAGGCCGATCATCTCCTGCTGCTCTGGGCCCTGTTGCTCTTTTCGTGGGGTCAGATCCTCTACGCCATTATCCGATATCGTCTGTTTCACCAGGAAATTTACATCTCCCGAGAGGTGGTGTATGCGAGCATCGCCCCCCTGGTTTTTTCCGTATACCTGATCCTGCTGGGCCTGGTGGCCCTGAGCATGCGGCTGTTCGGCGTTTCCATGCCGTTCGTGATCCGCTGGCTGTTCTTTTCGGCCGGATTGGTGGCCCTGGCCCTGGTGGCGGCATCGGGCAAAGTCCGGGATGAGATCAAGTTTTTCATCAGCACCCATTTCTATGCCAACAAATACGAGTACCGGGACGAATGGCTGGCCTTCTCTCGGCGGCTCAAAGGCGTGCTCACCGAGGATGAAGTGATGGACGCGCTTTTTGAAATTCTGAAAAAAAGTCTTTACACCAACACCATCTTCATCTGGCGCGGCGATGAGGAAAAGGGATATCAGATGGCGTATCCGAAACCCGCGCCGGCTGAACCCGGAAGCGCCTATCATTACCTGGCCACGGACGCCCCTTTGCCGAATCATTTGAAGGAACGCAGCCGTCATTACCTCGACGAACTGACTCCGGAGGAGACGACCGCATCGCCGGGCAAGGCGTTTTACGATGATTTAAGCCTGGTGCTCTTTGTTCCCCTGACGGTGGGGGACCAACTGCTCGGGATGATCGGCCTCGGCCGGGAGTTTACAGGGGGGCACTACGGCCATGACGATTTCGATCTGCTTCTGGCCCTGGGAACCCAGGCCGCCACTGCCCTGATGGCGGCGCGGATGGCGGAAGCCCTCTCCCGGGCCCGCCAGCAGGAGGCCTGGGACACCATGTCGGCCTTTATCCTCCATGACGTCAAGAACGCGGCCTCCATGCTCTCCCTGATCCGTCAGAATGCGCCGGATCACATCCATGATCCCGATTTCCAGGAAGACATGCTGTCCAGCGTGGACGATGCGCTGAAGCGGATGCAAAAAGTCCAGGAGCGATTGAGCGCCCTCAAGGGGGAGATTGTGGTCGTCTGGCAGGAGGTGGATCTCTGTGAGGGCCTGAAGGATATCTGCGGCAAACTCGCCTCCCGGCTGCCGAGGCTCCATATCGATTTGCGATGTAAAAGCGCCGTCCGGTTGAGGACCGACCCGGATCTTTTGTTCACCATTCTGGAAAACGTGCTGCTAAATGCCCATGAAGCGGGCGCCGACAAGGGGAAGGTCATCGTATCGGGAGAGGAGCCCGGGGCGAAAACAGCGACCATCACCATTGCCGACAATGGTCCCGGCATCCCCGAAGATCTCCTGCCGGACGCCGTCTTCGAACCGTTCAAAACCACCAAACCCAGAGGCAGCGGCATCGGCCTCTGGCACGTGGAGCGGTTGACGGCTGCTCTGGGTGGGGCTATTTCCGCCGCCAACGCCGGCGGCGGGGCCCGTTTCACCGTTTCTCTGCCGATCGCGTCAGCGGACGAGACAGCGGTCTGACCGCCCACGCCGCTTCCGTTAGTCGATGCCGTGTTTTTTGAGCAGATCGTGGAGGGTCGGCCGGCTGATTTCCAGGAGTTTGGCGGCCCTGCTGATGTTGTTCTGGGTGATGCTCAAGGCCCGTCGGATCACCCGATATTCGGCCGCCTGCCGGGCCTCCCGGATGGTCAGCAACTGGGCGTCGACCGACTGCGACGTCTCTTTAAGACCCAGATCAGCGGGTTTGAGATTCCCGTCCCGGGTGGTGGCCAGAGCCCGGTAAAGGGCGTTCTGGAGTTCCCGCACATTGCCGGGCCAGGATTGTACGGACAGCGCGGCGGCAGCCGAGGAGGAGAGGGTGATTTTCCCCCGGTTCAGCTTTTTGGCCTCCTCGTCGATGAAATGGTGCGCCAGTTGAAGAATGTCCTCCTTGCGATCCCTGAGGGGCGGAACTTCCAGAGGGACGACGTTGAGGCGGTAGAACAGATCCTCCCGGAATCGCCCCTCCTTGACGGCCTTTTCCAGTTGGACGTGGGTCGCCGCAATGACCCGCACGTCCAGCTTGAGGGTCTGCTTGCCGCCCACCCGTTCGATGGTCCCTTCCTGGAGGAATCGGAGCAGCTTTACCTGGAGCATGAGCGGCATATCGCCGATTTCATCTAAAAAGATGGTGCCGCCGTCAGCCTGTTCGAACCGTCCGATTTTCAGGTTCGCAGCGCCGGTGAAAGACCCTTTTTCATGGCCGAACAATTCGCTTTCCAGGAGATTTTCAGGGATCGCCCCGCAGTTGATGACCACCATAGGATTTTGAGATCGATGGCTCAGCGTATGAAGCGCCCGGGCGACCATTTCCTTGCCGGTGCCGCTCTCTCCCAGGATCAGCACGGGGTAATCCGTGTCGCTGACCCGTCGTATGGTGTCAAAAAGGTGATCCATGGCCGGAGACGTGCCGATCATTCCGCAGAAGGCCAGCCCCGACCCCTCGTTCCCTGCACTCTGCTTCCGGTTGGCCTCCTCCCATTTGTGGATCCGGCCCGCCCGCTCCAGGGTCACCTTGAGCGTCTCCAGGTCGATGGGTTTTTCGCAGAAATCCATGGCGCCCGCGGCGATGGCCCGCATGGCGTTGCCCTGTTCAGTATTGCCCGTGATAACAACGACCTTGGTGTGGGGCGACAGCGCGGGAATCTTTTCCAGGAGCCGCAACCCCTCCCTCGGGTCATCCGGCGAAGGGGGGAGGCCGAGATCAAGGGTGGCCAGGGGAAATGACCGGGTCGCCAGCAGGTCTTCGGCTTTGGTCGCGTTCTCGGCGATCATCACCTCATAACCGTCGCTCAGCCCCCATTTGAGCTGTTTGGCCAGTGAAAGCTCATCCTCGACAACCAGCAGTTTTCTCTTCATTTATCCCGTATCCCTCTTAAAAAGACGACTTCATTACCAGAATTGCCAGTATCCGGTGGCCAGGACGTAGACGCCCAGCAGGAAATTGGTAATGCTGTGGGCAACAATACAATAGAAAATGTGTCGCGTTCTGTAAAGCAGCAGATTATAAAAAAGCCCGGTCGCGATGCCGGCCAGCCAGAGATGGTGTTCCAGTCCGAAGAGCGCGGCGGATATCAGAAAGGAGGACCCCGTGAAAGCGCCGATCCGCACCCGTGTGAAATCTTCCGGGTCGATGATGTACCGGATGATGAAGGAGCGCCAGAACAGTTCCTCGAAGACGGGAACGACGATGGACGCCCCCAGCAGCCGGATAAAGATGAACGCGTAAAACCAGTGAGGAGCCAGAGGCGATGGATCGTAGACGACCGGCTCGCCCAGGGTGGCAAAACCGAAGTCGAGGTGGATCCAGAGCAGGAAGGTTCCGGTCCCGATCGCCAGGGCCGCCAGAAAATGGGCCCATTCGACGGCGCGCATCCTCAGTTCATCGTAGTCGGACCAATAGAAAATGAGTGCAAGGCTGACCGCCAGAATCTGCACCGGGTAAAGAATCGGCGTAAGATGCAAAGCGGCGGTTGCTTCCGGAAGGATTTTCCGGAGACCGGCGGCGATCATCAAAAACAGGATGTAAATGCCGAAGGGGAGTGCGCGTTTAAAGGCGGGGGATTCGATCATCCAGCGGTCGTCTCTTTCTTTCCTTCAAGGGGTTTCACACCACCGCCCCGGGCGGCAGATCCAGGGGCTTGATGAATTCGGCCCTCACGGTGCGATCGGCGCTGTTGACCACAATGACTTCCTTGCGGATGATGTCATCACCGGGAAGCCTGAATTCAATGTGAAACCGGTCTCCCGCTTTAAAACCCATGTCCCTGTCCAGTTCTACCCTTACCCCGGTTCGGGACAGGTCCAGGACGATGATCGCGCCTTCCGGGCGATCCGGCGCCAAACCGTAGGCGCCGGATTCCCGAATCTCGATTCGATAGTGGGATCGCCGTTCCAGCACCATCGAAGCGGTGTTCCCGCAGTGGCCGCAGGTAAAGGAGATGCGCACCGGACGCTTATGGCGACGATAGGCGGCAACATCCTGGCGCTGGGCCTTGTCGCAGCGGGGACAGATAAAAAATGCCTTGTTGTCGCCGTCCATGAAGACTTTTTTCTCTGCCATGGTTCGCTCCCCTTGTCGGTTGCTGCGCCATATCAAGCTGATTCATTCGTCAAACCAATTGCGGGAGTTTATCATTTCCTGGAAAGAGCGTCCAGTGGTTCGGTCGCTAAATTGTTCAACACATCTCAATCATTTTGTCGCGAAATATTGAAAATGGCAAAGACCTGCCGGCAGAGGCTTTCGAACTGTTCCGGATAGAGGGACTGGGCGCCGTCGCTCATGGCTTTGTCAGGTTCATGGTGAACCTCCACCATCAGGCCGTGGGCGTCGGCGGCCACGGCGGCTCGGCTCAGGGGAACGACCTGGTCGCGGCGGCCGGCGGCGTGGCTGGGGTCCACGATGATGGGCAGATGGCTCTCGCGCCGGACGACCGGCACCGCGGACAGATCCAGGGTGTTGCGGCTGTGCTTGACAAACGTCCGCACGCCCCGCTCGCACAGGATCACATCGGTGTTGCCGCCTTCCAGTATGTACTCCGCGGCCATGAGCCATTCGTCCACCACCGCCGACATGCCCCGCTTGAGAAGCACCGGCTTCCTGGCCTGACCGGCCCTGCGCAGCAGACTGAAATTCTGCATGTTCCGGGTGCCGATCTGGATGATGTCGGCGTATTCCTGGACGAGATCGAAGTTTTCCTCGTCCATCACCTCGGTGACCACGGGCATGCCGGTCTCTTCGCGCACCTTGGCCAGGATTTTGAGCCCTTTTTCTCCAAGCCCCTGGAACGAATAGGGCGAGGTCCGGGGTTTAAAGGCGCCGCCGCGGAATATGTGAGCCCCGGCTTTTTTGACATGTGCGGCGATGGTCAGCGCCTGGGCCTCGCTCTCGATGGCGCAGGGACCCGCCATGATGGTCAAATGTCCATTGCCGATGAGCACATCCCCCACCCGGACGATGGTGTCCTCGGGTTTAAACTCCCGGCTGACGAGCTTGTACGGCCGGGTGACGGGGATCATGTCCTTGACGCCGGACATGCCCAGGAAAGGAGAGGGATCCACCGACCCTTTGTTGTAAAGAATGCCGATCGAGACCCGTTCACCCCCGGCAATGGGCCTGGCTGTCATCCCGCGTTCTTCGATGGCGCGCACCACTGCATCGATCTCTTCCGAACTGGCGTTTTTGTTCATGACCACTAGCATGTTCATCTCCTTTTCATCTGCGTTGAGAGGTTTGTTCATCTCCCCCGGCCCTTCAACATAAGGCCCTTCAATATAAAAAGGGCCGTGGGGGAGGGTGTCTCCCGATCACGGCCCTTGTTGACTTTCTGAACAGGCGGCCTTTTATGGCAATCGGACGGCACACTCCTTTCCGCCGGCGTTAAACCACCAGCGCCAAAAAAAGCATGTTCCGATTGCGTTGGCCATTTCGATTCCTTTCAAATCCTCTCCTTAAATAGGGGAGGGGTCCAGGCTTGTCAAGTGAATTATTATCGCTTGATCTAAGAGCTGACCATGATTATCCTCATTTATAAATAATTTTTCGTTGAAAGCGAAACCTTCACGAAAGGAGGGGTTGCGATGAAACAACTCCTGGTTCTTTTTTTCGGCATCATCCTGACCACGGGAATTGTCGGGATGCACCATCGGTTAACAGCAACAGAGGCAAAGGATACAGCCATGAGTGATCAACATCTTGAGAAGGCCACGTTCGCCGGCGGGTGTTTCTGGTGTGTGGAATCGGACCTGGAAAAAGTGGACGGGGTCGCGGAAGTCGTCTCCGGCTACGCCGGGGGCCATGTGGAAGACCCCGGCTACAAAGAGGTATCCGCCGGCGGCACCGGTCACCTTGAAGTGGTTCAGGTCCATTACGATCCGGATAAGGTGGATTACGAGACGCTGCTGGGCGTTTTCTGGCGGCACGTGGATCCCACCGATCCGGGCGGCCAGTTCGTGGACCGCGGGGACCAGTATCGAACCGCCATTTTCTATCATGACCCGGAGCAAAAGCGGAAAGCCGAAGCCTCCAGGGCGGCCCTGGCGGCCTCGGGCCGGTTCGACAAGCCCATCGCCACCGAAATCCTTCCCCTGGAGGAATTCTACAAGGCCGAGGATTACCACCAGGATTACTACAAAAAGAGTCCGATCCGGTACAAATACTATCGCTACAACTCGGGACGGGATCAGTTCATCGACAAGGCCTGGGGCGATGAAAGAGACCGGGTCGCGCCCATCGGCGGGAATGAGAAAAGCGCCGCCGCGGCCGGCGATTCCCGGTCCCACGCGAAACCCAGCGACGGGGAACTGCGCAATCGGCTAACGCCGCTCCAGTACAAAGTGACCCAGGAGGAAGGCACCGAACCCCCGTTCCAGAATGAATACTTCGACAACAAGAGACCGGGCATCTATGTGGACATCGTCTCCGGCGAGCCGCTGTTCAGCTCCACCCACAAATACAAATCCGGAACCGGCTGGCCCAGCTTTTACCAGCCCCTGGCGCCGGACAATATCGTCGAAAAGCAGGATAGCAAATTGTTCATGACCCGAACGGAAGTCCGCAGCCGACATGCCGATTCCCACCTGGGCCACGTCTTCAACGACGGCCCCGAGCCCACGGGTTTGCGGTATTGCCTCAACTCGGCGGCGCTGAAGTTTATTCCCAAAGAAGATCTGGAAAAAGAAGGGTATGGGGAATATCTGAAGCTGTTTGTCGGGGAGTAAACCCTTGTATTTATATTATAAGAGGGGTTGCAGCACCCTATCAAAAGCAACCCCTCCCCATTACACTGCATCTGTGATCCCCAGCCAACGATGCGCGGCAATCCAAATTTCAGCAACCTTGTTTTATTCGGTCGGCCGCCCCCTTCTTTTGCCCCACCCCAGATCACCCCTAAAATACAAACTCAGCGTTTCTTGAAATTGAAACCCATCTATAGTACTATGTCCTGATAGTTTCGGCACTGGTTCAGTTGACTGGGAAACGCCAATAGGTCAGGGCTTTTTACTTTGAAAATCCAGAATGTTGGCGCATATTGCAGCAAGATTCTAACTTATTGATATTATGGACATTCCCATTCAACTGAACCAGTGCCGAAATACGATGAGGCCGCTGATATGTTGAACGACGTTTTAGCAGCGAAAAAGGAAAAATAGATGCAGATAAACACACCGAAGCATACTGTTCTTATCGTCGACGATTTACAGCTCAACATAAAATTTCTTGCCAATACGTTGAAAGATGAGTATCAAATCAAAATTGCTACCGACGGCAATAAAGCGATTGAGATAGCGTCCAATCGAGACGATGCTCCTGATCTGATCCTCCTCGATGTAATAATGCCCTGTATGGACGGATATGAAGTGTGCAGAAGATTGAAAGAGCAGGATACCACAAAAAATATTCCGATCATATTCGTGACCGCCCGCGATGATGCTGAACATGAAGAGCACGGTTTGAACCTTGGCGCGGTCGATTATGTGACCAAGCCGTTCCGCAAATCCATTCTCAAAGCACGGGTACGAAATCACGTAGAATTGAAAGTAAAGACCGATCTTCTGGAAACCTTTGCCATCATAGATGGACTTACCGGCATACCCAACCGGCGTAGTTTCGATACTACTCTGCATAAGGAATGGGGCAGGGCGAGGCGTGAGGGCGCTCCTCTCTCAATCATGATCATGGATATCGATAATTTCAAAGCGTATAACGATAATTACGGCCACGGAAAAGGGGATGAGTGCCTTAAACGAGTTGCCGCAGCTCTATCCGGAGTCATCGTACGGCCGGCAGATATCGTGGCTCGATACGGCGGAGAAGAGTTTGTCGCTATTCTTCCAAACACCGATCATCAGGGTGGCTTCTCTTTGGGCGAGGTATTTCGAAAGACGATAGAAGTCTTGAAGATTCCCCATGCGTTTTCGGAGATAGCAGACCACGTGACGATAAGTATCGGTTTGCATACCCTCATTCCGACACCCGAGGAGCAGGTGGAGAGCTTCTTGAAAAAAGCCGACGATGCTCTTTACACGTCAAAAAAACAGGGGAAAAACCAGGTAACGTCCGCTTCTTAAAATTGTCTCTACACTACCGGAGAGATCGGCTTTCGCCGAACTTTGTAGGACATGCGTTTTAGTCGGAGAATGAATCCAATTCGGCGTTGGGCTGGAACGTTACTACCCGGTTCCGCCCGGTCCGCTTTGCCGCGTACAGGGCACGATCCGCGCGTTCGATTAGGGGCTCAAGCGTAGTGTCGCTGGAAATACGCACCGCCGCCACTCCGGAGCTGATCGTCACCGTGTTGCCATCGGCAACGGCCACACGAATTCGCTCGGCCACTTCCAGAGTTTGCGTTCGTGCCGTCGCTGGAAGAAGCACCGCAAACTCTTCACCGCCGTATCGTCCGAGGAGAACCATCGCCAAAACAAAGGTGGTCGGTGTGAAATCGATTCCCGCCGGTGTCAGGCCCGCAAGATAGAATACCTCCGCAGCTATCGTCATCGCCAGCCCTACGGCAACCATCGACGCCTGCGCCCTGATGACCCCGGTAGTGCGGAGGACACGGCGCAAGAGAATACCCATAGAGGTGAGAAATGTTGTCTGCGTGGTGACCTGCATCAGCGTGTAGATGGGACCAGCATCAAATATCAGCGAGCTGATCGGTCCCCACTCGGGTAATCGAATATCTCGGTAGTACAGGGTGTGAGCATCCGTGGACATCTGGGCAACCAAGACCACGGCCGCTATCGCCAACAACAGACCGGTAATAATCCTCACCCATCGGTGGCGGAGATTCACTCCCGTGAACTCCAGCGCGAATCGGAGCGTGAGAACCGGAATCACCACGATTCCCAGATACTGGAAGTGGCTCCAGGCAAGGGCTCTGGGAATATCCGGACTGAGAAGCTCCCCGGCAGTTCCCTGACTGTAGACTGCCAGTGCCGGCAAGAGGAGCGTCAGACTCCGCGCTCCGCCCACATGCCGACGCTGCCATGTGAATACCGCCAGTAGCGCCAGGACGAGTCCCGTGACCGCAATGAAAAACTGGAAATCGTGCCAGTTCCATTTGCACCCGCTGGATTTAAAAGAAATCCATGACATCCTCAAGCCGGAGGATTCGGCGGCCGAACTGGAAAAACTGCTCAACGTCGGCGGGTTTCCGGAGCCGTTTCTGACGGGTGAACGCCGATTTTACAATCGATGGGAAAAATCGCATCTCGACATCATTCTAAAACAAGATCTCATCGACCTGCCATGCGCAACCGAGACGAAAGAATGAAGGAGGATATGACCATGGAAACCGCGCCGCTGATCCTGCTCGTGGACGACACCCCTTTTCGTTTGTCGTCGGGTTCGAAATCGGAGACCCCGACCGGATCCAGCCGATCCCGTCTGAGGCAACGCAACCCAAAACCGGAACGGCTCATTCCCTGAACGTCCTGGTCGCGGACGACAACGATATCAATCGGGTCATCTCCCGATCGTTGCTCGAACGACTCGGTCATCGACCGACGCTGGTGAAAGACGGCGTGGAGGCATTGCGAATCCTGAAGGAATCCGACTTCGATCTGGTCCTCATGGACATTGAGATGCCCCAAATGGACGGCATCGAGGCGTCCCGGTGGATCCGTTCCGGCCAGGCGGGCGACCACCACCGCCACATGCCCATCATCGCCCTGACCGGCCACGCCGTCGAGGATGTTCGAGAGCGCTGCCGGGGCGCGGGCATCACCCAATTCATGACCAAGCCCATCGATTCTTCATATGCTTTATCAGAAATTTCTCACGCACGGTCCCAGGCGGGTGGCGGCTCTGGAACGGGCCGTTTCCCAGCAGCGCCTGGCGGATGCGGCCATGCTCTCCCACTCGTTGAAAACCGTGTTTGCCAGCCTCGGCGCGGACGCGTGCCGCCGGATCACGGAAGAGCTGGCGTCGGCGATGAAAAATGGAAAGACGTCTGATATGGACCCGGCCCTTCAGGTTCTAAAACGCGAGGTTGACCAACTGATGCCGCTCATCGGTCGGCATATGGGGTTTTGACCACGCCTCGACCAACCTGCGCCATGTTTGGCTGAACTCAAGGCGCCTGCTTTGTGACGGCTTCGCATTGAGGCGCCCGGCCGGAACAACCATTAAGAGCCTATCCGAAAACCGTAGATTTGGGTTCCAGACAAGGCCGCAGCACTTTTTCAATCATAGGACAGGCTCTAAGTCCAGTATCAACGCCTGTGGGATTGGCAAAAACAAGGGAGGCGCCATGACAAAAAAACCTTCTTACGAGGATTTGGAAAAAAAGATCCAAGCCTTAGAACAGGCGGAAAATGAAATACAAAACACCAAAGAAGCCCTGAAAAAGAGCGAAGAACGCTATCGGGCGATTATTGAGACCCAGACGGAACTGATCTGTCGGTTCAAACCGGATTGATCTGGCAACAACAGCGGGGAAAGTGGGCGTCTGGGACTGGAATTTAGCCACCGGCGACATGTTTATATCGCCGAATCTGAAGGCCTTGCTCGGTTATGAGGACGCCGAAATTCAAAATCATATCGAGGCTTGGGGCCAACACGTTCTCCCTGAAGATGTTGCATCCGTCATGTACGAAGCGAATGCCTGCATCGCAGGTGATCAAAAGGAATATCACGTCGAACACAGGATGAATCATAAAAACGGGGGTGTTCGCTGGTTTCTGGCAAGGGGCGGCGTCGAGCGGGATGCAACAGGCCGTGCCATTCGGTTTATCGGAACCGACACGGATATCACTGCGATGAAAATGATAGAGGAAAAAATGCGCCAAGCCCAGAAAATGGAATCCATCGGTAGGCTGGCCGGCGGCGTGGCCCATGAATTCAATAACATTTTGGCCGTTATCCTGGGTAATGCCGAATTGGCCATGGACGACCTGGCCGAGTGGAATCCGGCCCGAAAACACCTGGAAGAGATCCATGAGGTTGGTTTGCGCGGGGCGGATGTGGTGCGGCAGCTTTTGAGTTATGCCCAAAAATCACCCTACGCAAAACGGGAAATCAATATCAGGGACACGGTCAATGAGGCGCTGACGCTGATACAAACGACGATTCCAGAAAATATCGAGATGGGGCGCGTGATTCGTTGCGAAGAAGAGATGATTCTTGGCAATTCAAACGAAATCAAGCAAATTTTTGTAAATCTTTGCAGCAATGCCGTCCATGCCATTGAGGAAAAAGCGGGCATCATCGAAGTTCGGTTGGAAACGCTGACTCTGGATCACAGCGCCGCCGCAACATACGAAGGACTGAAAGACGGACCATACGCGAAACTGACGGTCATCGATAGCGGCAAAGGCGTCGATCCTGCGATCGTCGATCGGATCTTCGAACCCTATTTTACCACGAAAGAAGTCGATCAAGGATTGGGCATGGGGTTGGCCGTCGTATCCGGTCTGGTCAAAAAACACGACGGCGCCGTGACGTATGTGGGCGATGTCGGGAAGGGATCAAAACTTGAGGTGCTTTTCCCTATAATTGGAAGGTCCGAATCAACCAACGTATAAAGATGAAGAGAATTATCTGATATTGCCCTTTGGGTCCCGTTCCGTTATGATCCTTAAGGAGTTTGTCACCAGTAATCATCCGCCGGGACCTCAAAGTCCGAGCGCTCTGCATCGTGGCCGCCGTCCTGGCCGATGCGGATGTGGCTGAAAGGAGAAGCCCATCAAACTGAAGCTGCTCTTTAAGGATCGGGTGGGCATCGTGGCCGACGTCTCCACCCTCATCGCCGAGCAGGGGGCGAACATCCTCTTTATGGAGGTGGACCCCAGAGACGGCGTTGCAACTGTCTATCTGGCCGCCGACCTGGGGGGGAAAACGGAGGAGGAGGTCTTTGACGCCCTGGGCCGGATCCCCGACCTGCGGGAGATCAAATTTATCGACACCCTGCCCCAGGAGATGCGGGAAAACCGGTTCCGCGTGGTCCTGGACAACATCCGGGACGGGGTGATCTCCATCGACGCCGACGGTCATGTCCGGACCATCAACCGGACCGCCCGGATCGTCCTGGGCTGTGAAAACAAGGACATGATCGGCCGCCACGTCACGGACCTGAAACTGCCGGATCACACCATCCTCGAGTGCCTCGACGGCAAGGCATTCAACAATGTCAAGAAAAATCTCATCACCGATAGCGGGCGGTTCCAGTATTTCGCCACGTCGCATCCTATCCTGGACTCGGTCGGTCAGGTCATCGGCGCGGTGGAGATCTGTCGGGACATGCAGGAGATCCGGAAACTGGCCCGGTCCATCTCCGAACCGCGCCAGATCGGATTCAGCGATTTCATCGGCAACACGCCGGCGGTGAAGACGGTTCTTACCTTCGCCCAGCGGATCGCGCCCACGGACAGCATCGTTTCCATCTGCGGGGAGAGCGGAACGGGGAAGGAACTGCTGGCCCGGGCCATCCACGAGGCGTCGGGTCGGACGGGCCCCTTCGTGCCCATCAACTGCGCGGCCCTGACCGAATCGCTTCTGGAAAGCGAACTCTTCGGGTATGTCGGGGGCGCCTTCACGGGCGCGCGTAAGAATGGCAAGCCCGGCCTGTTCGAGACCGCCGACAACGGCACGCTCTTTCTGGACGAAGTCGGGGAGATGGCCCGGAACTGCCAGGCCCGGATCCTGCGGGCGATCCAGGAAAACACCGTCCGGCGAATCGGCGGGGCCGAGGAGATCCCGGTCCATGTCCGGATACTTACGGCCACCCACCGGGATCTGAACGAAATGGTCCGGGACGGCAAGTTCCGACGGGACCTGTTCTATCGCATCAACGTCCTGCCCGTCCACATCCCGCCGCTGCGGGAACGGCTGCCCGACGTCCCGCTTTTCGTCGAACACTTCCTCTTCATACTGGCGGCCCGGGTGGGCGAACCGGTCAAGCCTCTGAGCCCGGAAGCCCTGGACAAAATGTATCGCCACGACTGGCCTGGAAACGTCCGTGAACTCAAGAACGTGGTGGAGCGGGCCGCTGTCCTGGCCGCCGGGGACCGGATCACCGCAGCCGACATCCTCTTCAGTCACGAGATGCGGTTATCGGCAAACCAAAGCGTCGCGCCGGCGCCGGCCGGACCCGGCAGCGCGTCGCCCCTGCGGCGTCTCATGGGCGGATACGAACGCCGGATCGTCGAGGAAACCCTCAAAAACGCCGCCAGCGTCCGGAAGGCGGCCCGTGCATTGGGGATCTCCCACACCGCCCTGCTGAATAAAATGAAGAAGTACGGGATCATGATGGGGAAGGGATGAGGCGGCGGACCTCGGTTTCCGGGTCAATCGGTCTCCACAACGTCCTGAATGCGCCGCCAGGGCGTCACATGAATGTTGTTTCCCCTGACAAACTGTTTTTCCCCGCCATAAACGAGGTAAGATTGTCGAACGGCATCGGTCAGGTCCGATAGAAATGTAAGCCCCTTGAAAAAGTCCGAGGCGATGGTTTGGCCGGATTTGATTTCCACGGCGTCCAGTTCGATGCCGTGATCACAGATCAGGTCCACCTCGTTTCCACTGTTGTCCCTGAAAAAATACAGATGGTCGGTTTTTCCGGCGTTGAAGCGATGCTTTACCATTTCCGACGCCACGAAACTTTCGAAAAGCATCCCCTTCAGCGGGTGGGTCGCCATCTGCTTTTCGTTTTGAATGTCGAGGAGGAAAGCGGCAAGGCCGGTGTCCCAGAAATAGAGTTTGGGAGATTTGATGAGTCGCTTGTTGAAGTTTCGATAATAGGGGCGCATCAGTTTGACAATATAACTGGCTTCCAGCACGGATAGCCAGTTTTTAACCGTGGCGTGGTTAACGCCGCAGTCATTGCCGAGCCCCGTCATGTTCAGGATCTGACCGGTTCGGCCCGCGCACAGTTTAAGGAATATTTCGAATTTGGACAGATCCTTGACGTTGATGAGCATCCGGAGGTCGCGTTCCACGTAAGTATTGACGTAAAACGACATGGCTTCCGTGGGATCGAGACCCTTGTCGAAAATTCTTGGATAGAAACCGGTGTAAAGCATCCGTTCGAGCGATACGTCCGAAATATCGGGTCCATAGGCTTCCGTCAGCGTGAACGGCATCAGTTTCAGCAGCGCGGTTCGCCCCGCGAGGGACTGGGAGATGCTTTCGAGCAGTTCGAACTGCTGACTTCCGGTCAGGATGAAAAAACCGTCCTTCCGGTTTTCGTCCACTATGGTCTGGATGTAAGAGAGCAGGTCCGGGGCTCGCTGAACTTCGTCGATGACCGCGCCGTCGGGGAAGCGATTCAAAAACCCCCTCGGGTCGGACTGGGCGAGGCCGCGCTCGTCCACATCTTCCAGCGACACATACGCCTTGTCGCCGAAGAGCATTCGGCAAAGGGTTGTTTTCCCGGACTGTCGGGGACCGGTGATGGTCAGCACGGGATATTGACTCGCCAGTTTCAGCGCTTTTGACGCCGCTTCACGCTCGATCATTTATTCTCCTCCAATACGATGGGTTCGGGATTCGAAATACTACGGCCAATATGGCAGATTTGGGATCAGGCTTCAATCCTAATTTTTGCAAATTGATAATTCAATTATCAATTTGTAAAAATTAAGGGGGATGGCGTGGAATGGCAAAAATTGTGGTATGATTTATTGCCAATGGCAATATTTATTTCCAAACTATTTTTACTATTAATTCCAGCATTTTTTAACCATATCGTATAATGATGGCACTATATATTGCCATTTTTTGAAAAATCCGCATGTGCCACGGTGAGCCCGATTCCCGCCCGCCGTTACCGATGCGCTTCCGCCATCCGCTGAATCACCTTCAAATTTTCGGTTTTTCTCCCATGATTTTAACATTTTTCCCGGCCTGGCAAGGATTTTGTATCCCTATTGTGCGGAAGACAGGTAAATATCCGAAGTAGTTCAAACCACCCAATTCAGCAAAGGAGAGACCCATGATCGTTGGCATTCTGAAAGAGATCAAATCCGAGGAGAATCGCGTGTCCATGACCCCCGCCGGGGTGGAGGTGATGAAGCAAAACGGCCACACCGTGCTGGTGGAGAAGAACGCGGGCGTCGGCAGCGGGTTCGAGGACGCCGACTATGCGGCCCACGGCGCGGAAATGGTGGGGACCGCCAAGGAGATTTTCGAGCGGTCCGACATGGTCATGCATGTGAAAGAACCCCTGCCGCCCGAGTACGACCTGATCCGGAAAGACCAGATCGTCTTCACCTACCTCCACCTGGCCGCGGCCGAGGAACTGACCCATGCGCTGGTCAAGAGCGATTCGGTCTGCATCGCCTACGAGACCATCCAGAAGGAGGACCGGTCCCTGCCGCTGCTCACCCCCATGAGCGAGGTGGCCGGCCGGATGGCCATTCAGCAGGGCGCCAAGTACCTGGAAATGGCCCAGGGGGGCCACGGCATCCTTCTCGGAGGCGTGCCGGGCGTCGATCCGGGCATGGTAGTGGTCATCGGCGGCGGCATCGTGGGGACCAACGCGGCCAAAATGGCCTGCGGACTGGGCGCCAAGGTCTATGTCCTCGACATGAACCTGGACCGCCTCCGGTACCTGAGCGACGTCATGCCGGCCAACTGCTTCCTGCTGTATTCCAGCCCGGCGACCCTCCGGGACCTCATCACCCGGGCCGACGTGGTGGTGGGCGCCGTCCTCATTCCGGGGACCAAGGCCCCCCGGCTGATCACCCGGGACATGCTCAAGACCATGAAGAAAGGCTCCGTGCTGGTGGACGTGGCCATCGACCAGGGCGGCTGCTTCGAGACCTCCAAGGCCACCACCCACTCCGATCCCATCTATGTCGTTGAAGGCGTGGTCCATTACTGCGTGGCCAACATGCCGGGCGCGGTGGCCAAAACCTCCACCATGGCCCTGACCAACGCCACGCTCCCCTACGCCGTGGAGATCGCCAACAAGGGCTGGGAAAAGGCCATGAAGGAGAACGTGGAGATCCGCCGGGGCGCCAACGTGATCAACGGAAAAATCACCTATAAAGGCGTGTCCGACGCATTCAACCTCGAATATACCGACATCGATTCCATGCTGTAGTCGCCCACCCGGCGGGACGGGACGGCGTCGGCGGTCTTTTCCGGCCGGAACCGTCGTCCCGGTTTTCTTCCAATCCCTCGATCGCCCGCCGGACACCCTCATCCATCCTCAAAAAATAGAAAAGGTAGAAAAAAAACAGAATCGGCGATGAACGATACCAAATCACCATTTTAACAGGAGGGAGTGCATTATGGAAAGCGGGGCGTTGCAGGCGTTTGAAACGCTGGTGGCAAAGGTAGGCGCGTTCGCGTGGGGACCGCCCATGTTGATTCTACTGGTCGGCACGGGATTCTGGCTGACCATCGCTTTGAAAGGAATTCAGTTCAGGAAATTGTGGCATTCTCTCTGGCTGGCCTTGGTCAAACGAAAGGAGGAAGGGGACGAAGCGGGCGACATCACCCATTTTCAGGCCCTGATGACGGCCCTGTCCGCCACCGTTGGGACGGGCAACATCGCCGGCGTGGCCACGGCCATCGCCGCCGGCGGACCGGGCGCCCTGTTCTGGATGTGGATCACCGGCCTTGTCGGCATGGCCACCAAGTATTCCGAAGCCGTGCTGGCGGTGAAATACCGGATCCAGGATGAAAACGGGGAGATGAGCGGCGGTCCCATGTACTATATCTCCAGGGGGTTGGGGCTCAAATGGCTGGGGGCGCTGTTCGCGATTTTCGCCTCCGTGGCCGCCTTCGGCATCGGCAACATGGTTCAGTCCAATTCCGTGGCGGACGCCCTCCAGGCCACGTTCAAGATCCCGTTCTGGCTGACCGGTGTCGTTCTGATGGTCCTCACGGGAATGGTCATCCTGGGCGGCATCAAAAAAATCGGCCGGGTCACCGGCGTGCTGGTGCCCGTCATGATCGTCTTCTATATGGGCGGCGCCGCCATCATCCTGCTGCTCAACATCACCGCCATCCCGGCGGCCCTGGCCCTGATCGTCAAGCAGGCTTTTTCGCCCACCGCGGCATCGGGCGGATTTCTGGGGGCCAGCGTCATGATGGGCATTCGGATGGGCGTGGCCCGGGGCGTCTTCTCCAATGAATCGGGGCTGGGCAGCGCCCCCATCGCGGCCGCCGCGGCCCGAACGAAGCATCCGGTCACTCAGGCCCTGGTCTCCATGACCCAGACCTTCATCGACACCATCGTCGTCTGCACCATGACCGGTCTGGTCCTGATCCTCACCGGCGCGTGGAACAGTGGACAGACCGGCGCCCAGTTGACATCGTCGGCCTTCGGCCTCGGTTTTCCGGGCGGTCAGTACGTCGTCGCCATCGGCCTGGTGCTGTTCGCCTATTCCACCATTTTAGGCTGGAGCTACTACGGCGAGAAATCCTTCGAATACCTCTTCGGCATGAAAGCGGTCATGCCCTACCGGGTTGCCTTTGTGCTCTTCGTGGGCATCGGCGCGGTCGCCAAGCTCAACATCGTGTGGAACCTTTCCGACACCTTCAACGGCTTGATGGCGATTCCCAACCTTATCGGCCTGCTGCTTCTGACCAAGGTGGTCGTCAGCGAAACACAATCCTATTTCAACGGAGAGTCCCAATGATGGTCCGTTGATAACCACAGCACGCGCATTTGAATCCGCCATGGGGCGGGCCCGACCGGGTCCGCCCCATGGCGCAATCAAAATCACATACGGAGCCTTGACCCGAACGGCAGTTTCTCACCTTGCCTTTTTCCTCTTTCGTGATAAAGAAGCGTCAGATGGAAGACCTGCATCAGTGCGGCCTAAACGGACCTTGGAAGGAACTTCTATGAAATTTTTCAACACCGCCGGCCCCGTCAACTGCGAAGACCATTACTGTCTGCCGCCCATGGAGCGCTTCGATTGGGAAGAAGTATCCCGCCTGATCGATCAGAGAAAATATTTCGTGCTCCACGCCCCTCGACAGACCGGCAAAACAACCTGCCTTCTGGCCCTGATGAAGCTGCTGAACGAGCAAGGCAACGTCAAATGCCTGTACACCAATTTCGAAAGGGGCCAATCGGCCCGCAACGACGTGTACAGAGGTATCCGCGCCGTCATCGGGGAAATTGCCTCTATGGCCAGGGATTTTCTGGATGACCGTTTCCCCCTGGAACACATGAAAGACATTCTGGATCTCTGGGGTGAAGAAAGCGCGTTGAACGAATTGTTGTCCCAGTGGTGTCAAAACAGCCCCAAGCCGCTGGTATTGCTGATCGATGAAATCGACGCGCTGGTCGGGGACGTGTTGATATCCGTTCTTCGCCAGTTGCGGGCGGGATATGTAAAAAGACCATCTCTTTTTCCGCAGTCGGTCCTTCTATGCGGCGTCCGCGACGTCCGCGACTACCGGATTCATTCGGACAAGGAAAAAAGCATCATCACCGGCGGCAGCGCCTTCAACATCAAAGCCAAATCCCTCCGCCTGGGGAATTTTGATCCGCAAGAAACAGCCGCTCTGCTTAAACTACACGAGAAAGAGACCGGCCAGCCCTTCGAGCCCGACGCGAAGTCCCTCATATGGGAATTCACCTGCGGCCAACCCTGGCTGGTGAACGCCCTGGCCTACGAAGCCTGTTTCGAGATAGAGGAATGCAGGGACCGAAAAAACCCGATCACCGGGGAAATCATCCAACAGGCAAAGGACAACCTGATCCTGCGGCGGGAAACCCATCTCGATCAACTGGCGGACAAGCTCAAAGAGGACCGGGTCCGGTCCGTGATCCAACCCCTCCTGACAGGAACGACCGAGGTCAGTGAGATCCAGGAAGACGACCTCCAGTACGTCGTTGACCTCGGCCTGGTTCGACGCAAACCCCAGATTACCATCAGCAACGCCATCTACCGGGAAATCATCCCCCGGATGCTGACCAGTACGACCCAGGATTCCCTGCCGTTTCAGACCCAGTGGTATGTCCGCGCCGACGGACGCCTGGACATGGATAAGCTGTTGACCGCTTTTCAGGTGTTTTTCCGGGAACATTCCGAGCACTGGGTGGAGCGCTTCAACTACAAAGAAGCCGGCCCCCAGTTGCTGCTGCAAGCGTTTTTACAACGGATCGTCAACGCCGGCGGCCGCATCGACCGGGAATACGGCCTGGGCCGAAAGCGGACCGACCTGCTGGTGATCTGGAACCCTCGAACCGACGTCCAGAAGGTGGTGATCGAGCTGAAGCTTCTCCACAAGAGCTTGGAAGCCGTTATTAAAGAAGGATTGGAACAAACAGTGGATTACATGGACAAATGCGGAACGGATGAAGGACATCTTGTGATCTTCGACCGACGGCCCGGACGGAAGTGGGAAGACAAGATTTTTCAAAATGAAGAGGCGCACGGTGGAAAACGGATTGTGGTTTGGGGGATGTGAAAAGCATTTTCGCCCTTCAATGTTCAAAAATCCCTGCATGTGCCCAATTTCACCCTGGAAGAGGACGTGGCGGATTTCCTGGTCCATGGGGTGGTCCCCATGGGACCAAAAGATATCGACGGTTATTCATCATAGATATTAAGATCCGGGTAGTGCTCTCTTGCACAATCCTGGCATATGCTATGGCTGAACTGGGCCTCGGAGCGGGCTTGAATGTAGGTCTCGATTTGGTTCCAATATCCTTCATCATCCCTTATTTTTTTGCAATGGCTGCAAATCGGAAGCAGACCGCTCAATTTCTTTACTTCAAACAGGGCTTTTTCTAGTTTTTCCTTTTCTTGTCTTAAAAGGTTTTCGGCGTCTTTTATTTTCTGATAGCGTTTAGCGCTTTCAATGGACAGGCCAAAAACGTCAATTATTGACAACGTTAAATTGAGATAATGTTCTTTTTGCTCCGGCAACGCCGGATCGTTGACTTCAAGGACTCCGAATTCCTTCTTATTATAGGCGATTTTTACGTAAAAACCTTTTTCGGAATCTGCCCACCCATACGACTGATCGAGCTTCGCCAGGCGGTCTCTCACCGCGTCATAATCTGTTTTTAGCGGCAAGGATGAATATAGTTTTCCAGGATGTCCATTTTCCTTGGAGAGGTAAAGCAGTTCACGCGGCGAAAACAACGCTTCGAGCGTTTCAAAGATGCGTTCAATGGCATTTTCTTCATTTTCAGAATTGGCCACTCTCCCCAATAAATCAAAACCCATTGCATACTGAGACGCCTGTTTTCTCAGCATTTTGATTTCCTGGTTTTTATTAAAATCAAACAAAACGCCGCCTAATTATTTTCATCCACCCAGTCCAGGGGGTATTGTCCCCATTTTTGAACAGCATTAGAAATCGCCATTAAAATTTCATCGGTCACTTGCCATGGGATTTCTCCATGGTTGTCTGAAAGAATGAAACCGCCGCCGATTCCGGCTTTGAAAATGGCTTCTTTTACGTTTATTTCCGCATCCTCGGGACGCCATCGGCACATCTCAATGCCGTTTAAATTCCCATGTTTGTATTTGGCCCTCAGCCTGATCTGCCCTTCTACAACATATTCGGGTTTTGAAAAGTATTCTTCGATGGACAATCCCAGTTCTCTTGCCCCATGCATGGTCAGAAGAAGGAATAACGGCACTCTGTCGGGTTCCCGATGACCGATCGCGGTGAGCGTCCTCTCCATTGACGACATGCCGGCCCGGGTCATATGTTGCCTCCCATCACCTTTTCAAGCGTTGAAACCGCTTCGGACGCCGCGCCGCACACGGCAACGGCGCCCACGGATTTCCATAGCTGATCATCGAATCGAAACGGGGCGCCTCCGACAACGAGTTTCACGTTCAGATTCAGGGCATCCAGTTTTTCTTTTACCGCTTTTATCCTCAGAGCCGAAGGAAGCATTAAAACCGAGATCAACAACATTTCAATTTTATTTTTTTGAACGCGTTCAACCACATCATCAACATCCATGACGCCGTAATCCATCACTTCGAATCCACTTGCCCTCAGCACGGAATACACTATTATTTTGCCCAATTGATGATGATCTTTTAAAACGCATATGGCAATTCGGGGTTGATCTTTTCTGTTGGGATCCCCGGGGGGAAGAAACGCATCAACAATATCCTCACAAATCCGACCGGCCATATAGACCTGCGACAAAGCGTATGTTCCCTCTTGCCACCCTTGTCCGATCCGTTCAAGAGACGGCGCCACCACATCCTCGATGAATTTTATCGGAGTGTAACGATCCGCGCCTTCATCCGAGATTTTCTTTGCCGCCACGCGATTGATGGAGAGAAGGCTGTCCGTCAGGTTATCGATCATCTTTTTCATAACAACCTTTCCCGATTTCGAATAAGGCTGACATTGGATTCGCTTTGCCGTCAAGCGCCGGCATGCGGCGGCGGCTCCTGATGAGTGGAGTGATTCGAAGTGATTTTACGTCTGATTTCAAAGGGAAGCTCAGTGCGCTTCATTAGAGATGAAGATTTGGGGCGGAAGTCTTCAAGAATCTATTTTGATTCCCAATACCATCATATCTTCGAAAATACAAACGAAAAGACTTGCGGATGCAATATTTGTTCCCGACCTGTTTCAGTTGGGCGGTCTCAGCTCTCTTCTTGCTTGCCGAAGGCGAAATGATGATTACGTATTTACGAAGGCGACAACACATGTGAGGAATAAAAAGATATGTTACGATTTGACAATACCTATGCCCGGCTCCCGGAGGCGTTTTACGCGAGGGTAAAACCCGCCGCCGTCCCCCAACCGGAACTCATCAAGTGGAATGACGGGTTGGCCCGGCGACTTGGAGCGGAGGCCGGGAATCTTTCAGAGCGGCAACTGGCGGAAACCTTCACCGGCCAGCGCCTGCTTCCCGGTTCGGAACCCATCGCCATGGCCTATGCGGGCCATCAATTCGGCAGTTTCGTCCCCAGGCTCGGGGACGGGCGGGCCCTGCTGTTGGGAGAGGCGGTGGATGCTTCGGGAGAGCGCCGCGATATCCAGCTCAAGGGGTCCGGCAGAACCCCCTTTTCGAGGCTCGGCGATGGAAAGGCGCCGCTGGGGCCCGTCCTGCGGGAGTACTTGGTCAGCGAGGCCATGCACCATTTGGGACTGCCCACCACCCGGTCCCTGGCCGCGGTCAGGACCGGTGAAACCGTTCACAGGGAAAGGCCGCTTCCGGGCGCGATTCTGACCCGGGTGGCCGCAAGTCACATCCGGATCGGAACCTTTGAATATTTCGCCGCAAGGCAGGATCTGGACAATCTCCGGCTGCTGACCGACTACGCCATTCAGCGGCATTATCCCGAGATCGAAAATGATCCCGAGGCATATGTCCTTTTTTTCCGCAAGGTCGGCCAAGCCCAGGTCGAACTGGTGACCGGCTGGATGGCCTTGGGCTTCATCCATGGCGTGATGAACACGGACAACGCGTCCATCGCCGGGGAAGCCATCGATTTCGGACCCTGCGCCTTTATGGACCACTTCCGCGCCGATCAGGTTTTCAGTTCCATCGATCGGTTCGGCCGTTATGCCTACTCCAACCAGAACAAAATCGTCCTGTGGAACCTGAGCCGTCTGGGAAGCTGTCTGATTCCCCTGATCGGCGACGGGAGCGATGAGGCGACCGAGACGCTGAACCGGGACCTCGAATCCTTCGCCACGCTGACCGAGGAGCGGTTTGCCTCGAAGATGCTGCAAAAGCTGGGGGTATTCAATGCTGAACACCCAAGGGACGGGGATCTCGTCCGGAAATGGCTCGGCTATCTGGAGGCTGAGCAGCTCGACTTCACCCTGAGTTTTCGCCATCTGGCCCACCTGGTGGACGGCGGGAACGGTTCGGATTTTTTTGAGGAGAGCGAAGCGTTTCAGGATTTCCATGGATTATGGCATAAACGGGTGCTTCAGCAGGATCTGGGCCCGGAAACGATCCGGCAACGCATGAACAGGGTCAATCCGGTGTTTATCCCGAGAAACCATAAGATCAAGGAGGCGATCGAAGCAGGGCTGCAG
>JAABTD010000381.1 GCA_011390065.1 Desulfobacteraceae bacterium
CGCATCGAGGCGGCCCGCAAAACGACAACCGATTCGCCGTTTACCGTCGCCTTCCTCTGCAGCCAGTCCGCTGTTCCGGCCCGGGACCAGGCCGTCCGGGACGGATGGACCCGTCCCGATGGGCTGTTTTTCATCGAAGTCCCCTGCGCCGGCGCCGTCTCCGCCGAGCATCTGTTCGCCGCATTCCGCGGCCGGGCCGACGGGGTTCTGGTGCTGAGCTGCCATCCGGACAATTGCACTTCCCAGGAGGGAACCCTCCATGCCCGAAAAAAGGTCGAAGAAGCCCGGGCGATGTTCGGCAGGATCGGCCAGGCGGAAGACCGGGTCGCATCAGCGACCCTGGCCGCCAATATGGGGGCCGGATTCGTCCGAACCATGGATGCGTTTCAGAACCGGATCGCCGGCCTCGGCGGCGCCCGATAACCCTCATCACGCAACGAGGTTTTCATGACCGATATCGATACCCATCAAACAACGGACCTGAACGGACTCGACCCCGGCCGGTTCAGAGACTGGTCCTGCGACCAGGATTTCTGCGTGACCTGCGCCCTGTGCTCCAGCGCCTGCCCGGTGTCGGGGATCGACGACTTCGACCCCCGGAAGCTGGTCCGGATGACGGCCCTGGGCATGGAGGACGAGATCGTCGAGGCCCGCTGGCCCTGGATCTGCACCATGTGCGGCAAATGCGAAAACCTGTGCCCCATGGACATCCATATCCCGGCCATGGTCCGCAGGATCCGGGGTCTCCGGGACCGGGACGCGGTGCCGGGAATCCTCCACAAAGGACTGGAAGCCGCCATGCAGTCGGGCAACAACCTGGGACTGCCGCGGGAAGACTTTGTCTTCATCCTGGAGGATGTGGCCGAAGAGGTGGCTGAAGAGCCCGGATTCGAAGGCTTTAAGGTCCCCATCGACAAAAAAGGGGCCAACCTGCTCACCACCATCCACAACAAGCTGGTCAACACCCACACCGAGGACCTGAAGCACTGGTGGAAGATCTTCCACGCCGCCGGCGAGGACTGGACCGTCAGCTCGGTCAACTGGGAGGGGACCAACTGGGGCTATTTCACCGGCGACGACGAACGGATGAAGGTCATGGTGGACCGGATCGTCGAGCAAATGGAGCGGCTGGAGGTGAAAAACCTCATGTGGCCCGAATGAGGGCACGCCTATCTCTCGACCAGGTCTGGTCTTGAAAAATGGCATCCCGAGGTCTTCGACCGGTTCGGTTTCGTTACGGTCTTCGATCTGCTCATCGATTACATTAAATCCGGCCGCATCCGGCTCGACAACACCAAATATGCGGACGTGCCCACCACCTACCACGACCCCTGCAACTACGGCCGCCGGGCCGAGCAGATGTTCGGCCGGGGATTTTTCGACGAGCCCCGGTGGATTTTAAGCCAGTGCGTGGAAAACTGGGTGGAGCTATATCCGACGGCCCAGCGGCAGATCTGCTGCGGCGGCGGGGGCGGGGCACTGACCTCCGGCTACAACGACGAGCGGATCCATTACGGCCGCCGGAAAATGGATCAAATCAGGGCCGCCGGGGCCCGGATGATCGTGGTCCCCTGCCACAGTTGCCACGGTCAGCTCAACAACCTCAAGTCGCAGTACGACTTTGAGGATTTGACCGTCAAATATCTGTGGGAACTGGTGGCCGACTGCATGGTGGTTTAGATACGTCCGCACCCATTTCGGCGGCAGTCTCTACGCCATGGCCGATCCGTTTTAGGGGTCGTGGCCCGGGTTCGGAAGTAGATATACATCCGGCGGAAGCCGCGTCAGGCGGGGGTGTAGCGGGTCACCCGGCGGGCGCTCACCGGGTCCGAGAAGCCTTTGACCTCCAGGGGAGGATGGTCACATTGCGGCGATTCCCCTGGAGCAGGCCCTCCCCCTCCCGATTGAGGATCTCCTCGGCCACCCGGATGGACACGTCCCGGGCCTTGCCGTAATCCATCATCGACCGACTTACGTTGATCACCAGCTTCCGGCTCCGCCAGGTGGCCGCCGCCGTAATGACGGTCATGAGCAGCATGGTAAGGGTGATGATGACGATGTCTGTGGTGTTGAACGTGCGGGGGGCGCCGGCCGGCGGCCTGGAGACGACGGCGGCCACATGGAACCCGATCACGGCGAGCAGTGTGGAGAAAATGGCCGTGGGCATGCTGAAGCGCAGGGCCGAGGCGGCGATGATGAGGTAGAGGATGATGAAAACGTAGGTGGGGAATCCCAACACCAGGAGCATGGCCGTGAGGAGGGCGATGTCGAGGGTCACGGAGAGGTATTTGAACCACCAGGGGATTTGGGTGCGGCCCCGGGTCATCCACCAGACGAAGACGACCTCGAGGAAAAAGAGCAGGATTACGATCCGGATTTGCCCGTGCATTTGGGCGTCCACCACGTGCCGGATGTAGTGGTTGACGATGGCGTTGATGTAGAGGACGACAATGGCCGTCAGCCGGATGAGGTTGATCATCCGCTCGGACCGCGCCTCCTCTTTCCGTTTGTAGCCCCGGTAAATCCGCTCAAAATGCGGGTCGTTGGCCGATTTCATTCCCGCCCCCCTGGTCCCGTCCTGTTCCGTTCGACGGTGTCGGGTTCTCCTTGTCGAACCATCGATAGCGCTTTGTCTTTTAATCTCATCAAATTCTACCACCCCCCAAGCAATTCCTGATAAGCGTCCCTCTGGTTTAATACTTCCTCGGCGCTGTCCCAGTCCGCGTCCAGAGATTCGCGGGTTTCTTTGACGGAAAAGGGATTCTGCTTTCTTTCCGAAATGATGGTGAAGAGGGTGCTTTCGTCCCATTTTCGGTCTTCCAGCATGTCCTTCACCCACCGATCCACGATAAAATCCGGAATGGCCCCGAAAATGGATGTGATTTCCTCGATTCGTCCCGAGAGGGTTTCAAAGAGGCGCTGTTCCACTCCCTTGTCGTACCGCATGTTGTAAAACGGGATCCGTTTGGCGATGGTCCCCCGCTGTACCCGGCCCTTTCGTTGTTCCAGCAGGGTGGGATTCCAGGGAAGATCCAGGTTGACGAGGCTGCCCAGCTTCTGCAAATTGAGGCCGGTGCTGGCGGCGTCAGTGCCGACCATGATTTTCAGCCGCCCCTGGGTCACCTTTTCCTTCAGCAAACTCTGGACAATGGCGGCCATCAGCCGGATGACGTCTCGGGTTTTCTGAAAATCCGGATTGTTGTTGAAGGATGCGATCAAATGCTTGGTGGAAAAATGGAAGGGGTATGACGCCTGGATTTCCTCCCGGATTTTCATGGTCGGCCGTTCGATAATGGCTTCGGCTTTCTTCAACTCGAAGAGGGTGCGACGCGTGACGATTTCCTTGCGATGCTCGATGAAATATTCCAGGACTTCACGCAGGGAAAGCACGTTTGGTTGCCCCGCGACAATCGCCAGCAT
>JAABTD010000382.1 GCA_011390065.1 Desulfobacteraceae bacterium
AAGGCGCCGCCTTCGACGCCGAATTCATGGCCGCCGTCCTGGGCAAACCCGAGAAATAGGAGACGCACATGCTGCTGGAAGGAAAAAGCGCCATCATCAGCGGGGGGTCCCAGGGCATCGGGGCCGCCGCCTCCCTTGAATTCGCCCGGGAAGGGGCCAACGTCTGCCTGCTCTATCGCAAGCACGAAGGCGAAGCCAAAGCCCTGGAGAAAGAAATTCAGGACATGGGCCGCAAGGCCGTGGCCGTCCAGTGCGACATCGCCAAATTCGCGGACGCCGAACGGGTGGTGAAAACCGCCCTGGACGCTTTCGGCCGAATCGACATCCTGGTCAACAACGCCGGCATGAACTGGGACGGCGTTTGCTGGAAAATGTCCGAGGAGCAGTGGGACCGGGTCATCGAAGTCAACCTGAAAGGGTATTTCAATTTCGTCCGAAACACCGCCCCGCTCTTCAAGGACCAGAAATACGGCAAGATTATCAACGTCACCTCCATCAACGGGCTTCGGGGCAAGTTCGGCCAGTCCAACTACTCCGCCTCCAAGGCCGGCATCATCGGCTACACCAAGGCCCTGGCCAAGGAGCTGGGCGGATTCGGGGTCAACGTCAACGCCGTGGCGCCGGGCCTCATCGAGACGGCCATGCTCCGGGACTCCGAATCCCGGGACAAGATCGTCGACATGGCCATGGCCGAAATCGTGCTCAAGCGCGTCGGGACCCCCGAGGACGTGGCCAACGTCATCGCCTTTCTGGCATCGGAAAAGGCCCGCCACATCACCGGCGAGGTGATCAAGGTGGACGGCGGACAATATATATAATATGGAACCACGAATCACACGAATAACACGAAAGAAAAAACCTAAACATTTTCGTGTCATTTCGTGTATTTCGTGGTTCCCAATATAAATGAAACCACGAAATACACAAAATACACGAAAGAAAAAACCTGATTATTTTCGTGTTATTCGTGTCATTCGTGGTTCCCAACAGGAGACGACATGGGAAAAGTCGCCATCATCGGCGTGGGCCAGTCGGCCTTCGTCCGCAGCTATCCGGGATCGATCCGGGAACTGGCCTTCGAGGGGTTCAAGGAAGCGGTCCAGGACGCCGGCATCGCCGCCGCCGACATCAATGCCTCGGTGGTCTGCTCGGCCCCGGAATACGACAAGCAGCGGTCCCCGTCCGGGGTATTCGCGGAATATTTCGGACTCAACCCCCAGCCCACTTTTTATGTGGAAACCCTCTGTTCGTCGAGTTCCACCGGCGTCCGGCTGGCCTATTCCCTGGTGGCCTCAGGCCTCCACGACGTGGTGGCCGTCATCGGGTTCCAGAAAATGTCGGAAATCTCGTCCGCCGAATCCCAGGAACGGATGGGCCGGGGCGCCGACATCCAGTGGGAAAGCCCCTTCGGCACCATGATGCCCGCCTATTACGCCATGTACGCCCAGGCCCACATGGCCGAATATGGAACGACCTTGGAGGACCTGGCCCTCATCCGCCTCAAATCCGCCGCCTACGGCCCCATGAACGACCGTGCGGTTTTCCGGAAATCCCTGACCATGGACCACTTCACCAACCCCGACCAGACCATGGCCAACCCCGTGGCATCTCCGCTGCGCGTCGGGGATTGTTGCGCCAACGCCGACGGCAGTTCCTGCGTCATCGTGGCCAGCGAGGAAAAGGCCAAATCCTTTTCCGCCAAGCCGGTCTGGATCATGGGGCTGGGCGCGGCCACGGCCAGCGTCAACCTGGCGGAACGGGATCTGTTCACCGGTCTGGCCGCCGCCAAGCAGGCCGCGGACGAGGCCTACAAAATGGCCGGGGTGGGACCCAGGGACATCGACGTGGCCGAAGTCCACGACTGCTTCACCATCGCCGAGCTGATGGCCTACGAGAACCTCGGGTTCGCCAAACCCGGCGAAGGACGCGATCTCATTCAGTCCAGGGAGACCTATTTGGAAGGATCGATCCCCGTCAACGTGGACGGCGGGCTGCTGTCCAAGGGCCATCCCATCGGCGCCACCGGCGGTTCTCAAATCCGGACGGTCGTGAAACAGCTCCGGGGCGATGCCGGCGAGATCCAGGTCAAGGACCCGGAGATCGGGCTCGTCCACAACATCGGCGGCGTGGGCATTTACGGCAACGTCACCATACTGGGGAGGTAACCATGGGCGGAAAAAAAGAACAAGATGTACGGTTGAAGCGGTTCGGGACGGTCAGCTTCACCGCCACCACCAAGGTCAACGACTTCATCGACCACCTGGAAAAAGGCGAAGTGGCCGGCACCCGGTGCAAGGGATGCGGCAAAAAGTTTTTCCCGCCCCGGGCCGACTGCCATCATTGCTTAGACAGCGAAATGGAATGGTTTCCGGTGGAAGGCGCGGGCAAGCTGCTGAGCTTCAGCCGGCTCCAGTACGCGCCGGTGGGCTTCACCGAGGATGTGCCCTATGCGATCGCCGTTCTCGATTACGGCGACTGCAAGGTTTTCGGCCGCATCAGCGACAACGTTCCCGAGGAGGATATTCAGATCGGGATGTCCATGACGGCCCGGCCCAACACCCTGGAAAACGGACAGCTCAATTACGTCTTCGAAAAGGCGTGAAAGGAGGGCGCGACATGGCCGCATACCAATTCATCAAGGTCGAAACCGCCGACGGCGTCAAGCGGATCACCTTCAACCGGCCCAAGCACAATGTCTTCGACATCGAGATGATGAAGGAGATCAATGCCGAGCTTTCCGCCTCCATGCGGGACGCCGATCTCAAATGCATCGTCTTTCTGGGCGAAGGCCCCAGCTGGTGCGCCGGCGTTGAAGTCGGCGACCACAAGCCCGAGATGGTCGACGACATGATCATGGAATTCAACGGCATCTTCGAGCGGACCGAAAAGTTGCACATCCCCCTCATCGCCGGGGTCCACGGCAACTGCCTGGGCGGCGGCATGGAAATGGCCATCGCCTGCGACATCATCGCGGCGTCGGAAAAAGCGGCCTTCGGCCAGCCGGAAATCAAACTCGGTTTCTTCCCGCCCTACGCCGCCATCCGCCTGCCCCAGCTCGTCGGACCGGCCAGGGCCATCGAAATCTGCACCACCGGCGGCATTTACCCGGCCGCCGAAGCCAAAGATATGGGCTTCGTCAGCCACGTCTTCGACGAAGACAATTATGAAAAAGGGCTGGAAAAGATCATCGCCAACATCGCCAAATGCAGCCCCCTGATCCTGCGCTTCAACAAACGGGCGGTCAAAAATCATCTGGGACTCCGGTTCGAACAGGCCATCCGCGGCGTGAGCGATCTCTTCCTCAACGAGCTGATGAAGACCGAGGACACCCTGGAGGGCATCGCCAGCTTCGAGGAAAAGCGTAAGCCGGTGTGGAAGAACAAATAACCTGCGCCCCTCCAGGGCGCGACGGTTGA
>JAABTD010000162.1 GCA_011390065.1 Desulfobacteraceae bacterium
TGCCGGCCTTGCCCGAGGGCAGGTTGGCGCAGAGGTTGGGAAGCAGATAGGGGCTCACCTTGAACGGCCCTTTGGTCAAATAATTGTCCATGGCCACCCGGAAGGCGTCCACGCCGTTCAATGCCGACCCGATGAGGCAGGCCGTCCGGGGGCCGGTCTCGCCGTCGATTTCCAGCCCGGCATGGGTCAGGGCTTCGTCGCACAGGGCCATGGTGAGCATCACGAACCCGGCGTTCCAGTTTTTCACCTCCCGCCGGTCCGCAAAGGGCAGGTCCAGGGGATTCCAGTCCGGAATCTCGCCCACCACGTTGCTGAGGGAATCCACTTCGCACCGGGTCACCCGACGGAATCCGGCCTCGCCCCGGACGGCCCGCTCCCAGGTCAAATCGAAGGTCTTCCCCAGGGGCGTGGCCGCGCCGTATCCCACCACGAACACCCGTCGGTTCAGCGGCGCTTTCATGACGACCCCACTCTCCGGAAAATGATGCAGGCGTTGCACCCACCGAAACCAAAGGCGTTTTTAAGGACCCATTCCTGTTGCAGGGCGCGGACGCCGTCGGCCACGCAGTCGATGGGCATGTCCGGATCAGGGATGTAATTGATGGTGGGAAGGAGCGCGTCCCGGGCCATTCCCTCCAGGGCGAAAATCGTCTCGATGGCGCTGGAGGCCCCCATGGCGTGGCCGGTCAACGATTTGTTGGCCGATACCGGCGGCAGGGCCTCGCCGAACACCGCTCTAAGGGCATCGTATTCCACCCGATCCCCCACCTTGGTGGCGGTGGCGTGGGCGTTGACGGCATCCACGTCCGACGGCGCGATGCCGGCATCGGCCATGGCCTCGGCGATGCACCGCCGGACGGTCTCGAAATTGGGGGCCACGAAATGGCGGGCGTCGGAGGTCATGGACCATCCGGCCACCTCGGTCCGGCAGCTGAGTCCGTGGGCCTCGGCGAATTCCCGGGTGGCGAGGATGATCGCGCCGGCCCCTTCGGAAATGACAAACCCTCGTCGGTGGACGGAAAACGGGCGACTGGCGGCGCCAGGCGACTCCGACGGCGTTTCAGGCCGGGGTTGAAACGCCGCGTTCATGGTGGCGAACCCGGCCACGATGGGTTCCACCAGCGGAAAATCCACGGCCCCGCAGATGGCCACGTCGGCCCGGCCCTGGGCCAGCAGCATCGCCCCCGTGATGATCGAAGTGGCGCCGGTGGCGCAGGCGGTGATGGGGGACATGATGGGCCCGGTGGCCCCGGTGAGGATCGACACTTTGCCGCCCACCATGTTGATGCAGGAATTGGGGTTGGCGTAGGGCGGCGGCAGCTTGCCGGCGGCGGTCATGCGCCGGTCGGCGTCCAGGAGCGCGTCGAGGCCCCCCACCGCCGAACTGAAGGTCACCGCCGTGCGCGGGGCGATGTCCGGGGTGATCTCGACGCCGCTTTGCTCCAGGGCGCGATGGACCGTCAGCATGGCGTATTTAAAGATGGGGGAAGGCCATAAAGCCAGGGACCGGGCCGACAGGAAGGGATAGGGAGACGGGTCAAACTCTTGCGCCTCGCCGGCGATGGTCACCGGAAAGTCGTCGCCGACGGGAAATCGGGTCAGCGGTCCGATGCCGGATTTGCCGGCCGCGGCATTCCGCCACTGGCCTTCCAGAACCGTTCCCAGAGGAGAGACGGCGTCGTAGCCTAAAACGACCGGGCTTCGGGAGGTCATGACAGCGTCTTGGCCGGCGTTACCACGGGATGAACTGGTAGAGCTTGGCGAACATCTCGTAGACCTCGATCCAGTTCTGAAGCTCCTTGGCCGTGCGGATGTGAACCCGCTTGTTCACCATGACCCAGCTCATGTGGGCCGCGCCGTCCTTGCAGGTGGAACAGTCCCGGGTTTCGGAGGTGCAGCACCGGTGCATGGTCTTGAGATCCGAGGCCCACCGGATAAAATGGATGAGCCGCCTGGGCTTGGGATCCCGGGTATCTAATGGTTCGGTCACCGAGGGGCATTCGCGCCAACCGAAGGTGCGGTCCAGCATGCGGCCGGTGGTGATGATCTCATGGTAATATCTGGAGGAAATGACGGTGTCCGGATACCGGGCCAGAGCGTCGTCCATCTCGTCCCGTATGGCCGCCAGCTCGTCGGGCTGCCAGGAAAACCCGTCCACGCCCTCGTCGTTGGAGAGCAGTTGCATGTGGACCTTCAGCCCGGCGTCCCGGATCTTCCGGATGACCCGGTCGGTCTTGCCCAGTTGCCGGGGGGTGATGGTGTACAGATAATAAGCGTTGGGGTCGCCCGCGTAGTTTTTGGAGGAGATGGCGAAGGCGTCCTTGCCCCGGAGGAGTTTTTCGTCCTCCTCGTCGCCCCAGAGGGAGATGCCCACCATCAGGTCCGGGAACCGGTCCCGGTCCAGCTTGATCAGGCCGTTGGTGGCGCAGAAGGAGGGGAGACGCTTGTAGAAGGCCTCGACCCGGTCCATGCACAGCGTCGGTTCCCCGCCGATGAGGATGGCCAGGTTGACGCCGCGCTCCTTTTCCCGGTCGATGAACGCTTCCCATTTCCGGATGTCGGTCTCCTCGGCAGCGACCTTGTCCTCGCCGGAGGAGAAGAAAAAACACCCCTTGCAGCGGAGGTTGCACCGGTTGGTCACATCGTAGATGGAACTCCGGATGTTGAGTTTGGATATGCGCTTGTAGCGTTCATGCCACTCGGCGTCGAGCAGCGAACTCACCGTCTTCATTAGAATCCTCTAAATTCTTTTGACTGCTGAAGGGGAATTTTGGCAGCCTGCATAATAAGACGCAACGCGTCGTTGACGGATTCATCGGTAGGAAAAAACTCTGACACATCCGCATCAAGCAAAACCACATTTTTTCCCCTTCTGCGGTGCGGAGCATACCTGCCCTTTGGAACAACTTTCATTTTTGACAGGTCATATTCGTCACGCAGTTCATAATCATCATCAGCATTCAGAGTTTTCATAAAATTTTTCCTCTCGTTTGGTCGCCTTACGTGCGCTGATGATTCGAATTCGCCCTTCGCGATCCGTATGCGCCAGAATCAGAAGCCTTCCCTTCCCTGATAAGCCGATGGTGATATAACGCTCTTCATCGATTGAATGTTCCGCATCGACAACCGTTATAAATTCGGGGTCGTTAAATACCGTTTTTGCTTCATCGAACGACACGCGATGTTTTGTGATATTTTTTGCTGCTTTTCTATGATCCCAGTCAAATTCAGCGGTCATTCATTCCCTGCTCAAGGTCGAGTATCCACCCCACTTGCGCCCGGCGGCGAAATAAACCGTTGCCGGAGGTTCGCCCCCTTTTCATACCCCTTGACCCAGACCGCCAGATAGGTGTCCACGTAATCGAGCCAAGCGGCAAACGTGTCCGGATCGACCGCGTGGCGGAAGAGCCGGGCCGTGACCACGGCGCTGCCGGCGGCGTAGTGGCGGCAGTCGGGGCAGTCGGTGTCGGGCACGCAGCAGGCCGCGCTCCGGTCCCAGGTGAGATCGGCCCGGTACTGTCGGAAAGACCTTCCCAGTCCCACGTCCGTGGACGGGTTCATCCGCGGATAGGAGCACCCGTACAGATCGTGTAGCCCCCGCCCGTGGGTGTGGGCCACGGCGCTGTAATGGGAGAACAGGACCGTTTCGGGATAGCGGCTTAGCAGATCCACCATGGTTTCCCGGGTGCGGGCCAGGGAGGCGTCGGTGTGGCGCAGGTCGCCGCCGTAGCCCACGGGCGCCGAAAACATGTTGAAGGAGGCCCGGCAGCCCGCGTCGGCCAGCCGCTTCACCACGCTATCGGCCTCGTCGATGTTGTGCCGCGTGAAGGTATAGATAAAGACGGCCCGGTCGTCGCCCCGGTAGTTGTCGATCTGACGATCCAGCATGTTTTTGGCGTTCCGGACCCGCTCGCTGGTCTCGTCGTTTCCCCAGACCGACACGTGGATCCGGTAGCCCACCGCGTCGGGCAGCCGCTTCAGGCCGTTGGTGGCGATGGCGCCCAGGGGGATTTCCCGGCAACAGACCTCGCACAATTCGGGAACCAGGGAAGGTTCGGCCCCGGCCAGGACCACGAAGGTGATGCCCCGCGCCTTTTCGGCCGCCATGAGCCGGCGCCAGTCTTCGGGATTCCGGTTGTCCTCGGCGAACTGTTTTTCGCCTTCGTAGTAATAGCACCCGTCGCACCGGATGTTGCACCGGTGGGTCATGTCGTAGGTGGATTCCCGCAGGAAAAAATATTTGCGGACCCTTTCCCACCGTGCACGGATGCCGGGATCACCCAGGATCTCCGAAAATTTCCACGCCTTTTCAGCCGGGTTTCGTTCCCAGTGATTGCGGCCCTGGATCCCGCCGGTCGCCCCGGGCGTTCGGTTATGGACTCTCATCTCGATAACGGCCTTTTATGATCAGCGCGCCGGCTCACGCCGCCATTTTCTTGATCTCGATATAGTCGGCGATCCGCCGCACGGTGGTCAGCCTGGGATAATCGTCCTCATCGATCCGGATGCCGTATTCGTCCTGGATTACCAGAGCCACAGTGGCCAGGTCCATGCTGTCGATGCCCACCTCGTCCACCAGGTCGATATCCGGCGAAAAGGTATCCGGCGTCACATCCTCCAGCTTCAACTCGTCGATCATCACTTCCGCCACGCGGAGTATCGTATTGTCCGTCGCCATGTTTAGCTTTGTCTCCCTGAAATGATTGCGGTCACGTTGCCGCTGCATGCGATAGGCCAGAGGCCGTCTTCGTTGATCATAATGCGGAATGCGTAAACGTCGCCCCCCGGTTTGACCGGCGCCGCGATGATGCGCAGCGGATCCCCCGGCCGGATGATCTGCTTGAAACGCACCCGCCGCACCTCCGTGAACGCCGCCTCCCCATCAACGGCCATGGCCCGCCGGATGAGCGCAAAGACCATGGACAACTGGGCAATGCCCGGCAGGATGGGGTCGTTGGGAAAATGTCCTGAAAACCAGGGGGAATCCGGGGGGACGCTGCCCTCGGCCGTCAGTTCGTCCGAATCGGAACGTCGTATGTCGGTCAGCGTATGCCAGTTCATCGGAAGAAGGTTCTTCACGCTTTTCGCGCGGCTATCGGATCAGATATTCCCACAACGGCCCTGAGAAGCCCCTTTCGTGCAGTTTCGAAACGGCGTCGGCGGTTTCCTCGCCGCCGGCCCCGATCACCCAGTTGGACCGGCCGTTTGCCGTCTCCCTGACGCGCCGGATGATCTCCTGACCGTCGATGCTTTCCGATCGATAAAATATCGGCGCCAGCAGGGACTGGTTCGCCGATATCTGCTTTTCTTCCAATGCGATATCATACAGGGCCGTGTGCGGATAAATCCGCATCCCGCAGAAGAAGAATAAAACAACTTTATCGAGTTTGTCAACCTGGTAGAGGGTTTCCGACAGCGACGCCGCATCCTCTCCCGGCCCGCCCAGCAGGAAATAATGGGCCGCATGAAGACCGGCGTCGATGGCCGCCCGGTGGGCGTCGAAGACATCCGCCGTCCGGAACGGCTTTCCGTAACGGACGAGCATTCGGTCCGAAAGGGCCTCGGTGCCGAACTCCACATGGGTCATGCCCGCATCGGCCATGATCTGGTAATACCCCGGCGGCGGGGCGGTGGGCGCAAAAAAAGCCCCCCATGGAATGGAAAGCCCGGCCGTTTTAAAGGCCCGTGCCACCTCGGCGCTGTGATCAGGATCGGCGTTGAAGGCCGAATCGGTGACGAACAGGTATCGGGCGCCCCCCTCCTGGAGCCGGACAGCGGTTTCAGCGACGTCTCCCGGCGGGATGCGCCGCATGCGCCGCCCCTCGATGTGGGGATAGGTGCAGTAAATGCACCGAAAGGGGCAGCCCCGTTTGGACTGGAGGTTGAGCATCCCGCTCCGGTTGAGATACACCCCCACATGGGGGGACGCCGCATCGAAACGCCGCCGGACCGGATCGGGCCAGGGCGCCGGCAGGATCGCCCGGTCCCGGCCCGTCACCACGCCGGAAAGACCGGACGGGTCGGTCCCGGCTTCCAGGGCGTCCGCCAGGGTCCGCAGCCGCTCGCCCTCTCCGAGAATGCCGTAGTCCGCATCCAGGGCCGCCATCATCTCATCCGGAAAAATCGTGAAGCCGCTGCCGCCCAGCACCAGGGGAACATCCGCCGCCTTCCGGATGGATCGGACCAGATCCCGATAGCGATCCACAAACCCCTCCGGCGCGCTCATATCGGTGCTGTCCACATTCCGGAGGCCCAGACCGATCAGATCCGGACCGAACCCCCGAATCTCCGCCGCCAGCGCCGTTGGGCCGTCCACCGCCATCAGGTCCGTAATCCGCACCTCATGGGCCGGAACCAGGGCGTGGGCCACATGGTCCAGGCCCAGGGGGTAGACCGGATACGGCGCGGTCAGGGTGTTGGCGGAGATCAGCAGAACTTTCATGGCAAGATGCCCGGAGGGGTTTCGTCAGCGCTGTCGGCGCCGCTGACGCTAGTTGACAGGCTGCGGCGCGTTCCGGCCGATATAGTCGGCCAGGGACTGGAGATTGGCAAAAACCTTGGCGCCCAGCTCCTTGCTGTCGATCTTCACCGCATATTCTTTTTCGACCATCATCACCAGTTCGAGCACGTCGATGGAATCAATGCCCAGTTTTCCACCGACCAGTTGCTCCGTCTCATCGATATCCGCCGGGGTCACATCCGGCAGGTTGAGGGTGTCCACGACCTTCACCTTCAATTCGCTTACCAGTGGGTTCATTCAATCATCCTAACCTTATCAGTGTTAATGAGTCTGTTCTTTACAGCGGCGGCGATTTAGGATACAAAATGCCGGACACTAATGAAAGTCGAGCACTATATAGCGAAATCGGCTGGTTTTCAATCCTTATTTGACCGACCCCCGTCATGGACGTTGATATCGACATCGAAAATCTGATCCCCCACCGGGACCGCATGAAGCTCATTGACGCGGTGGTTTCGGTGGCTGAAGACGCCGCAGCGACATCGGCGGTGGTGACGGACCAATGGCCCCTTTTCGACGGGCAAGGCGTCAGCGCCTTGGTCCTCATCGAGCTGGCGGCCCAGACCTCCGCCGTCTCCATCGGATGGAAAAAGCTGACGGCCACCGGTGAAAGCAGCGGCAAAGGCTGGCTGGTGGGGATTCGGTCGGCCCGATTCCACCGGGACCCCATCCCGGTCGGCGCCGAGATCCTCACCCGGTCGGAGATCCACTTCGCCCTGGACAACTACACCGAAATCCTTGCGGTGGCGACCGTGGACGGGGAAACGGTTGGGGAGGTCGGTTTACAGGTGATGCGGGAAGAATCGTCTTGAACTGTGATTCCGATGATTGTTGTGATGGACATGATTGAAAACATCACAATTCATCATAAAAATCACCGGAATCACAGTTCAGACAGCGAAAGAACTGGACCATGATGACAGAAGAAAGCAAACAAACCACCGCCATCGTCACCGGCGGCAGCCGGGGCATCGGCCGGGCCATTGCCCTGGAGATGGCCCGGGCCGGCCATTTTGTGGTGGTCACTTACCGGTCCGGGGCCGAGGCCGCGGAAAAGACCCTGGATCTGATCCGCCGGGAAGGCGGGAACGGCGAGGCCGTCGGCTTTGACGTGGCGGATTCGCAACAGGCAAAAGACGCCGTGGCGGCGATCCTGGACCGCCATGACGCCGTGGAAGTGCTGGTCAACAATGCGGGCATCGCCATCGATCAGCTCTTCATCATGATGCCTGAACGGGACTGGGACGCCGTGGTGAACACCACCCTCAAGGGGTTTTACAACGTCGCCAAGCCGGTGTTGAAGGCCATGATCCCCCGGAAGCGGGGGGCGGTGGTCTCCATCGCCTCGGTGGCGGCCCTGGTGGGCAACCGGGGTCAGGCCAACTACTCCGCGGCCAAGGCCGGGCTCATCGGCGCCAGCCGCTCGGTGGCCTCCGAGGTGGCCCGCCTCGGCATCCGGGTCAACGTGGTGGCGCCGGGGCTCATCGAGACCGAGATGATCCAGGAAGCTCCGATCCGGGACATCAAGGCCCGGATTCCCATGGCCCGGATCGGCAAGCCCGAAGAGGTGGCCAGGGTGGTCCGGTTTCTCTGCTCCGACGATGCGTCCTATGTCACGGGCCAGACGCTCTCCGTCAACGGCGGGATGTTTTAGCCATGAAGTCGCGAACGATGCAAGCGGGCATGGTCGTCGCCCTTTTGGCCGCCGCCGGTCTCTGGATCGGCTGGGCCGACACCTGGGAAGGGCTCCGGGCGCAAAGCCGGGAGATCCGGACGGTCCGGGCCGGTTTCATCCAGGAGAAGCACCTGGAGATCCTCCAAAAGCCCCTGATTTCCAGAGGTCTTTTCTATTTCCGGGCCCCGGACGACCTCCGGTGGGAATACACCGAACCGATCCGCTCCATCCTGCTGGTCCGCGACGGAGCGACCGAGCGGTACATCGAGGGCGACGACGGTCTGGTCAGGGACGCCGCCGCCGGAATGCCGGCCATGCAGATGATGCTGGGGGAGATCAGCGGCTGGCTCAAGGGCCGGTTTGAAGAGAATCCCGATTTCAACGCGACCCTGGAACCGGGGCGGAAGATCGTTCTCACCCCCAAATCAGCGGCCCTGGCCGACATCATCCAGCGCATCGTCCTGCAACTTTCCGACGCGCCGGGGCTTCTGGATTCGGTGACGGTGTATGAAAGCGACGTTTCCTATACCCTGTTCCGATTTCAAAACGCCGTCCTCAACGCGGACCTGGACGACGCGCTTTTCAGCCGGGTGGAATGAGACGGTTTTTTTGGGCCGCGATCCTGCTGGTCCCCCTGATCCTGACGTCGGCCTGCGCCACCCTGCCCCGCCTCGAACCGGTGGGGTCCGAACAGGAAACCGCCCTGGCCCGGTCCTGCGAAACCCGTTTTCCGGAAGGAAAATGGCGGTTCATCCACACCATTCAGGCCACCCTGCAAGGGAATCGGCGAGCCGTGATGACCGGCGTCACGGTGATGGATTCGGCTGCTCGAACCCTTCACAGCGTGATGATGACCGTGGAGGGGCTGGTGGTGCTGGATGCCGTTGACGCTGACGGCGTTCTCACCCTCAACCGGGGGGTGCCGCCCTTTGATGCCGAATCCTTTGCCCGGGGGATGATGGCCGACATCCGGTTGATGGTGTTCAAACCCGGGGGAGCGCCTGAAGCCGTGGGAATTTCCGGGGAAGGGACGCCCGCCTGCCGGTACGACGCCGGACCCGAGCGCACCGTCTTCATTGCCGTGGATCCGGAGACCGGGGACTGGACCCTCCGGCAATACCGCGGCCGACGCCTCGCCCGGACGGTGGAAGCCCGGATGGGGGACCATTCGACCGCTGGCGCCGGGGCCCCGGTCCCGAAACGGTTGACGCTGACCGCCCACGGTTTTCCCAGACCCTACACCCTGGACATGACCCTCCTGGAAGGGGAACGCATCTATAGCGATACCGAATAAAATCCATGAAATTCAAACTGATCTATCCCAAATGGCCCAAACTGACGGGCCAGACCGAGTTCCACCTGCCGCCCCACGGGCCGGTGGTGTTTGCCGCGGCCCTGCCCGACGACGTGGCCGTGGCGTTTACCGACGAGAACCTGGAGTCCATCGATTTCGACGAGCCGGCCGACCTGGTGGGGATCTCCATGATGCTCACCACCCAAATCAAGCGGGGATGGGCCATCGCCGACCAGTACCGGGCCAGGGGCGTGCCGGTGATTTTCGGCGGCATCGCCGCCATGCTCCACGCCGAGGAGACCATGGCCCATGCGGACGCGGTCTTCTTAGGCGAGGCCGAAGGCCGGATGGAGACGGTGCTGTCGGATTTCAGAAACGGCGGCCTCAAGCCGGTCTACGATTATATGGAAGACCGGCCGCCCATCGAAATCGTCGGCACGGCCCGGCGGGACATCCTGAACCGGGAACTCTACAATTACAAGGGCATCCAGATGTTCGATCTGGTCCACGCCTCCCGTGGGTGCCGGTTCCACTGCTATCCCTGTGCGGTGGCCTATTTGGGCGGTCGAAAGTTCCGCCCCCGTCCCATCGACAAGAGCATCGCGGAGATGGCGGCCATCGACAACAACCGGCTCTTCATCGTGGACAATTCCCTGGCCCAGGACACCCAGTGGGAAAAGGATTTGTTCCGGGAGATGATCCCCCTCAAAAAAAAATGGTGCAGCCATCCCATCGAGGACGACCCGGCGGTGCTCGACCTGGCGGCCCGGGCCGGGGCCTGGTACGTCTACCAGGCGGTCTTCGACACGTCCGACAAGATCCGGGAACGCATAGAGCGGTACCACGACCACGGCATCGCGGTGGAAGGAACCATCCTGCTAGGGCTGGACAGCCACACCGAAGACGATATCAAGCGGCTCATTGATTTTCTGCTGGAGATCGACCTGGATCTGGCAGAATTCACGGTGCTCACCCCCTTCCCCCACACCAAGGCCTGGGACGACCTCCACGGGTCGGGGCGGATTCTGTCCTACGACTGGAACGACTATTCAGCGGACAAGGTGGTCTACCAGCCGAAGCAGATGTCGCCGGAGCGGCTCCAGGAGCTGTTCCAGTACGCCTGGGATACGTTTTATGCCGAGGAAAGCCAGATGATCAAAATGTTCCGGCTCTACCAGCGGGTCATGGAACGGGAGCAGGCCGACGGAACGTATCGCCCGCGGCGGCGGGAGTTGGCGGATCGGGCGTTTGGGCGGGCGGTAAGGTTGTAAATTGCAACATATCATGATATTTTGAACCCAAAAACAACCTTCAACCGGGGGGGATTCATGCCGACAGCGGTCAAAATATCAGACGAATTGTTTCAAAAAGCGAAGATCAAATCCAGGGTTTTCAAGCGATCCATCGCCGGTCAGGTGGAATACTGGGCCAAGATCGGGCAATTGGTTGAAGAAAACCCGGATATGCCGTTGCCATTCATTCAGGACATTCTGGTGGGCCGGGAACAGATCAAAGCCGGCCAGGGGACGCCCTATGTGTTTGGCCCGGGTCTATAAATTCAAATCCGGAAATCAGCAGATGCTGCTGGCGTATGAAGCGGGAGATGAGACGCTTTTCCTGTATGCGATCGGCGCCCATGAGAATTTTTACCGGGATTTAAAAAAGTACTTTAATCGTTGACCCCCTTCGCCCCGCTTTGATCAGGCGACATCTTTTTCTGATTTTGATCTTCGTGGGGGCCGGAGCTTCTTTACACCTCGATTTCAAGCCGATTTTCCTCCAGCCGCGTCTTGGCCTGAAAAAATGTCTCGATAAGCCACAGGCGGGCCTCGACATGGTCCGTCGCGGAAGGGATTCTGTATTCGCTTTTTCCTTCCGCGAAGGCGGCGTAGGGGATGAGCTGGTCCGCCAGATGCCGATCCACCGCGGCCCCGGTTTGGATGTCTTCCATGAGCCGGGTCGCCGTCTTTTTGCCGATCGCCTCCGAGGTCCTTCCCCTCGCCCCGGCCATGTCTGATGCGATCACGCACCCGCTGTCGGTTTCAGCCCAGATCATCAGGGCCGCACCGGCTTGCGGCGAGGGTTCTTTGTAGAGCGGCGATTCCTTCTCGTCATAGAGGACATCGATATCCGCCTGGAGACCTTCGGCTGCCAGCGCTTTATGGCACGAAGCCGCCATCCGTTCGGATACCCGCCGGTCCTTCAACAGGGAAGAGAGGGCGATGCCCTTAATGGCGGTAATCCGCCCCTGCTCCATGAGCTTTATGGGCCGAAGTTTCCCCCGAAGCGGTTCGATGTGCAATTCGATCCGCCCGCCGCCCCG
>JAABTD010000028.1 GCA_011390065.1 Desulfobacteraceae bacterium
GGGAGACCCTGCCCTGGCGGGTGCTCAAGCCAACGGACCGGGCCCGGGCCGAAGGGTTTCTGAAAGAGGCCCTGGAGAATGAGGCCCCCGGTCAAACCTGCACCCTGACCCTGCTCACCGCCGACGGCGAGGAGCGGCAGGTGGAGATCACCATCAACCAGGTTTTCGACGGCGGCCAACCGGCCGTTCTGGGCACCGCCATCGATATCACGGCCCACAAGCTGCTGGAGGACGAACTCAGGGAGCGCCTCGACGCCCGGACCCTGGAACTGACCGAAGCCCTGCGGAAGCTGGAAGATGAAGTGGGCGAGAACGCCATGAACACCCATCTCGTCGCCGAAGAGACCCAAGAGGCCGAGACGCTGGGCCGGAAGATCGAAAACCTCAACACCGCCCTGGAGGTGCTGCTCCAGAAACGGCAGGACGACCGGAAGGAAATCGAGGAAAACGTCACCGCCAACGTCCATCAAGTGATCCTGCCCCAGATTCAGACCCTCCGGACCCACACCAAAAACCAGGAGGTCCGCCGCTGCCTGGACCTGCTGGAAAAAGAACTCCACGAGATGACCTCCGGTTTCGCCTGCACCCTCACGGGCCGGTACAACCTGTCGGCCACGGAAATCCGCATCGCCCACCTCATCAAGGAGGGGCTCACCTCCGACGAAATCTCCGAACACCTCAACCTCGCCACCAAGACCATCAGCTACCACCGGAACAACATCCGCAAAAAGCTGGGTCTTCACAATAAAAAAGCGAATCTGCAGACCTACTTGCTGTCGCTGTCCTGAACCACCCGGTTTGCCCGGTAGAATTTGGGAAATGGCGGCGGGGGACAGGGATTTGATATGATAATGGCAAATTTTCTTGCGATGTAGGCGGAAATTTGCCATTATCATGGCATGAAATGCGATATCGAGATCTTTCTAAGGGGGACATGGGTCAAGGCCGCCTCCTTTGAATTGAATGACGCCGGTGAGGTCGACAAGGGCGTCCAGGGGGCGGGATTTTTCGAATACGACCTGGATTACGCACTGGACCATCTCAACGCCGGCGGCGTCGATGCGGTTTCCTGCCGTTTTCCGGTTGATTTTGAATATCGGCGTCTGCCGGGATGGCCCGCGTTTCTGTTGGATATTTTGCCTGCCGGGGCCAATCGCCGATTTTTTCTAAATGAACTGGGCATCGAGAACCGCCCAGGCGCCGACTGGCCCTTGCTGTTGAAGGGCGGCGGCAACCCGCCTGGCAACATTCGCATCGCACAGGCCGCGCCGCCCTCCAAAAAAGGGTTTTCCCACGAGGGGTTCAGGTATGAAGAAGTCCTTGACCGGGGCGAGGACTTTATTGAATACGCCAGGGAAAACAACGCGCCGGTGGCCGGATCCAGCGGCGCCCAGGGGGAGGCGCCGAAATTTCTGTTGACCCAGGACCGGGGCGGCCGGTGGCATGCCGACGGGGCGCTTCCCGACGACCTGGCCCATCGGCACTGGCTGGTGAAATTCCCCAGGGGAAAAAAGCCGTCCGATCGGGACATCCTCCGCAACGAAGGGGCTTACCACTGTGTGGCTCGGAAAGTGGGGCTGAACGTGGGCGCCCCCGTCAGGTTCGATGCCGATGCGTTGTTCGTCCCGAGATTCGACCGGGAAACCGTTGAAACGGGCGTCCATCGCTTCGGTCTCGAGAGCCTTGCGTCCCTTTCGAATGTCCCGTCGTTCGGCGCGCCCGTCCCCATGGAGACGCTGTGCGGGGCCATCTCCCGATTTTCTTCGGACCCGGCGGCGGATATCCGGGAGTTCGTCTTCCGGGACGTCCTGAATGCAGCGCTGGGCAATACGGACAATCACGGCCGCAATTCGGCCGTGCTCAAAACCCTGGACGGGGCGGTCAGGCTGGCGCCGCTTTTCGATTTTGCGCCCATGTTTCTCGACGACCAGGGGATTCCCAGGATCTGCCGGTGGACCGGCGCCGAATCCGGCGGCATGCCGGACTGGGGGGACGCCGTGGAAAACCTGAAGACCTTCGGCATGGATGCGAAGGCGCTCCGGGCGGAGCTGGCCGGGTTTTCGGGGACGGTCGAACGGCTCCCGGACATCATGGCGGGATGCGGGGTCGATGGGTGGCTCATCGAACGCCTGTTTCGCCGCATCGGGTCGGTTCGGGCATCGCTCCAAAACGCTGAACCGGCCGTCTATTCGTAACCGCCCATGTCCGAAAAGAATCGAAACCCTCGCCGGAAGGATCTTCGGCGCCGCTTTTACGAGGACCTTGACGAAGGCCGGCTGACGGACCTCCCCGACACCCTGCGCCGGATGCGCAAGGCCGTCGGATTGACCCAGACCGAGTATGCGCGCCTGGCCGGCGTGGCCCCCCGCGTGTTGATCGACCTGGAACGGGGCGTGGGGAACCCGACGCTGAAAACCCTGGAAAAGCTGGCGGCGCCGTTCGGGCTGCGGGTGGGGTTGAAGCGGAAGAGTGGGCGGCCTTGACGGCTGGGAAGCCACCCCAACCTCGCCGCCAAGACCATCAGCTACCACCGGAACAACATCCGCAAAAAGCTGGGTCTTCACAATAAAAAAGCGAATCTGCAGACTTTCCTGCTGTCACTTTCCTGAGCCCCTTGGATTTTACCGGTAAAATGCCGGTAAAATCCAAGGCTTCCTTTGCCGAACCGCAATTGCCGGCAAGCGGTGTCATCCTCGACGGAATCATGGCGCCGGAGCCGACCTCCTGGTAAACGTCAGGCAGAGGGCCGTGTATCGTCTCAAGGTTACGGGTTTTATACTATTAAAACATCCCGATTCGAATCGGGATGTTCAGAATGAAACCGAAAGATCTCCGAAATGCCCCGGGAATCTCCCTCCCCCTCGACGGGGGAGGGCCGGGGAGGGGGTGAAACGCCCGATGCCCGAACGCGACGCGAAAACGAAAGGAAAAACAACGCCATGACCGCTGATTCAGCGACCATTTTGTACATCGACGACGAAAAACCGATCCTGGAGATGATCCGCCAGAGCCTCGGACGGATGGGCTACGGCGTGCTGGCCGTGGAGAATCCCGAGGAGGCCCTCGACCTGTTCCGCTTCGACCCCGGCCGTTTCGACATGGTGATCACGGATCAGGTTATGCCGGAGATGAACGGCGACCGGCTGGCCGAAAAGCTGCTCAACATCCGGCCCGAGATTCCCATCATCCTCTGCACCGGCTCGGCCGGCATGAACCTGCGGGAGGTTTACGCCCTGGGCGTCCGGGCCTGCCTGCTGAAGCCGGTAGCGCGAGCCTGCATGGCCGAGACCATCCGTCGGCTGCTCTCGCAACCCGCCGTCGCTCCCACCCCGGCCCTCCCCCGTCGAGGGGGAGGGAGGTCTCCGTTTCATTCCGGCGATCTACCGGTTTAGTCCTGAATGTCCTGACCCCGAAATAAGAAAGGGGATAACGATCATGATCGTTATCCCCTTTGACGAGTGGCGGGAGCGACGAGACTCGAACTCGCGACCTCCGGCGTGACAGGCCGGCGTTCTAACCAACTGAACTACGCCCCCGAATCATTATTTTCATATCCTTCTGCGGGCAGCCGACGCCTCAAGATGGTAGGCGGAACAGGGCTTGAACCTGTGACCCTCGGCTTGTAAGGCCGATGCTCTCCCAACTGAGCTATCCGCCCATGCTGCTCCCGCAAACAAGAGAGTATTTAGCAAAAACCGCGTTCAGAAGTCAAGCAAAAAAGGGCGCAGGTCGATAAAAATATCCGGCCACGGTCATCGTTTTGCCTAACGCCCTGATTTTTCATGAGCGGCGCTCAAAGCGCCGGCCCCCTAATTGATGGCGGTGGGCTGGTTGGCGCCGTCGCCTTTTTTGGGGATCATCTCGAAGGGCATATCGTTTGCCTTGAAGATGCTCTTCTCTCCATCCGCCAGCACGAGGGCGTGGGTCAGCACCTCGTCCATGTGCTCCACCAGAACGATCTCGACCTGTTTGGAGATGGTGGCCGGGATGTCCTTGAGGTCCTTTTCATTTTCCGATGGGACCAGAACCTTGGCGATGGCGCCCCGGTGGGCCGCCAGGATCTTTTCTTTGAGCCCGCCGATGGGCAGGACCCGGCCCCGGAGGGTCACCTCGCCCGTCATGGCCACATCCCGCCGGACCGGCCGTTTGGTGAGCGCGGAGACCAGGGAGACGCACATGGCGATGCCCGCGGACGGGCCGTCCTTGGGAATCGCTCCCTCGGGGACGTGGATGTGGATGTCGCTGTTCTGGTAGAAGTCCGGATCGATCATCAGCTGGTCGACCCGGGACCGGACATAGCTGACCGCGGCCTGGGCCGATTCCTTCATGACGTCCCCCAGCTTGCCGGTGATGGTCGGTTTGCCCTTGCCCGGCAGGATGAGGGTTTCGATGCTCAGCAGTTCGCCGCCGAACTGGGTCCAGGCCAGCCCGGTGGAAAGTCCGATCTGATCCTCCTTCTCGGCCATGCCGACCCGGTGGCGGGGCGGCCCCAGATGCTTGGCGATGGACTTGGCCGTCACCCGCAGCTGGGCGTCGTCGTGATCGCTCCGGGTGACCTCCCGGGCCAGTTTCCGGCAGATGGCGGCGATTTCGCGCTCCAGGTTTCGAACGCCGGCCTCACGGGTGTACTGCTGGATGATGGTGAGGACGGCGTTGTTGGAGAAGTGGACGTCGTAATCCTTGAGACCGTTGGCCTCAATTTGCTTCTGGATCAGGAAATCCTCGGCGATCCGGCTTTTTTCATACTCGGTGTAACCGGGCAGCCGAATGATCTCCATCCGGTCCTGGAGGGGGAGGGGAATGTCCGGCAGGGTGTTGGCGGTGGTGATGAAAAGGATCTCCGACAGATCGTAGTCCAGATCGAGGTAATGGTCGCTGAAGGCGTAGTTCTGCTCGGGGTCGAGGACCTCCAGCAGGGCCGCGGAGGGATCGCCCCGGAAATCCATGCTCATCTTGTCTACTTCGTCCAGACAGAAGACCGGATTGGCGGTGCCCACCTTCCGGAGAGACTGGATGATTTTGCCGGGCATGGCGCCGATGTAGGTCCGCCGGTGCCCGCGGATCTCGGCCTCGTCCCGGACCCCGCCCAGGGAGAGGCGGATGAACTTCCGGTCCGTGGCCCGGGCCACGGATTTGGCCACGGAGGTCTTGCCCACGCCGGGCGGGCCCACCAGGCAGAGAATCGGGCCGCGGATTTTGCGGACCAGGCTCTGGACCGCCAGGTATTCGAGGATCCGCTCCTTGGGTTTTTCCAGGCCGAAGTGGTCTTCGTCGAGGATCTTTTCGGCGTCGTCGATGTCCTTGTTGACCTTGGATCGGTCGTTCCAGGGCAGACTGATGATCCATTCGATGTAGTTTCTCACCACCGTGGCCTCGGCCGACATGGGGGTCATGAGCTTGAGCTTTTTGAATTCCGCCTTGGCCTTGGCCTTGGCTTCCTTGGACATTTTTTTCCGGCGGATCTGCCGTTCCAGCTCTTCGAGTTCGTCGGCGCCTTCTTCCTCCCCCATCTCCTTTTTAATGGCCCGCATCTGCTCGTTGAGATAGTAATTCTTCTGGTTCTGCTCCATCTGGTCTTTGACCCGGCCCTTGATCTTCTTGTCCATCTGATGGACTTCGATCTCCATTTTGACCAGTTTCAGCAGCAGATCGAGTCGGTCCTTGAGGCCGGCGGTCTCCAGCAACTTCTGCTTGTCCTCGATTTTGAAGGCGAAATGGGCGGCCACGGTGTCGCCCAGCTGGGAGGGACTGGCGATGTTGGAGACGTTGTTGACCAGATCTTTGGAAATGTTGGGATTGGTCTTGGCATATTCCCGGAAACTTTCCACGATGGCCCGGGTCAGGGCCACGATCTCGGGCGTGACCTTTTCTTCCTGGACGATGGGAGCCACTTCCACTCTGAAGAAATCGTCGTCGTTGATAAAGTCGAGGATATGCCCCCGGGCCTTGCCCTCCACCAGGGCCTTGACCGTGCCGTCGGGCAGGCGCAGGAGCTGAAGCACGGCGCCGATGGTGCCCACTTCACTGATGTCTTTGGCTTTCGGATTGTCGACATTGGCCTTTTTCTGGGTGGAGAGAAAAACGCTCTTGTCCTGGTTCATGGCGTCGGCAAGCGCGTTGACCGACTTGGTGCGGCCCACGAAAAGCGGCGCCACCATGTGGGGGAAAACCACGATGTCCCGGAGGGGCAGCAGCGGCAGAATGATCCCCTGGTCGATGCTTCCGTCCTGTTTGAAAATCTTAGGTATGTTGATCATGTTAAAATAACCCCGATGCGGTTAAATGGGAAAACAATACTTGCACAAAATATGGATGTTCGGATGTACCAGCGGGGAGGGGGATGCCGGTCGACGACGGATGCTCGTCGACCGGCCGTGTCGGTTCAGCGGTCAGGCCTGCTTCTTGGTCTGCTCGTACAACAGGATCGGGTCTTCATTGTGAAGAACGACATCCTCCCCGATCACGCATTCCTTCACGTTTTCGGTGGAGGGAATGTCGTACATGATGTCGAGCATGCACTTTTCCATAATGGCCCGAAGCCCCCGGGCCCCGGATTTTCGTTTCAGCGCCTCGGAGGCCACGGCCGCAAGGGCGCTGTCGGTCATGCGAAGATTGACGCCTTCGATCTCGAACAACTTCTGGAATTGCTTGATCAAAGCGTTTTTCGGCTCTGTGAGGATCCGGACCAGGGCTTCCTGGTCGAGTTCATGGAGCGTGGCGATCACCGGCAGACGACCCAGGAACTCGGGGATCAGCCCATATTTAATCAGGTCTTCGGGCTGGATCTGTTTGAGGGTTTCGCCGATGTTCTTCTCTTCCATCTTGACCAGCTTCGCCCCGAAGCCCATGGATTTCTGGGCGATGCGGCGCTGGATGACTTTTTCCAGACCGTTGAAGGTGCCGCCGCAGATGAACAGGATGTTGGAGGTGTCCACCTTGACGAAATCCTGTTGGGGATGTTTGCGCCCCCCCTTGGGCGGCACGCTGGCCGTGGTGCCTTCGATGATCTTGAGCAGGGCCTGCTGGACGCCCTCGCCCGATACGTCCCGGGTGATGGAGGGGTTGTCTGATTTGCTGGCGATTTTGTCGATCTCGTCGATGTAGACGATGCCGCGTTTGGCCCGCTCCACGTCGTAGTCGGCGTTCTGGAGCAGCGAGAGGATGATGTTTTCCACATCTTCCCCCACATAGCCGGCCTCGGTCAGGCTGGTGGCGTCGGCGATGGTGAAGGGGACGTTGAGAAACCGGGCCAGGGTCTGGGCCAGAAGGGTCTTGCCCGACCCGGTGGGCCCGATGAGCATGATGTTGCTCTTCTGGATCTCCACGTCGTCGGTCTTCACCGCAGATCCCAGCCGCTTGTAGTGATTGTAAACCGCTACCGACAGCACCTTTTTGGCGGCGTCCTGCTGAATGACGTAATCATCCAGAGAGCATTTGATGTCTTTGGGCAGCGGGGAGCTTTCCGACTCGCGGACGTCTTTTTCGCTTTCTTCCTCGATAATCTCGCTGCAAAGCTGGATGCATTCATCGCAGATATAGACCGCGGGGCCTGCGATCAGTTTTTTAACCTCTTTCTGATTTTTTCCGCAGAAGGAACAGAACAGATTCTCGTTGTCGTTGCGCTTTTTACTCATTTGTCGCTTCCTCCGTCGGGTTCCTCGATCTGATCAAGATCATCGCGATTGATGATCACATGGTCGATCAGCCCGTATTCTTGTGCCTCTTTGCCTGACATGAAGAAGTCGCGATCGGTGTCTTTCTCGACACGCTCGATGTCTTTTCCGGTATGATAGGACAGGATCTGGTTCAGGGTGTCGCGCATGCGCAGGATCTCTTTGGCTTGGATGGCGATGTCTGACGCCTGGCCCTGGGACCCGCCCAGGGGCTGGTGAATCATGATCCGGGCGTTGGGCAGGGCGTACCGCTTCCCCCGGGCCCCGGCGCCCAGGAGCAACGCCCCCATGCTGGCGGCCTGTCCGATGCAGACCGTGGCGATATCGGGCTTGATGTACTGCATGGTGTCGTATACCGCCAGTCCGGCGGTCACGATCCCGCCCGGCGAGTTGACGTAAAAATTGATGTCTTTCTCGGGGTCTTCCGATTCCAGGAACAACAGTTGGGCGATCAGCAGGTTCGCGATCTCGTCCGTGACGGTGGATCCCAGAAAGATGATCCGGTCTTTGAGCAGCCGGGAGTAGATGTCATAGGCCCGCTCGCCTCTGCTGCTTTGTTCGATGACCATTGGAATTAATGGCACAGGCAAACTCCTTTTATGGCATTGGACCGCGTCTTTCCATAATCCGGTGAGACGCGGCGCGTGGGTTGCAACTTATTCGACGGGACTTTCCGCTTCCGCCGCCCGGGCGTCCGCTTCCGGTTCCGCTTCGACTTCTTCAACGTCGCTGTTTTCTATGATAAGATCAATCGCCTTTTTTTCAAGCAGGGTGTGTTTCAGGAAGGACAGCTTTTCCTGATTCTGCGTGTAGTGCTCCCGGACCGCGTCCACTGTGGCGCCGGCGGATTGGGCGATGGATTGAAAGGGTTCCTGCAATTCTTCATCGGGCAACTCGAGGTTCATCTGTTCGATGAGCTTGGAAAGGATCAGGTGGCGGCGAACCTGCTGCACCGCCGTTTCACGATGGTCCTCGGCGATTTTTTCAGGGGTGATCCCGAGGCTTTCCATGGTGATGTTGTTGGACTCGAACTGCCGGCGAAAATCTTCGATAATGGCGTTGGTTTCCGATTCAACCAATGTATCGGGCACTTCGAAATCGGTTTGTTCCAGCAGGGCGGAAAAGACCTGTTCGCTGATTTCCTGCTCCGAGCGCTTGTCGTACCCCTGCTTCAGGTTGGCCCGAATGGCGTCCCTGAGAGCGTCAAGGTTTGCGAAAGCACCGAAATTTTTAGCCAGTTCATCATCGATGGGGGGCAGGACCTCCTCCCGGATCTCTTTGATGGTGATCCTGAAGTCGACCGTCTGGCCGGCCAGGTTCGCGTTGCCGTAATCTCCGGGAAAGGCGACCTGGACGTCCACCGTCTCTCCGGGCATTTTGCCGGGCAGGGCCTCGTCGATCTCCGGGGCGATGGCGGCCCGGCCGATTTCCAGAGTGTGGTTTTCTGAAGACCCGATCGCCTCGAAGGGGGCGCCCTCCTGGGTCGCTTCATAGTCGACCACCACGAAGTCGCCCTTCTGCACAGGACGCTCTTCGGTCACGGGTTTGTGCTCCGACACCTTCTTCTGGAGCATCCGCAGCTGGGCGTCGATCTCTTCCTCGCCGACCGGATAGATCGACTTTTTCAGCTTCAAGCCGGAATAATCGATGTCGGGGATGTCGGGTGCGATTTCCACGGTGGCGTCGTACCGGAAGGGAACGGCTTCGTCCAGTTCGAACGGCGCGATGTCCGGCGCGCCCACCATCCGGAGTTCGTGTTCGCGGATGGCGTCAAAGAGGGTGGTCTGGATCAGGTTCTGGGAGACGTCCGCATCCACATCGCTTTTATAAAGCCGTTTGAGCACGTTCCGAGGCACTTTTCCGGGTCGAAACCCTTTCACCTTGACTTTTTTGCTCAAGTCGCGATAGGCCTCGTCCATCTTCTGCTTCACCTCTTCCTGGGGCACTTCCACGTGAAGCACTTTTTTGACGCTGCTGAGATCCTCTAAACGAACCGGCATAATCTTCCTTTCTACATAATCAAATGCCTGAAGGCTCGATGCGTCTTCAGGCACTGTCGCGCGTTAATTAATATTATAGACTGAATGTCAGGTTTATGCAATGTTCGACCCTGTTTAGACAATCGGGCGTCCCAAACAGGCTCGCTGGTGCGAGAGGGGAGACTCGAACTCCCATTCTGTCGCCAGAGCTGGATCCTAAGTCCAGTGCGTCTACCAGTTCCGCCACTCTCGCCGGCATGTGGATTTCCGAGAAGCTCAGAGGAACGTAAGCGAAAGAAATCCGGAGAAAACAGCAACAAAAATAGTATCAATCTCCGGGGGTGTCAAGCGAAAACAGCCCAAATTGCGCCTATGGTAAGCGCAAGATTGCGTCTATTATAAGCGCAAATGCGGCCGCAATCAAGTTTTTGGATGCCGGATCGGCGAAACACCGCAGACAACCCTTGCGCAGACCCCGGAAAGGTGATAAAAGAAGGATGTTTTTATCGGGGCGTGGCGCAGTCTGGCAGCGCGCCTGCTTTGGGAGCAGGAAGTCGGAGGTTCAAATCCTCTCGCCCCGACCATCCTTTTTGCACCTGTCCAGAAACCGATTGCATGAAGTCGATCAACCCGAAATTTCCCTCCCGCCCCCCTCTGCGCCTTTTTCGATCATGAAGGCCCTCGCCCTCGTCGCCGCCCCCTGGCCCCTGTTCAACCGCCCGTCGATTCAGTTGGGGACGTTGAAGGCGTATCTGAATGACCGGTTTCCGGATCTGACGGTATCGGACCATCTTTTTTACCTGGAGGCGGCTGCGGCCATCGGGTATGATCGGTATCGCGCAGTGTCGGGCCGGACCTGGCTGGCCGAGACGGTTTACGGCGCCTTGCTGCATCCGGACCGGGCCGGAGAGATCGAAAGGCTTTACAAAGCAAAGAGCCGGGGGACGCCGGCGCTGGCTGAGGCCGATTTCGGGGCTCTGACGAATACCGTGAAAGGCGTTTCCGAGGCCTTTATCGACCGGATCGACTGGGGGCGGTTCGGCCTGGTCGGGTTTTCCGCCTCATTGTGCCAGTTGACGGCCACGCTTTATTTTGTCCGGGAGATCAAACGGCGGTTTCCGGAGGTGGCGGCGGCAGTGGGCGGTTCGACCCTTTCGGGCAGCGGGTCCCGGGGCTTCATCCCCATGGCCGAGGCATCGCGTCCATCTGTTTCGCGGTGCCTTTTTTGCGTCTGAACGCCCCTTTCGCCTCTTTTGGCCCATGACGTTCCCGTCAGGTTTTCCTTGACAGCCCCTCATAATATGGTATTGTTGTTTTTAAAAAATTATTATTAAAAGCGTGGAAAGCCGCCGCCTTTTACAGACGAGGGCGTCACGCTCACAGGAGGAACAGACGTGGAAACACCCAAGGATAGACTGGACATCATGACCGAACGGATGAGGGCGCTGGAATACCGCATGACGCCTCAGCGTCAGGCGGTGCTCAAAGTGCTGGCCGAGAGTCGGGAACATCCGACGGTGGATCAGATCTATGAGCAGGTCAAAGCCGATTTTCCGATGACCAGTCTGGCCACTATCTATAAAACCGTGACGCTGCTCAAAGAGATCGGCGAAGTCATGGAACTCAATTTCAGCGGCGGCCGCAGCCGTTACGACGGATTCAATCCGTCTCCCCATCCCCATCTGTACTGCATCAAATGCGAACAGGTGACCGATCCGGACATCGAAACCTTCGAGGGCCTGTCAGAGGAACTTGCGGCATCCACCGGTTACGAAATCGTGGGGCAGCGCCTCGACTTTTTCGGCGTTTGTCCCCGATGTCGGGAGATCGCCAGAAGTTGAGTTCGCTCGGGCGACTGCGGTAAATTCGGTTAAAAGCCATATAATTTCAAATTGATGCATAATTGGCTTTGCATCCGGCTCACGCCATGTGATAAGATAGATCCCGTTGGTTGAACGTAAGAGAGCGCACCTGTTGCGCGGTTGAATTTAACACTCATTTGACAGCCCAAAGGAGGAAGACAATGGCGGAAAGACTGGAAGTGTATAAATGCGAGGCATGCGGCAACATCGTGGAAGTTCTGACCGGCGGGGCAGGGGAACTGGTCTGTTGCGGCGAACCCATGAAGCTCATGACGGAAAACACCGTAGACGCGGCCAAGGAGAAACATGTGCCCGTGATCGAACAGACCGCCGATGGGATCAAGGTCAAGGTGGGAAGCGCGGCCCATCCCATGGAAGAGAAGCACTACATCGAGTGGATCGAAATCATTGCCGACGGAAAGGCCTACCGCCAGTTTTTGAATCCCGGCGAAGCGCCGGAAGCGGTCTTCCCCATCAAAGCGACCCAGGTGACGGCCCGGGAATATTGCAACATGCACGGGTTGTGGAAGGCCTGAAAAGAGCCGCTTCCGGATAGACCCATCGACAACAGAGGAGGTGATCTTATGGCAAGTTGGAAGTGCAGCAACTGCGGGTACGCCCTGGAGGCCCAGAAGCCGCCGGAAGAGTGCCCGTCCTGCAAGACAAAATGCGAGTTCCTCGACAATACCTGCTATACGCCGGACTGCCAGACTGAAGGCGTCGACAAGCGGATTGGATAACTGCATCAAAGGAGCCAATGATGCCCAAAGCTCTTGTCGCCTTTGCGACACGGACCGGCGAATCGCAGAAGATCGCCGAATTGATCGCGGAAGGCCTCCGGATGTCCGGCGTGGAAGTCACGATCATCAACGCCAACAAGGTTAAAGACGAATCGGAACTGAAAGGTTACGACGCCCTGGCGCTGGGATCGGCGACGTATCATGGCGATATGCTGCCAAAAATGAAAACCCTTCTGTTTCTGGCTGAAAAAGCGGAACTGGAGGGAAAAGTCGGCGGGGCCTTCGGCGCCTTCGGCTGGAGCGGCGAAGCGCCGGACCGCATCTTCGACACCATGAAAAATATTTTCAAGATGAAGATGGTCGGCGGTCCGCTTCGATTGAAATCGAGTTCCCTGGGCGGCGGCGTCAAGATGGCGCAGGACTACGGCCGGGAACTCGCCGGAAGCGTAAAAGCCTGATCGCCGGACCGATGATGGCGTCCAACAACCGAACCCTGAAGAGGAGGCAACACATGGCCAACGAAGGCACCACAACCCCCGCGCACTGCCCCGGATTCGAATCCTTCAGAAATCTGGAGGCCTTTACGTGCAAATGCCCGGAATGCGGCGCGGAAAAAGAGATCTTCTCGGATGAATTCGACAAAAACCACAAATGCGATTCATGCGGCAAGCCCATCGATTTTACCCAGTGCTCCCTTGAAGCAGGGGGCAAGCCCGCAGATCCGCGATAGATCAACACCCATCTTCCGGACGCCGGCGACAGCGTCCGGAAGATGGATCACCCGTCAACGCCTCGTCGCCTGCCTTGACCCTGAAAAACAAGATACATTCCCATGATGCGACATTTAGACAGATGAAGCCGAGGGAACAGCGAGTGATCTGAAAAAAAGGAGCGGATCGATGCGCCGAAGTGCGATATATGCAGTGATGATCGTTTTTCTGACAGGACTTGCAGCCACGGCCCCAACCGCAACCGACCAGGACAAAGGCGCTGAACAGATGTCGCTGGAAGGGGGCTCGCAGGGGATGGTCTCCTTCCCCCACCATCAGCATCAGAAGTCCCTGGCGGACTGCAACGCCTGCCACGACCTCTTCCCTCAGGAGGCCGGGGCCATCGAAAAACTGAAGGCCGGGGGAGCCCTCAAAAATCGGCAGGTGATGAACACCCGGTGCATCAAATGCCATCGGGACAAAAAACGGGAAGGAGCGGCAACCGGCCCGACCCTCTGCTCTCAATGTCACCAACGGGAATGACCCCAAACCAGAAGGGAACTTGACCGATGCTGGTGTTCGGACTGGAAGGAAGCCCCCGTAAAAAAGGCAATACACGGTTTCTTCTCTCGGCGTTCATGGCCGAAGCCGAAAAAAGAGGAGCTGAAACCCGGGTCGTCCATGCCCACGAGATGCCGGTGTCGCCCTGCATCGAATGCGGGGTCTGTGAAAGAAAAGGGGTCTGCTCCATCGACGACAAGATGCAACAGGAGATCTTTCCGCTGTTGCGCCGCGCCGAAGTGGTGGTGCTGGCCAGCCCTGTTTTTTTCTACAACATTACGGCCCAACTCAAAGCCCCCGTCGATCGGAGTCAGACCCTCTGGTCCTGCCGCTATCGCCTGGGGTTGGCGGACCCGCTTCACAAGACCCGGAAAGGGTTGCTGCTGTCGGTGGGAGCCACCAAGGGCAAAAGCCTGTTTGAGGGAATCCATCTGACGGCCCGCTATTTTTTCGACGCCATTTCAGCCAAATACGCCGGCGGGCTCACTTATTTTAAAATCGAGGCCCCCGACGATATGGAAAAGCATCCGACCTATCGTCAGGAGATCGAGGAGATGGCGGATGCCCTCATAAACCCGCTGATGGAGAGGCGGAAGATCCTGTTCGCCGGTCGAGAAAACGCCTGCCGGAGCCAGATGGCCGCCGCTTTCGCCCAGTACCACGCCGGCGATCGGATTGAGGCCTTAACAGCCGGCAGCGCGCCGGCGGAAAAAGTCGCCCCGGGCATGAAGGAGGTCATGGCGGAGAAGGGGATCGACATGGGCTTCCGTTTTCCCCGCGCCATTGACGCGGTGGTCGCCCGGGATAAGCCGGATACCCTGATCGCCATGGGATGCGACGCTGCCGCCGGCGAGGCGTCGTCTCCGGCCCGGATCGACTGGGACCTGCCGGATCCGGTCGGCCAGGGGCTGGACGCCATGCGGAAAGTCCGGGATGAGATCGAAAAAAAAGTGCTCGCCCTGGTCGATTCCCCGGATGGATGACGGATGGATGATGTCAACTGTCAATGAATCTCAACCCAAAACCAATAGAGGAGGTAGAGAATGGACAAGTACGTTTGCACGGTCTGCGGCTACATCTATGATCCAGAGCAGGGGGATCCGGAAACCGGCATCGAACCCGGCGTCAAGTTCAAGGATTTGCCCGGCGACTGGGTCTGCCCCATCTGCGGCGCGTCCAAGGAAGATTTTGAAAAGGAAGATTAGGCCTGAAGCGCCTGAGACCCGTAATCTGTGAATATCCGCAGATGCCCTGCCGCGCCGGAGGGCGCCTGACGGCGCCTGACGGCGCGGCAGGGCATTCCTGCTTGATATATCTGTCAGAGGAAGATGCCAATGAAACCGGTAGAAATCGCCAAGGGGATTTACAACGTCGGAGTGATCGACTGGAACATCCGGGATTTTCACGGATATTCGACTCACCTGGGAACCACCTACAACGCCTATCTGATCGTGGATGAGAAGGTCGCGCTGGTGGACACGGTCAAAAAGGAGTTCTCCGACCATCTGATCCACAACATCGCCCGGGTCATCGATCCCAAAAAAATTGACCTGGTGGTCAGCAACCATACGGAACTGGATCATTCCGGAGGGCTGCCCCGGGTCATGCACCGGATCGGCGAGGACAAACCCCTTTATGTCTCCAAGATGGGCAAGAAAAACCACGCCCGCCATTTTCCCCAGCAATGGAACTACCAGCCCGTGACCAGCGGCGATGTCCTTGAGCTGGGGAAACGGAGCCTGACGTTTCTGGAGACGCGGATGCTCCACTGGCCCGATTCCATGTTCAGCTACTGCAAGGAAGACGGGGTGCTCTTCTCCAGCGATGCTTTCGGGCAGCATTACGCCGGTCAGGAGATGTTCGACGACGTGGTGGGCGACGCCATCATGCCGCACGCCAAAAAATATTTCGCCAACATCCTGCTTCTGTATGCGCCGCTGATCCTCAAGCTGGTGGACCAGGTCGTGGCCATGGGGCTGGATATCAAGACCATCTGCCCGGACCACGGCGTGATCTGGCGCAAGGATCCCATGAAGATCATCGACGCCTATGTCCGGTGGTCCAAGCAGGAAGAGAACCGGAACAAGGCGATCATCATCTACGACACCATGTGGCACAGCACCGAAGAGATGGCCGACGCCATAGCCGCCGGCGTGGCCGAGGCCGGGGCTCTGGCCCGACCCATGAAGCTCCGGGAATGGGATCGAAGCGACATCATGACCGAGGTGCTCGACGCCGCCGCCGTGGTGGTGGGATCGCCCACTCTCAACAACGGGCTCTTTCCCACCGTGGCCGACATCCTCACTTATCTGAAAGGCCTCAAACCCAAAAACAAGATCGGCGCCGCCTTTGGTTCCTACGGATGGAGCGGCGAAGCCCCCAAGCTGATCCATGACGCTCTGGCGGAGATGCAGTTTAATCTCATCGACGATCCGCTGAAGATTCAGTACGTTCCCCAGGAAGATGGGCTTGAGAAATCGGTGGAACTGGGAAGAAAGATCGGAAGCGCCATCCTGGGAAAGGGGTAGATGCGCCCAAGGGCTAAAGGGAGGCAATCCATGAAAGGCCGCGAACTGAAGCGGCGGATAAAAGATCTGCTGACCGGCGAAGATCTTAACTCGGCCTTTGAAACCATCCTGAAAATGCCGGCCCGACAGGCCGTCAACCCGCTGTTTTCCTTCTTCTACAGCGGCGATCCGGGGCTCAGATGGCGGGCCGTGGCCGCCATGGGCGCCGTCGTGGCCCATCTGGCGGAAGGGGATATGGAGTCGGCCCGGGTGGTCATGCGTCGCCTCATGTGGAATCTCAACGACGAATCCGGCGGCATCGGATGGGGTTCGCCCGAGGCCATGGGAGAGATCATGGCCCGAAACGACGCACTGGCCCGGGAGTTCGGCGCCATCCTTGTTTCCTATGCCGATGAGACGGGCAATTATCTGGAGCATCCCGTTCTCCAGAGAGGCGTGCTGTGGGGGCTGGGCCGTCTGGCCCATGCCCGGCCGGAACGCGCAGCGGACGCCGAACCCCACCTTCACCCCTTTCTCCAGTCCGCAGACCCGTGGCTGCGCGGGCTTGGCGTCTGGGCCGCCGGACCCATCGCTGGAAAAGAGACAAAACACTTGATCGCGCAACAGGGGAATGATACATCACGGATCACCCTCTTCCGGAACGGCCGTCTGACCGAGGTCGCCGTCGGCGATCTCGTCCGGGAGGCCCAGCAATACGGAGACACCCCAAAGGAGCGCCGCCCATGAATCCCGTCGATCTGATCCCCGCAGCGGATGCCGTCCCGGTCCACTGGGCCTGGTTCAAGGTGTTTCTGATTCTCACCTTCACGGTCCATATTCTGCTCATGAACGCCATGCTCGGGTCCGGAATCATCGCTTTTGTCAGCCGGCTGACCGGCGACCAGGGGACTTATGCGCTTCAAAAGGACGTCTCCGACAAGCTGACCTTTCTCATCGCCTTTGCCGTCAATTTCGGGGTGGCCCCGCTGCTGTTTCTCCAGACCCTCTACGGCCACTTTTTTTATACCAGTTCCCAGCTCATGGCCGTATTCTGGTTGTCGGTGATCGGCCTTCTGATCATCGGCTACTACAGCGCCTACCTCTACAAGTACAAATTCGATGGCTTGGCGGACCGCCGGAATTGGGTCCTGGGAACGGCCGTCCTGATCCTGCTCATGGTCGCCTTCATCTTCGTCAACAACATGACCCTGATGATCACGCCGCTGACGTGGCCCCGGTATTTTGAAAACCCCCAGGGGACCCTGCTCAACCTGATGGACCCCACGCTGATCCCCCGATATTTCCACTTCGTGACCGCCTCGGTGGCCATGGGAGGGCTTTTCATCGCCGTGGTCTGGGAATTCAGGAGACGCCGATCCGTCCCCGACGCCCGGGCCAACATCCGACGGGGTCTCAACTGGTTTCTCTACGCCACGCTGTTTCAGATCATCTTCGGATTCTGGTTCCAGATGCAGCTCCCGGACCCGATTCTGAACCTGTTCATGGGCGGCAGCCCGCTCCACACCGGGATTTTCCTGCTGGCCCTGGGCGTGATGGTCCTGGCCCTTATTTTCGGCATCCGGGGCAGGGTATGGCCCACCGTCGCTTCCGCCCTGACGCTGGTTTTTCTCATGATCCTCATGCGGGATCTGGTGAGAACCGCTTATCTGAAGCCCTATTTCACCCTCGACGACCTCGCGGTGACCGGCGAGTATTCGCCGCTGGTCGCGTTTCTCATCGTCCTGACCGTGGGCGCGGTTGCAGTGACGACCGTGGCGAGATGGGGGCTGACTGCGGCATCGACTTCCAACCGATAAAGGGAACGCATCCGATGAAACAACCGGTCATATTGATCTGTATGCTGTGGCTGATGGCGATGGGTCCGGCAACCCCCGCTTATGGGGCGACCCTGAGCGTTCAAGTGAAAGCCGGCGACGTGCGGTCGACGCCTTCCTTTCTTGGGAACATCCTGGCCAAGCTTCCTTACGGCGCGCGGGTTGCGGCGACCGGGGAGCGGGGCGACTGGATCGGCGTGGCCGGCGGCGGGGTCACGGGGTGGATGCACCGATCGGCCCTGACGGAAAAAGAAATCGTTTTCAAAGCCGGCGCCGCCGACGTGGACCAGTACGCCACCAGCGAGGAAATCTCACTGGCCGGCAAGGGGTTCAGCGAGGAAGTGGAGAACGCCTACAAGTCTCGGAATCCCAATGTCGATTTCACCTGGATCGATCGAATGGAGGCCATCACGGTTTCCCAGAACGAGATGTTGCGGTTTCTGCAGGAAGGACAGGTCAGGCCTTAAAGGAGGGGATATGAAACCGACCGACAGAAGAGCATTTCTCGGCTTTGCCGGCAAATGGGTTCTGGGCGCCGCCGCCGCCCCGACCCTCGCCGCCTTCCTGGCCGGCTGCGAATCCATGGGCGAAGTGGCCGCCCTGGGCTCGTCGATTGCCGCGTCCCAGGGCTGGATCAGCGAAGAGCAGGGACAATCCCTTGTCCGGAGCGCCGATGCGGTGGGCAAGTCTTTTCAGGACATCACCCCCGAGCAGGAATATTACATCGGAAGGACCGTGGGCGCCGTGATCCTCCAGCAGTACCGGCCCTACGCCGAACCCGCCGCAACCCGGTACGTCAATCTTCTGGGTCAGACCGCGGCCCGGGCCTCGGAGCGCCCCGAGACCTTCGGGGGGTATCATTTTCTTATCCTCGATTCCGATGAAATCAATGCATTTGCCGCTCCCGGCGGCCTCATTTTCGTGACCCGCGGTCTGCTCCGCTGCTGCCGGAGCGAAGACGCCGCCGCGGCCGTGCTTGCCCACGAAGTCGCCCATGTGCATCTCAAGCACGGTCTGCGGGCCATCAGCGCCTCGCGGATCACCAACGCTCTGACCATCATCGGCGCCGAAAGCGCCAAGACCTTCGGCGGGCGGGATCTGGCGAAACTCACGTCAGTCTTCGAGGATTCCGTCTCGGACGTCACCGGGACGCTGGTCAACAGCGGATATGCCAAGTCGCAGGAATATGCATCGGATGCCGACGCCGCGGTCACCCTGCGCAATGCGGGATACAACCCCAACGGCCTGACGGACATGCTGGCGGTCATGGGCCGCCGCCTTGACCCCGGCGGGCGCGATTTCGCCAAAACCCATCCTTCCCCTGAAGCGCGCATCCGGAAACTTCACCCCCTGATATCGGGGTTCGGCCCGGTGGGCGCGCCTCCGGCCCGGCAGGCGCGTTTCGAGGCGGCCATGAGAAACGTCTGATCGGGTGCTGAAGCGATTCGCCAGGCTGGATCGTCGCATCTTCGTCATCTGCGCCGGCGTTGCCGGCGTCTTGGTTTCGCTGTTCCTGTGGCAAATGGAATGGCTCGACGCCTGGGAGGCCAGGACCTGGGACTGGCGCTCTCGGTTTCTGGCGGAAAAAGGGGCGGCCGGCGACGACATCCGTTTGATCCTGGTGGATCAGAACAGCCTTGACTGGGGCAGGGACGTCAACGGCTGGTCGTGGCCCTGGCCCCGGGAGGTCTACGGAGCGATCATTCGCCACTGCCGGCAAAGGGGCGCCCGGGCGGTGGCCCTGGACATCCTGTTCACCGAGCCGTCGATTTACGGGGCCGGCGACGATCAGACCCTGGGGGAGGCCCTTGCGGCCCACGGCCGGGTGGCCGGGACGGTCTTTCTGGGTAAAGAAACCGGGGATCGGTTGGCGTGGCCCGATGATCTGCCGTTCTCCGGAATCGATGTCCGCGTTGCGCCGGACCTCCGAGAAAACCCCGTTCCCCGATTTCCCCGCGCCGCCTTTCCCATTCCGGAAGTCGCTGCGAACGCCGCCCTTCTCTGCAATGTCCAGCTCTCCCCCGACCCCGATGGCGTCTATCGCCGCATTTCCCTGTTAGGCCGATTCGACGACCGCTACCTGGTGGCCCTGGGTCTGGGACCCTATTTGGCCGCCGAGCCCGAAGCCGCTGTGACCGTTGACCGTCAGACCATCCGGGTGGGGGATCGCGCCATTCCCATTGACGCCGAAGGCCGGACCATCCTCCGGTTCCGGGGCCCCGCCGGCGCCCACGCGGCCTACAGCGCCGCCGCGGTGATCCAGTCGGAAATCCGCAGGATGGAAGGGGAGACGCCGGTGATCGATGATCCTGAAGCGTTCAAGGACAAATACGTCTTTGTGGGGTTTTCCGCGCCGGGACTTTACGACCTGCGCCCCACGCCCGGCGGCGGGGTGTTCCCCGGCGTGGAGATCCACGCGACGGCCCTGGACAATTTCCTCTCCGGCGATTTCGTCCGGACCGTTTCCTCATTCCAGACCTTCCTGGTGGGCGCCGGGCTGACCCTGGCCTGCGTAACAATCATGGCCTTTCTGGCCCACCCGGGGATCATCGTGGGCGTCGGTCTGCTCTTCGCCCTGCTGGCCCCGGCCGTATCCGCGGTCTACTATCTCAATGGATGGTGGCTCCACCTGATGTTCTGCGAAACCGCCGTGGCAACGGCGGTATTTCTCGGCGTCGCCATCAAATACGCTACCGAAGGCCACCAGAAACGGTTTATTAAAAACGCCTTCAAGCACTACATCAGCCCTGCGGTCATCGACCAGCTGATCAACGATCCGGACAAACTGCAGCTGGGGGGCGACCGACGGGTTCTCAGCTTTTTCTTTTCGGATATCGAGTCCTTCACCGCCCTCTCCGAAAAGCTCGATCCCCGGGAATTGACCGGCCTGCTCAATGAATACCTGACGGCCATGACCGACATCATCACCGAGGAGGGCGGCGCCGTCGACAAATACGAAGGCGACGCCATCATGGCCTTCTGGAACGCCCCTCTGGAGATGGCGGACCACGCCGACCGCTGCGTCAAAGCCGCCCTGAGATGCCAGGCCAAACTCGCTCAGTTGCGGCCCTATTTCAGGGAAAAGCTGAAAGGAAAGATGGGTCAGGACCTTCACATGCGCATCGGGATGAACACGGGCGAGGCCGTGGTGGGGAATTTCGGGTCCCACGCCAAATTCGATTACACGGCCATCGGCGACGCCGTCAATCTGGCGTCCCGCCTGGAGGGCGCCAACAAGGAATTCGGAACCTACGCCATGATCTCCGGCCATACCCGGGATGCCATGACGGCGGATTTCGGTTTTCGCGAACTCGGACGGCTTCAGGTGGTCGGCAAGAAGGCCGAGGCGGTCACGGTGTTCGAGCCCATGTACCTGAAGGAATTCGACGCCAAAAAAGAACTCTACGCAGCCTTTTTCGAAGGGCTGAGTCTGTTCTATGAAGGGAAGCTCCAGGCGGCCGAAACCGCCTTCTCCCAAATCGCCCGGTTCGACGCGGCCGCAGGGGCCTATCACCGAAAGTGTAAAGAATTGCTGAACGCCATGGCCGAAAGCCCGGACGGCGGGGAAACCATGATGCAGGCGTGGAAAGGGATCTGGGTAATGACGCGGAAGTAGCGGTGATCCCGATGCCGCAACGATTGCCGCCGCTTATCATGGCCGCCGGCGGGGCGTCATCTCTCCTTCCAATCCGGCTTCCGTTTATCGAAAAACGCGCTGACGCCTTCTTTTGCGTCATCGGTGCTGCACAAACGCGCAAAGACTTCATTCATATACGCAAACTGCTTCTCGTACGCCATGTCTTCTGCGTTGTAAAACGCGCTCTTGGCGATTTGGACGGCCACCGGGCTTCTTTGCGCCAAATCCTTGGCCCAGGCCATGGCTTCTTTTTCCAATTCGTCATCCGGCACGATGCGGTTGACCAGCCCCAGGTCAAGCGCTTCCCGGGCGGGGATCAATTTGCCGTAGAGCAGCAGTTCCAGCGCTTTTTTGCGGCCGACGCACTTTGATACCGGGATGACCGGCCCGACGCAGTTCAGCCCCACGTTGATGGCCGTCAGCCCCATTTTAGCCCTTTCACTCGCAATGACCAGATCGGCTGCAGCTGCGAGGCCCATTCCGTTAGCGGCGGCCACACCCTGAAGCCGGGCGATGACCGGCTTTTTCATGGTGGAGATCGTCAGGAGAGGCCGCTCCATGCGTTCGATCCACTCACGGTATTCCAGCGTGGATTTGCCCGCCAATTCATTGACGTCGATTCCCGCACTGAAGGACCGCCCCGCCCCTCCCAGCAGGATGACCCGGACATCCTTGTCTTCTTCCGCCTGCATGAGAGCCGAATGCAGTTCCTCGGCCATTCCGGTGTTGAAGGTGTTCATCTGTTCAGGCCGATTTAAAATGATTTCGACCACATGGTTATCGCCTTTTTTTACGATCACTTCTGAATAGGTCATGCTTGCTCCCATTTTGAATTTTACTGACCATCGATTTTCCAGCCATTTTCTAAATCCCCGAACAGGCGCCTGAACGTCCTGTAACGGTTAGAAAAAGCACTTCTAATCAACACCCGCCTTCATATCATTCGAATTTTCCTAAATCAAACCAAAAACACCGTCGTCCTAAAGTTGAGGGTCTCGGCGTCAAGAAGAATAAACCCTTGTCAAAGGATGTAATGATTTATCGCTCCAGCGGCAACATGTCTTCCACATGGAGGAAGTTCCAGAAAACGTACCCGCGGGTAACCGGAAACTGGGCGTAATCCGTGTTCGGATTGACGATCTCTTCCTGACCACGGATGGTTTCAATCGCCCACTCCGACGCTTCCTGGTGGACGCCGCTGTCGAGCATCTCTTGCAAAGTAATCGGGGGCGACTGTAGAAAGCCGTGCACGAGCAGTGATGAAAAATTCTGGAAATAGCTCGTCTGATTCACGATCGTTTGGCATACGCCGTCTTCATCCTCTCCTTTGAACACCTGCTTCAGGGGAATGTTCACCGGATTCTGGGCTGAGCCGGGATTGCTGACGGCAAAAGCGACGCCGTCGTAGGTTCCGTCGAAGGATAAAAGAACGGATCCGCCGGTGGGAGGACCATAAGTCAAGCTTTGTTCACATTCCTCCTCCTCGTTTTCATATTTGGCCGCCGGAAACTGGAGCCGGACCTGGTCCTCCCCGGTCAGCTTGAGGGTGTTCACATCCGTGGTCATCCGGACATCGTGAAATTCCCACCAGCCGTTCGCCCCGGACTGAAGCGTCATCTCCGGCAGGTTATGCACCGCATCGTCCACGATCAGCCAGTATTTGATGTTCCCGACCCATACGTCGCAGTCGCCCACATTTTTTTTCACCTTTTCCATCAGTTCATTCGCCTTTCCATCGTTGCCCAGCAGCATGTTCTGCTGCGCCACGTGGAGCATCTCCCTGAGTCGCCCGCAATCCCCTTCGGCCAGCAGTTCATCCGCCATTTTCCCGGCGACATCCGCCGCCTCACCGATCAGGTCCGATGCGAGAGCGTCGTTTCCCAGGGCCTGAGCCTGTGCAGCGACCCCCAACAGGGCGGCTTTTCCCTTCTCGTTCTGGTTTCCGGCGGCGATATCCCGGGCTGCATTGGCGAGGTCGTTCAGCGCGTTCTGCAGCGCCGGATCATTCAGATTCGGTTCAAAATCCGGATCATTCGTCATCTGGTCCTGCCAATCGGTCAGGATCGACGTGAGATCCATCCTGGCAGCCATGTAGCCGCTCTGGGATCGCGCCAGGCGGCCTGATGTCCGCCTTTGGAGGTAATCCGGTTCTATAGCGTCGAACACGCCGTAAATGGATGAAAGGGACGTCGCCCGACACTGAAAATGGAATGAGCCGTCGCGGCTGCAACCGTTTTCGATCACTTCCCATCGGCCGTCGGCATGGCTGAAAACAGCGAGTTGGGGGCTATCGGAAAGGCGACCGTTGTCCTGGATCCGGACGGCGATCTCCTTCCCCGCAACCAGTTGCGCCCCGCTGCCGTCCGCTCCTTGCGCGCCGATGGAAAACGCCATCTGCAAATTGAGATCCGCTCCGGAACTCAACGCCTCGAACACGGGTTGGACGTGAATCGGATCGATCTCGGTCAGGCTCGCCACCACCGGCGTTTCGGCGAACAGGGCCGCATCGGCGACAGCCTCGTAAACAGGGGCGTCCGGCCTTCCCAGGTAGAGGCGCTGCGATTCCCCCTGCCGGATAAGCGCCATATCTCCGAAAGGCGTCAACTCGACGCGATAAAACGATGTTCCCGACATTGCCGATGACCGGAGAAAAGGATACAATGTTTCCAACGCAGCGGTGTATCCCGGTACATACCCCGAGGCCGACGCCTTTACCCAACCGCTCGGCGAAACATCGAATCGCCCTGTGGCGACGCCGTTCGCATCGGTCAGTTCGCCGCCGCCCACCCGGGCATTGAGAACAGGCTCTCCGGAAATGTCCACGACATGGGCCATGGCGTCGATGTTCAACGCATCGTTCTCACCGGCGATGAACCGCAGCGCATAGACGACCTCCGCCAATCCCATCCTGTCGTCCCCGTTCACATCGTTTCCGGTCAGGGACCAGTCGGGGGGAGCCGCCGACGGCGCCATCCCCGCTGTTACCTGCAAACCAAGCACCACGTCGGACAGATCGACGCCGCCGTCGTTATTCAAATCCCCTTCGGCGGCCATGGACAGGGCCGGGATGCCTGAAAGCGCCGTTGCGAAGAGAAGACAGCATCCAGTGCAAAGCAATCGCTTAAAAAAGGTGTTTCTACAAATGGTTTTCATGGTTCACCTCTGTGTTTGTGGATTAAATTGTTCCCGGAATGGCGACATTGGTCGTCGCGTGGAGGGCTGCCCGGACTGAAGCGATCTTCAATGATGGGGCCCGGATTCCGGATGATAGGAATGGATAATGGTTGTTACGGCATGGGACCCGGTTGCGTTTATGTTCAACAAACAATTCGGCCCGATTCGGGGCGCCGGACGGATCGGGCAGCATCGGGTCGCCCGGGAATCGAATTTGCCTCAGATTAGCGGGCCTGTCCCTGCCTGTCAATCAAATGCTGCACTATCATCCACCATTTGAAGCCTTCCCGAAAATTCACCTTGACTTCCGCCGGTTAAGCGGTTATATTTCCTTCTGATTTACCGTAGCTCCAGGTTTTAACGACAGAAATCATCGTAAGCCCCGGAATGCCTCCGGAGCTTTTTTTATGGTCTCAACAGAAAGAAGAACTGAATGACATTTGAGAATTTTTCGTTTCACCCCGCCGTCTCAGCCGGCATTGCGGCAGCGGGTTTCACCCGTCCCACCCCCATCCAGACCGAAGCCATTCCGCCGGTTATGAAAGGCAGCGACGTCATGGGCCTGGCCCAGACCGGCACCGGCAAAACCGCCGTATTTGCTCTGCCCATTCTGAATCGACTCATGGACGGAAAGCGCGGTCATGTCCGCGCCCTGGTCATCGCCCCCACCCGGGAGCTGGCCGAACAGATCAATGACGACATCCGAAAGCTGGGAAAACAAACCCGCCTGCGGAGCATGACCATCTATGGCGGCGTGGGCATCAATCCCCAGAAAGAAAAGCTGAAACGCGGCGTGGAGATCGTGGTCGCCTGCCCCGGACGTCTCCTGGACCATCTCGGCCAGGGAACCGTGGATCTGTCTCATCTGGAAGTGCTGGTTCTCGATGAAGCGGATCAGATGTTCGACATGGGGTTTTTCCCCGACATCCGGAGAATCATCCGTCAGGTCCCCAAACAGCGTCAGACCCTGCTCTTTTCCGCCACCATGCCCGATCAGATCCGGCATCTGGCCAGCGAAGTGCTGAACAAACCGATCACCGTTCAGATGGGCGCAAGCGCGCCGGCCGAGACCGTCCGTCATGCCCTTTACCCGGTGGCCCCGACCCTGAAAACGCCGCTGCTCATGGAATTGCTGAGCGATATCGACACCGGATCGGTGCTGGTGTTCACCAAGACCAAACATCGGGCCAAGCGCGTCGGCGACCAACTGGCCAAGGCCGGCCACTCCTCGACATCGCTCCAGGGAAATCTTTCCCAGGGAAAACGTCAGGCGGCCCTCAACGGCTTCCGCAACGGCACCTACCGGATTCTGGTGGCCACCGACATCGCGGCCCGGGGCATCGACGTGTCGCAGATATCGCATGTCATCAATTACGATATGCCGTCCACCCCCGAAGCCTACATCCACCGCATCGGTCGGACCGGCCGGGCCTCCCAAACCGGAGAAGCCTTCACCCTGCTCACCGCATCCGACATCAGCATGGCCCACGCCATCGACCGGATTCTCGGAGAGCGCGTCGAACGCCGGACGCTCACGGACTTTGACTACGGTCCCCAGGGGTCGCCGGATGTCAAACCGAACCGGAAGCCGGCATCCCCCACCCGAAACGCCAGGCCCGCCAAGCGGAGACGGGATTTCAACGGCCGGATGATGCCTGCCGCCGCCAGATAACCGCCGCAGTTCAGCGGCTACGGATAATGGAAGCGGCTGTTTGAGCCGTTTCCATTCAGGTCAGAACCGCAGATTGCCGTTGATTCACCGGATTCCGCAGACAGGATCATCAGCGGTTCAGACCCCCCAATGGCCGCCGCATCTCCAGCCCTTTATACTCCCCTGAAAATCCAAATCTCTTTAACCGATCTGCATACGGACTTTCCCCTGCCTTTTCTCCATTGATCGTCTCCACCATGATCCGTCTCACAGGATTGAATCGCCGGTTCAGCACCGCCTTGCAAAACGATAGATATCGTTCCAGAAACGGATGATCCGGCGGCGCGAAGATTTCCAGGTCCTTGAAGCGCCGCCTGGAAATGATCACGATCCGCGAGCCGTGGAAGACCAGGTGCGTGGTGGGTGCTCTCGGCGGCAACGGTGTCGACATGCCGTCGATGTTGACGCCGCAAAGGGATGCCGGATCGCCGGCGTTCATCCAGTAGACGGCGTCTTCGGGACACGGACCGCTGAGCATCCGGAAGGCTTCGTGTGAAACAAACTGAATGCCCGGGAGCCCTTTGAAAAAGTGCCCGGAAAGAATTTCGCCGGAAAGTTCCATGAGCCGCAACGTCCGGAAAAGCCGGCCCCAGCCGAGGGCGGGCAATTCCCGGGCGATGAGTTCCCGAAACACAATGCCGTAGCGCCGGAGGAGTTGACGGACCCGATCTTTATCCGTTTCCTGGGCCGAGATGGGATCACCCGGTTCGGCCGGGCGGGGCAGGGCGGACCAGTGGCCGGCCATGGGGGTTGCGGTTTTCCAGCGGTTGAACCGGCCGCGTCGGCCGCTTCTGCCGGACCGTTTCGAGGATGCAGCGTCGAAAGGCTCGAATTTGGTCTGGATGCCCTTTCGGACCACTTCGAAGGCGTCGTTGGTCAGGACGCCCTGCCAGGCGAGGCCCCACAGTTTTTCGGTGAGGTCGGCCGAGGCGAGGCCGGCGTGGCGGGCGATGTCGAAAAATCCGAAGCGGCCGGTGGGACCGGGCAGCAATTGCGTCGCCGCGTCGAAAACCGTTGACGGCGGATCATCCGCGCCGTCCGCCGCCGGTTCCTGAAACAGCTCCAGATCCTCTGAAAACGCGAAGCTGAGCCGTTGTTTTCCGCATCCGAACCAGCTCAGATTGGTCCCGGACAGCAGGCTGTCGAGCCATTCGGGATAATACGGATCGTGGCGGGCCGGTAGAATCGATTCCTCCCAGGCGGCGACCGGAGCCGGAAACCCGAAAAGTGTCTCCAGCCGGTCCTGAAGGTCCTCCATCGATTCGCCGGGGCGGGCCAGTCCCTGAAAAGTCGCCAAAAACAGGATCAGCCGATCCGGCGGCAAAGGGGTGAAAGCAGGCTGCCGGGAACGGCGGAGCATCCGGAGCAGGACTTCCAGGTTCTCCCGGTCGCAAATTTCGACGGCGGCGTCCGCTTCCCGGAAGCGGTCCCGGACGATGCGGCCGGACTTCAGGAGGGACGCCAGGGCGTTGTCGAGGATCGCCGTCTTCACCCCGAAGATGGTCGTGATGCGCTCCGGCGGGATCGGCCCATAGGACGACAGCCACGCCGAGAGCAGATCGGGTAAACCATCGTTTTCTTCATCCGCCGATGCGCCCAGCCGGGCCGTCCGCGCCGTTTCAGCCCGCTGGAGGTTTTCCAGGATCTCCGTTTCGAGTCGCTTGTGCTTTGGCGCCGCAGGGGTCCAGCCTGCATCAGCGAAGGAAATCCCCAGATCCGACAACAGCCGAGGAAGGGTTTCGACCGCGCATATCGCCCGGCTGGCCGCGCCCGGCGGACGAATCCACACGATTTTTCCGCCAATGGCGGCGACCGCCGCATCCCGGGCGAGGCCGTTGTCCCGCTCGACGGCATCGAGCAGCGTCGCCCATTCATCTTCCGGAATCAACACCCGTTCCTTGACCCAGTCGAGCAGCTCCGTCGCATCCCGGGGCGCATACCCGGGAGCGATGCGCTGAAGTTTGGCTTCGAGCGCCCGGACGAGGTCGTCCGGGATTCGGGGCCGCAAGTGGGGCGAGCCGGTCAGTTCCCGAAAAAGAGAATCCGTCAGACCGCCGCCGGCCCCCGTCCCGGGCGTGTCGTCCTCGTACATGTGGTAGTTGGTCTGCTGCCAGATGAGGTTGCCGGCAAACGGCGACGGGACCCCGGTCGCGGCCTCGCTCACCCGGATGGCGCCGCCGGCCAGTTCGTCCAGCAACATCTTCAGGGTCTTCAGATCGAACTCGTCACGGAGGCAGGTGCGCCAGGTCTCCAGGAGAATGGGAAAGTCGGGGAGCGTTGCAGCCGCCTCCAGCAGCTTCTTTGCCCGCAAGCGGTTGAGCCACAGGGGCATCCGCTTCTTGAAGTTCATCCTCGGCAGCAACAGGGCCCGGCCGGCGTTCTCCCGGAACCGGGCGCCGAAAAACCCGGTTTTCGGAAGCCGTTCCCGGAGCAGCGGCTCCAGGTTTTCCGGCGTGACCAGCTCCAGCACGTCGCGGGCGGAAAAGGCGTGGGGCAGGATCAGGAGGATGCCGTCGTCGTCGGTGTAGACCTCCAGCGGATATCGGTACCGCCCTTCCCATGCGGCGGACAGGGCCATGGCAAAGGGCCGGTTGATCCGTCCGCCCCAGAGGGTGTGGAGGATGGTTTGCTTGCTGTCGGACCGGTTGAGGGGATCGTCGAAATGCTCGATGAGCAGATGATGGCGGTGGGGGAGGGGGGCGTCGGTGAGATCCCGCTGGCGCTGGAGAAAGGTGAGCAGCTCCCCGGCCGCTGTCTCATCCATGCGCCAGGTCTCCCGGAGTTCCCGGAGGAAATCCGGATCGGCCAGGCGGTCATCGGCATCCTCCAGAAACCGGCCGATCTTTTCGGACAGATGCCATTCCCGGTTCTGGGCTTCGGCCCGCCAGAAAGGGATGATGCCGGGTTTGCCCGCAGATGGGACCACCTCGACGTCGTTGGCGGTGATCTTGAGGATCTTCCAGGTTTGGGCCCCCAGGGCGAAGGTCTCCCCGACGCTCCGCTCCCAGACGAATTCTTCGTCCAGCTCGCCGATCTTGGCCCGGGAGTCGGCCATCCGCAGATCGTAGTATCCCCGATCCGGAATGGTCCCGCCGGCCATGTAAACAAACCGCAACTGACCGGACCGGGCCGCGACGGTGTTGTCGGTCCGGTCCAGGGAAATCCGGGGATTGAGTTCCCGGAGTCGGATTTCGGAATAGCGCCCGGCCAGCATCTCCAGGGTCAGATCGTACTGCCTTCGGGACAAATCGTGGAAAGGATGGGAGGTCCGGAAGAAGGCGAAAAGGGCGTCGATGTCCCAGGTTTCCACGCCGGCCATGGCCACGACGATTTGGGCCAGCACGTCCAGGGGGCAGGCGACGGGCCGGACGGGTTCGATGTCCCGTTCGGCCACGGCCCGGGCCATGACGGCGGCGTCCAGGAAATCCCGGCCGTGGGTGGGAAAAAGGACGCCCCGGCTGATCTCGCCCACGCCATGCCCCGCCCGCCCAATCCGCTGCACCCCCGAAGACACCGACCGGGGCGACTGGACCAGCACCACGGCGTCCAGCTCGCCGATGTCGATGCCCAGTTCCAGCGAGTTGGTGGCCACGATGGCCTTCAGGTCGCCGCGTTTGAGCTTCTCCTCCACGGCCAGGCGGATCTCCTTTGAAAGGGACCCATGGTGGGCGTAGGCCAGGTCTTCCTCCTCGCCCTCGTTGATGAGCCGGGTCACCTTCTCCGTCAACCGCCGGCTGTTGGCGAAGAGGAGGGTGGCCCGGTTTTGGGTGATGATCCCCTTGAAGGACCGGACCAGGGCCGGCCACCAGGAATCGTCGGTGAGCGTCTCCCGGGCGTCGTCGGGAAAACGGACGGTGAGGTCCAGGACCTTTCGGGCTTCGGACCGGATGACGGCGACCTCCCGGGCACGATACTGCGGCGACCGGGCATCGCCGGTCATTTCGTATCCCCCCACAAAGGCGGCCACGGTGGACAACGGCCTCACGGTGGCTGAAAGCGCGATCCGCTGGAACTCGCCGGTCAGGGGGACCAGGCGATCCACGGCCGTGATGAGGTGGACCCCCCGCTTGGTCCCGGCCACCGCATGGATCTCGTCCAGGATCACGGTGGCGATCCCCGCCAGCATCCGCCGCCCGCCCTTGGAACTGACCAGGATGTTGAGGCTTTCCGGCGTGGTGATGAGGATCTCCGGCGGCCGCCGGGCCATGGTCCGCCGCTCGTCCGGCGGCGTGTCGCCGCTGCGGGTCAGGACGCGGATGTCGGGGAAGGGCTCGCCGGCCGCCCCGAACACGGCTTTCAGCCCCGCCAGGGGCCGCAACAGGTTCTTCCGAACGTCGTTGTTGAGGGCCTTCAGGGGAGAGACGTAGAGGACCCGGGTCTGACCCGTCGGCCATTTCCCGGCGACGAGTTGATGGATGGCCCACAGAAAAGCGGTCAGCGTTTTGCCGGAGCCGGTGGGGGCCGTGACCAGAACGTGCCGGCCGGCGGCGATTTCTGGCCAGGCTCTGGATTGGATGTCGGTGGGTTCGCCGATGTCGGTGGTGAACCAGGATTGGATGAGGGGGTGGAACATATCAGGCGCTTTGAGAAGGATTAATGATCTCTATGTTTCCAATACCGCGGTTTTCTACTGGTTTGGGCTACCGCCAAGCGGCTCTTGCTCGTTTCATGACCTCTTCCGCTGTTATGCAACTGACCTCACCGTCCTTGATTTCTTGCCAGCGCCTGTCCGCTTCATCCATCCAGGCTTTTTCGATTTCAGCATCGCTGAACCCCTTCAAGCTTTCCCTGATACGATAAGCCAGGGCCGCGCTTTCGTCACGCATCAACGCCTTCGGCAATTATAACAGAAACTCATTTTTTCGCCATCTTCCAAAAATACAAAACAAAATAGGTGTTCAATTTTTCAGCGACAAAACCAAAAACCAGGAAATAAAAAAGCATTGATCATCTTCGATGATGTGTTATATATTACCCTTAATTGAAATTAAGGAGATATTTATGACCCTAAAAATGGATATTCCACCCGAAGTCACAACCGCCATCGCCCGGTTGGGCGACCACATCCGGATCGCCCGGAAACGACGGGCGATCTCAATGGCGGAGATGGCGTCCCGGATGTTCGTCACCCGAAAAACCCTGTCGCGCCTGGAAAACGGAGAGCCGGGGGTGTCCCTCGGGGTATTCGCCATGGCGCTCTGGGTGCTCGGGTTGGACCGGGAGCTGCTGGACGTGGCGCTGCCCGAAAAAGACCGGGCCGGAATCTTTCTGGAACGCCGGCGCCTGCCCCAGCGCATTCGGGAAAAAACCGATGCGGATGACCTGGATTTCTGATCATGGCCGAACGACAAGCCACTGTTTTCATTTATCTGCCGGGAGAGACCATCGCGGTCCCGGCCGGGCGGTTTTACCATGATCCGGATGCCGGCGTCGGACGGTTCGCCTACGGCCGAAGATACGTCGAACGGCCCAATGCGCTTGCGGTGGATCCCGTGACGCTGCCGCTGGGCCCGCCCCCGCGGGAGACCACGGTCAATGGCGGAATCTATGGCGCCTTTCGGGACTCGGCCCCGGACCACTGGGGGCGTCTGGTCATCGCCATGGAGATGGGCGCGCCGCCGGAGGCCGTTTCCGAGATGGATTGTCTCCTGGCGGCCAGCGCGGCCCGGACCGGGAATCTCGATTTCAGAGTGAACCCGGAAGATCCGGAACCGGGTCTTCATCCGCCGCAATTCAACGATCTTGTGGATGTCATGGAGGCCGCGCGCCGAATCGAATCGGATGAGCGGGTCGAGCCCCACCTGTTCCAGTTGCTCCGGCAGGGGAGCAGCATGGGCGGGGCCCGTCCCAAATGCACGGTGGAATGGGGAGACGGCCTCTGGATCGCCAAATTTCCGGCCAAAGGGGACCGCCTGAACATCCCCCGCATCGAGCATGCGACGATGACGCTCGCCGGCCGGTGCGGCATTCGGATACCGGAAGTCCGGTTGATTCCCATGAACGGGACGGACATCTTCCTGGTCCGGCGGTTTGATCGTGAAAAACGCGGGGGCGGGTGGTCCCGCGTGGGGTTCCTCAGCGCGCTGTCCCTGATGCAGTGGGACGAACGGGACCGACCGCGGTGGGACTACCCTGCTTTGGCGGACATCATGCGGCGGCACGCTCGCGCCGAAGACATCCGGGAATTATTCCGCCGGATGGTCTTCAACATCCTGGTGCGCAATACGGACGACCATCCGCGCAACCACGGTTTTCTGATGGACGGCCGAAGTCTGTCGCTTTCACCGGCCTACGATATCGTCCCCACGCCGGCGCGGGCCGGGGTGGGAACCGATTTTCATCTCGCCATGTCGGTGGGGGAAGCGGGCCGAACCGCCACAGTGAAAAACGCTTTGAGTCGCTCCGCCCGGTTCGGCCTGACCCATGAAGCGGCGGTCCGCGAAGTGGAAAGCATAAAGGACATCGCGGTCCGGTGGCGGGAACATTTCGAAAGCTGCGGCGTTTCTTCCCGGGATCGGGACCTGCTGGCGCCGTCGTTCCAGCGATGCGATTCGTGATGGCGATGCTTCAGATGGCGCAGTTCATGGATGGCGACATATTCGATGCACTCCTTGGGGGCGCGGATCAGATCGGTAATTTCCGCCGGCGCAGCGTCTTGGTTTTCTTGCCGTAAACTAAAGGGATGCGCTGAATCGCTTCAATACCGCCTGAATCCCTCATCATCGAAGAAAGACGCCTTTTCACCGTCGTCGTCGGGCGTATCGGAAAGGTCCAAGGGCTCCGGCAGCCCACCATTTTTCGTTGCGGATCTCGTGGGTTTTGATGTCTTGCCGCCCGCCGATCCGCTGGAAGATCCGGATTCAGCCGAACGGGTCCGGCCGCTGGTCCGCTCCGGAGGAGGATGAAATGCCGGGTGTTCCGACGCTTCGTGGGGCGCGTATTGTTCGAATCGTCGCCCCTGGTCTGCGGTTTTGAAAAACGCGATCCTTTTCTGGAGGTTGAGGGCGGATACGGCCAGATTGTCCGCGCTGGTCAGCATGGTCTCCGCCGTGGACGACAGCTCTTCCGCTGTTGCCGACAATTCTTCCGAGGACGACGCATTCTGCTGAATGACGGTGTCCAGCTGGGCGATGGCTCTGTTGATCTGGTCCGCGCCGGTGGTCTGTTCATCGGAGGCAGCGCTGATCTCCTCCACCAGCTCCGCTGTCTTGCGGATGTCCGGGATCATCTGGTCGAGCATTTTTCCGGCCTCTTCCGCCAGATCGACGCTGGATGTGGAAAGGGCGTTGATCTCGGATGCGGCCTTCTGGCTTCTTTCGGACAGCTTC
>JAABTD010000383.1 GCA_011390065.1 Desulfobacteraceae bacterium
GCACGCCCATGAAATAATTGCAGCCGGCCGCGGTGAGCAGCACCGCCAGGTTTTCGATATCGTTCTGGGTCGCCCGGGCGTGGTTGGTGTAGCACGCGTCGCAGCCCATGGGGATGCCGGTCAGTTTGCCCATGAAATGGTCCTCCAGCCCGGCCCGGGTGATCTGGACGGCGTCGTAGAGATATTCCGGACCGATAAACCCCACCACGGTGTTGACCTGGTAGGGATGCCAGCGCTTGGCCAAACCGTAAATCCGGGCTTCGAGGGTAAGCTGATCCCACCCGTTGTGGGCGTCGGCTGAAAGGGCCGATCCCTGACCCGTCTCGAAATACATGTAATTGGGGCCCGCGGGCCAGCAGTATTTCCGTGCGAGGTCATAGGCCTCGTCCATCATGCCCACTTCGACGCCGAAGCTTTCGTTGCCTGATTGCGATCCGGACAAGCTCTGGAACACCAACCCCACCGGGGCCCCCTTTTTCAATGCCTGCATCTGGGTGGTCACATGGGACAGCAGACAATTCTGTGTGGGAATTTCCCAGGTCCGGATGATGTCGTAGGACATGTCGAGCAGGCGCGACACGCTGCTCAGGCTGTCGTCCACCGGATTGATGCCGATGACGCTGTCCCCGGAGCCATAGGAGAGCCCCTCGTAGATTTCAGCCCGGATGCTTTCCGGGTTGTCGGTGGGATGATTGGGCTGACAGCGACTGGCCAGGGTGCCGGGCAGGCCGGCGGTGTTGACGCAATGGGAGGATACCCGGATCTTCTTGGCGGCGTAGATCAAATCGAGATTGGACATCAGTTTGGTCACCGCCGCCACCATTTCGCCGGTCAGGGCATTGCTCGCCCGTCGGATCATATCGCCGGTGGTCTTGTCCGAGAGCAGCCATTCCCGGAACTCGCCCACCGTCCATCCCTTGATCTCCTTGTAGACGGTTTCGTTGACGGCGTCGTCGATGACCCGGGTGACCTCGTCCCGGTCATAGGGCACGGCCGGGTTGGCCCGGAGGGTCTCAAGCGCGACTTCGGCCAGGACGTATTTGGCCGCCACCCGTTCAGAGATGGATGCGGCGGCCAGGCCGGCCAGTTCGTCGCCCGACTTGGGCTCGTTGGCTTTGCCCATCAGTTCTCGGATGTCCCTGAATTCGAAGGTTTTGCCGAACAGCTTGGTGCGCAGCAGCATGAATATGCATCCTTCCATCGGAAAAGGCCGATGGCGTTGTCCGGATTAATAGTGACGGACTAATGGTAGAAGATCAGCGTCTTCACACTCAGCGGCACGGCCCGGCCATCCAGAACCGGGCGTCCGATATCAATATAATCGCCTTCGCCGATTCCCACCTGATCGATCGCCAGCAGGGGGCGGCCGGCGATCATATTTTTCAATGCCTGGCCGATGGCCCGGGCATAGTCGCGCTCCAGGATAAGAATCAACGGCCGTCCGGGCGGCAGATGGGCTGAAGCGAAATCAGCCAACCCCGCCGCCAGTTCGGTCAGTCCCTCGAAGTCGAGGCGCCAGGACAGCTCCATCGCCAGCGCGAACCGGTCGCCGGTCTCCTTCGCGTCCCACCGGGAGACCGCCTCCCATGCCGCCTCCGCCGTCTGCCGGCGCGACGGCGGGACTTCAGGCCACTGCAACTGGACCACGGGCACGTTCCGGATGGGCAGGATCTCCTCCTCCGCCCAGATGGTGCTCCCGCTCAGGGTCACGGTCTGGCTGCTGGCCCCCATCACCGTGGCCCGGAGGGTTTCAGGGGGTTGCCGGATATCGTACAATTCCAGATCGGGCTCCCGGCGGATCGATTCCGCCAACAAAGGCCCGATGTCCCCGTGGACGGTCGCATCACCGGCCGATCGGATGGGGACAGGCTCGTAGATATAATGTCCGACGCCGCCGGAGAAGAACAGGACGGCGCCTTTCCCCGATTCCGCCGACGGCTCGGTCAGCATCAGCCGTTGGGCCAGGGGACCGCATCGGCCCTCGATCAATTCCACCGTCAAGCCGGCCATGCAATCCGTCAGCGTGCGCAATTGTTCCAATGTAGGAACGAACCCCTCGGAGAAGGGGAGCCCGAGGTGATCGGCCATGATCCGGGCCGGATCCGCCATGTGCCGGATCCGCCCATCGTTGGGGTCCATCTCCAGAATCCGCCCGCCGTAATTCATGGCGGCGGCGGCGATCATCCTCCCCTGGCGGAAGATGGCGCTGTTGGCGGAGCCGCCGCCGATATCCACGTTGGCGACGGTCGTAAAATGTTCCCGGGAGAAAACCTCCGCCCCCGACCCCTTGCCGGCGATCATCGATTCCAGTCGGGGCCCGGCCACCGTGACCACGAAATCCCCGGCCAGGGCTGAAACGGCTTCCAGGACGGCGTCGGCGTTGCGCTTTTTGGCGGTCTCCCCGGTGATGATGGCGGCGCCGGTCTGCACCTGTTCGGGGGAGATGCCGGCCTGTTCGTATTCGCGGCGCAGGATGTGTTCCAACGCAGCGGCGTCGATGACATCCGGCGCTTCCAACGGCGTCAGATGCATGCCGCTTTGATAGATCACCTCCTTGTCGACGATGCCGGCCGCCTGGTTCGGATGGATGGGCGATCTGGCCAGCAGGGCCGTTCCGTCCACCGCGCCCCGGCCCAGGGTCAATCGGGAAAAGACCACCTGGGTCGTGGTGGTGCCCACGTCGATGCCGACGCTGATCATATGGCGGTTGTCGCTCTTCATGCCGCAACGATTTCTTCCCCGCTACCGACCCTTTCGGAAAGTCACCTCCCCGTTGGACTGGAGGGTGTCGACGATCGCCATGATGATGTTGTCCACCGGCCGATCGATCGAAATGTCGGTCTGGCGGGCGCCCGACCCCTGGGTCACCAGCACCAGATCCCCTTCGCCGGCGTCCACCGCGTCGACGGCCACCATGGGGTTGCCCACCGATTTTCCGGTCACGTCGGTTTCCTGAACGATGAGCAGCTTGTTCCCGACCAGCGACTCGTGCTTCATGGTCGCAACCACAAGCCCCGTTACCCGCGCGATGAGCATGGCCTCAGTCCTTTATATCCATTTTTGACGTCATTTTCCAAAATACAGATCCGGCAGCCACAAGGCGATCTGGGGAAACAAGATGACGATGGCCAGACCGAATATCATCACCAATACAAAGGGGACGATCGAATTGTAGATGTCCCCAAGGGTCACCTCGGGCGGCGCCATCGCTTTCATGAGGAAGAGATTGTAGCCGAAGGGCGGCGTCATGTAGGCGATTTGACAGGTGATGGTGTAGAGCACCCCGTACCAGATGGGGTCGAACCCCAGGTTGATCACCAGCGGCACGTACAAGGGCGCCACGATGATGAGCATGGCCGTATCGTCCAGGAACATGCCCATGAGGATGTAGGAAAGCTGCATCATGAC
>JAABTD010000163.1 GCA_011390065.1 Desulfobacteraceae bacterium
GGGATAAAACTGATGCGCAAGGGCAAGGTCAAACCGGAGTGGCCCTTCGGGGGCGGCGGCGAACTGGATGCGGTCTTTCGAAAAGCAGCGGAACTGGAGGAGGGGGCATGAGTTATTTTTACTATCCCGGCTGTTCCCTGGAAGGGACGGCCCGGGAATACGACCAATCGACACGGGCGCTCATGGCCGCCCTGGACCAGGTCCTGGTCGATATCCCCGACTGGACCTGCTGCGGCGCCAGCGCTGCGGCCCCGGTCGGCCGCCTCCTTTCCCTGGCCCTGCCCGCCCTCAACCTGGCCCGGGTGGAAGCCGCCGGCACCGACGACGACGCTTACGCTATCCTCGTGCCGTGCAGCGCCTGCTACCTCAACCTGAAAGCGGCGGCGGAAAAAACCCGGAAGGACCCGGACCTACTGGCCAAGGTTAACGTCATCCTGGCGGAAAAGAACCTCAAATTCAAAGGATGGGCCAGACCCCGCCACTTGCTGGACGTACTGGCCACGGACATCGGCGCGGATGCCGTCCGGGAAAAGGTCGCGGCGCCGTTTGCGGGTCTCAGGGTCGCGCCTTACTATGGCTGTCAGTGCCTCCGTCCTTACACGGTATTCGATGATCCGGAACGGCCCACGTCCATGGAACCCCTTCTCGAAGCGGCCGGCGCAACGGTTTTCCCCTGGAAAATGGGGGCCCGGTGTTGCGGGGCGGCCCATATGAACACCAAGCCCGACGTCGGCCTCACCCTGGTCTCGTCCATCCTCAAGGACGCCGCCGGGGCCGACGCCATCGTCACCGTCTGCCCCATGTGCCAGATGAACCTGGAGGCGTATCAGAAGCAGGCCGGGAAGAAGAGCGGAAATGCATTCGATATGACCATTCTCTATCTTCCACAGCTCCTGGGGATGGCGATGGGATTGTCTGATGGGGTAATCGGGTTGAAATTGAATCTGGCGGTGTTGCCGGCGTTCGGGGAGGCGCGGCGGGCCGGTTAGAACCCGGGAATTCCCAGATCTCCGAGGGCCGCGTCCACCTGCTCCGCCCATCCCTTGTTGGCCCTGGGGTTGGCCGGGCTGGGGTGGGTGACGCCTCCGACAACCCGGCCGGCGTCGGACAAGACCGCCGCGGCCCGTTTCTCCGCAAAAGCGCCCACTCCCACCACATAATCGGGATCGAAATAATCGACCGTTTGACGCAAGGCCCGGTCGCAGGCCGTGAACAAGGGATCTTTTTCCGCCCTGGGCAGCTTGTCCGGGGTTCGGTTGCGCCCGCTTGCCTCCATGAAGACCAGGGGACAGTAGTTGAGGACGAAGAAACGGGCGAAAAACCGATCCGGCGTTTTGAAACGCTCCCTGGCCCACGCCCAGAGTCGACGGCCGCTGACCTCGCGCCGGTCGCATTCAAGCCCCATGACGGGGCGCTCAGGATGTTCCTTCTCCGGTTTTCCCACGGCCGCTTCGATGCCCAGCCAGTCCCGCACCATGGCCGCGTCGCCGAAGGGCGCCCCGGTCTGAGCCATGCCCCAGGGTCCCGGATTCATGCCCACCAGCAAAACCTCCCTGGGCGGATCGCCGTAGCGGCGGAGGTATTGGTCGTATCCCTCGCGGGCATAGATCAAGGGGTTATAGACATGGGTCACGGGCGGGCCGAAGGTGAGCGGACCGATAGCTTCCAGCAGGTCATCGATGATTTCCCGGCAGGTCATTTCCCTCCCGTTCAATCGTCGTAATAGCCGGAGTGGTACCGGACCCCGATCTTGAATCGGGTCTCCCGTTTGGGATCGCCCTGGGACCGGCACCATTTGACTTCGGCCACCTTCACCGTGGGAAATCCCTCCCCGGCCTTCAGTCGGCGGGTTGCGACGTTTCCGCCTTCGCCCTTGATGGTCAGGTTCATTCCGGGCTGAAGGGAAACGGTGGTCTGGAAGGAAAGGCCCCCTTTCCCGTAGTCGACCATCTCTGCCTTGTTGTAACCATTGGTGTTGAAGAAGGCCCATCGGATGGCGCCGGGGAGATCATGGCGCTGATGAGACCTGCGATCATTTAAGGACCCCATAGCGGCCTCCTTTCAAGAATGGTACCGCCAGGATCTGGCGGGAGGTAAGAAATTCTAAATTTTCGCGGCAAAAGTGTCAAGAAATTTTACAGTTCTTCCTGATTCGCCAGGGCCTTCTCCACCCATCGGAAGAGGGCGTCCCCGTCCTGCCCGGGCGCGAACCGGACGCCCATCACCAGCAGATCCAGGGGCCAGGGCGGCCGATCCGCCAGCCTTGCCCAGTCCTTTTCCGTGGTGGCCAGCAGGTCGGCGGACCGGTCCCGGGCCGTGGACAGAATCAACCGGATGTCGGCGTCCGTGTAGCGGTGATGGTCGGAAAACCCCATGAACCCCGCCATGCCGGCGCCGAGGCTGCGGAGGGTCTCCTGAAACGCATCGTTCCGGGCAATCCCCGAAAACCCCATGACCCGGCATTGGGAAAGAGCGGCGGGGTTGAACGTTGACCCGATGCCGTTCGGGACCGTCGCCGCCTTCCGGCCGGCTTTCAGAAACAGGTGCGGATACGGCGCATGGATGCTTTTAAAAACCGGAACCGACGGCGCATACCGGTTCAACACGTCAGGAACGGCGGCGCCGGACGCCCAGCGGGTCAACACGATCCCATCGGCCCGGGCCAGGGCCGATGGCGGCTCCCGCAGCGTTCCCCGGGGCAGAAGACGGCCGTTCCCCAAAGGGCGTCCGCCATCCAGGAGCACCAGGTCCATGTCCCTTTCCAGCTTCACATGCTGAAACCCGTCGTCCAGGAGGACCACCTCGCTTCCGAACTGCTCGACCGCCCTCATGCCGGTGGCATAACGATCGCGCCCCACCAGCACGGGCACGCCGGGCAGCCGGTTGGCCATCATGAAGGGTTCGTCGCCGGCCGCCTCCGGTCCCATCCGGACCGTTTTTCCGTCGCTCGCCACGCCGATCCGCTTTTCAGCGGATCCCCCGTATCCCCGGCTGAGCACAGCCGTCCGATAGCCCGCTTCCCGCAGTCGGGCCGCCAGCCAGAGGGTCATGGGCGTCTTGCCGGTTCCGCCGACGGCGATGTTGCCGATGGAAATTGTCTTGCAGGGCAGGCGACGGGTGGAAAGACGCCCTTGACGATAGAGGGCGATCCTCGTCCGCACCGCCAGTCCGTAAAGGCAGGAGGCCGCAAGGAGGATCGCCGTCGAAAACCGGGGCGGCGACTGGGCGTCGTCGGCCATGGCCGCGGTCACCGCTTTCCGGAGCCGACCGTTCATGGCCCGGCCGCTTCGCGACGCACGGCGTCGATGACCGTCAGGGTCCGATCCACGGCGCCTCGGTGGGCGTCGAAGACCGCCCCGCCTTTCTCCCCGATCCGGGCGGCTCTTTGGGGTTCGGCCAGCAGGCGGCCGGCTGCCGCAGCCAGGGTCCGGGCATCCGCCACCCGGACCGCCCCGCCGGCGTCCAGCAGCCGCTCCGAGATCTCCCGGAAGGCATGCATGTGGGGCCCGAAGATCACCGGCCGGCACAGGGCCGCCGGTTCCAGGGGATTGTGGCCCCCGAAGGGGATCAGGCTGCCCCCCACGAAGGCGACGTCGGCCAACCCATAGAGACGGGCCAGCAGCCCCATCACATCGATGACCACGCCGTCTTTTCCTCCGGCATCCGCCGACAGACGACGGAGAAAAACCCCCTTTTCCCGGAATATGCCCACGACCTCGTCGGCCCGGTTCGGGTCCCGGGGCGTCAGAATGGAAAAAAGATCCGAAAAGTCCTGCCGCAGGATCACCAGCGCATCGGCCAGGATCGCTTCCTCCCCCGGATGGGTGGAGCCTGCCGCCAGAATGCGCCGGCCGGCGGCGATCCCCAGGGATGCCCGCAAGTCGGCCAACGCCGCTGGCGATGCATCGGGTCGGGCCTGATCGAACTTGAGGTTGCCCGTTGCCGCGACCCGGCCCCCGGCGGTTCCCAGCTTCCGAAACCGGCGCGCATCTTCGGCGCTCTGGGCGCAGACCCGTGTCAACCGGGAAAAAAGCGGCCTGAACAGGAATGAAAAGCGCTGGTATCCGGCAAAAGACCGGTCTGACAACCGACCGTTGACCAGAACCACCGGCGCCGCGCGACGCTCCATTTCACGGAAAAAATTGGGCCAGAGGTCGGTCTCCACCATCACCACCATCTTGGGGGCGATCCGTCCGGCGACCCGCCGGACCGACAGGATCAGATCGTAAGGAAAAAGACTCACATAATCGACATGGGGGGCGATGCGCTCACGGGCGATTTCCAACCCGGTGAGGGTGGAGGCGGTAAAGACGATGTCGTCATGGGGATAGCGGCGGCGAATGGCGGCCGCCAGCGGAACGGCCGAGAGGACCTCTCCTGCGGAAAGGGCGTGGATCCAGATGCGGCGTTTTCTATCCCGGGGAGGCGGCACGTCCGACCGCAGCCCCAGTCGCCCGAGGACGGTCCGTCGCCGCTTTTCCACGGTGAGGACCACGGGGATGAGGATCGGCAGGGCCAGCAGGGCGCCGGTCGTCAGAAGCAGATCGTAGAGCAGCATCATCGGGAATCCGGCTCCTTACTCCGCATTCAACAATAAAATGACGCCGAAGCAGAAAAATATCACATTGGCGGTCCAGGCGGCGACCACCGGCGGCAACATTTCGCCGTAACCCAGGGAGAGACAGAAGCTGTAGAAGATCCAGTAGACAAAGGCCACCGCCAGGCCGTAGGCGATGGAAACCGGCATGCCCTCTTTCAGATTGCCCCGCAGGGCGATGCCGGCGCCCAGGATGGAGAGGATGGTGCAGATGAAAGGAAAGGCCGCTTTGCCGTGGAGGTCCACCCGGTAAACGGTGGCGTCATATCCCTCCGCCTCCACCTTTTTCACATAAGCCAGCAGTTCCTGGAATCCCATCTCCTCGGACGTGCGCGCCACCGTGGTCAAGTCGTCCGGCTGGAAATCCGGCGTCGTGAACAGGGCCTGATGAAAGATCACGTTGTATTCGCCGGTATCCGGGACCCGCACCTGTTCCATGGCATTGTACAGAAGCCACCGGTCTCCCTGAAATTCGCCCCGTTTGGCGTCCACCCGGCGAACGAGCCGGAAATCGTCGTCGAAATAATAAAGGGTCAGGCCGTAGGGGGTCTTGTGGGCGTGATTGTAATACCGGATGTAAGTGATCATCTGCTGATCTTTAAACCAGATGTCCTTTTCCCGTGACACCACGGCCGCCTTTTTTTTCACCTCCCTGAGCCAGATGTCGTTGGCTTTCTGGGTGGCGACGGGCGCCACCCATTCCGAGAAAAAAAAGAGGAAAATCGTTGTCAGTATCCCGATGATCAGGGCGGGCCGGAGCAGGGCGTAGACGCTGACGCCGGCGCTTCTCAGGGCCAGAATCTCATTGTGTTTGGTCATCAGTCCGAAAGTGATGAGCACCGCCAGGAGCACGCAAACCGGCAGGATCTGAGCCACGATAAAAGGGATGTTGTAGAAAAAGAACCAGCCGACCCTGGAAAGCGGAACGCCGGCGCTCATAAAATTGTCGATCTTTTCGAAGAAATCGACGCAGATGTAAATGGAAACCACCACCACCAGGACGATGCCCATGTACTGGAGGATCTCCCGTCGCTGATATCGATGGATGATGTTCATCGGTTCCGTTTCCGGAAAGAAAAGCGTCTCCGGCGCAGAAACGAAAGTGGTCCCTGCATGAACCCGAACCGGACAGGCCGGTCGTTAGCGGCCCGCACCAGCAGGTAGACGCCGATGCCGCCCATGACGATGTTGGGGGCCCACATGCCGATGAGCGGGGGGTAAGCCCCGGCCTCCCCGAAAACCAGTCCCGCCGAAAGCAGCAGGTAGTAGAAAAGAAAAAAGGTGATGCCCAGCCCCAGCCCGAAAGACGGTCGGGAAAATTTCGCCCCGACCCCCAGGGGCACGGCCAGAATCCCCATGGCGAGACAGGCGAAGGGAAGGGAAAATTTCTGGTGGTACGCCATCACCGCCTCCCAGTACTTTTTGTCCCGGCGATCGGTTTCCTGGATATAGCGGACCAGCTCGTCGAAATACATCTCCTTTTCATCCAGACGCCGATCTTTTCCGGAAGCGGTCATGGCCTGCTGGAAATCGAGGTTGATGTCGTAAGCATCGAACCGGGCCGCATTGACGGTTCGGTCGTCCAGGTCGGCGCCGTTGATGATGCCGTCGAACAAACGGAGATGGAACACAGCACGATCCGGCGCTCTGAACAGTTTGCCTCTGGGGGCCACGATGGTGATGGGCATGTCCGGGTTCCGACGATCCTGGATAAAGATATCGATGAGCGCCCGGGTCGGGACATCCACCTTGTTGACGTAGAGCATCACCCCGTCAAAGGCGTCGTTGAAGGTCCGCTCCTTCAAACCAATGTCGATGTTCGACGCGGCCACCTCCCTTGTCAGTTCCGTCATGGACCGCCGGCCCCAGGGCAGGCCCTGGACGATCATGAAAGCGGTCAGCAGCGCGCCGATCAGGCAGAAGACGAACACCGGAGGCAGAAGCCGATACAGGCTGACCCCGCCGGATTTCAGGGCCAGCACCTCGTTGTCGCTGGACATCCGGAGAAAGGTGAGAAGGATCGCCATCATCACCGACATGGGCGCGACATAGACCAGGAAATAGGGCATATGGTAGACCAGCATCCGGCCGACGACCCCCAGCCCGACCTTGTAGTTGACGATGAGGTTGGTGATGTCGAGAATCCGGGTCAGCAGGAAGATGAAGGTGAAAAAAAAGAGGTTGAGGAAAAAAGGCGGCAACAGTTCTTTGAAGACATAGCGGCCGACGATGGTGTTGAGGATCATTGTTCATCCTCCTCGTCGGCATACTGCCGCCGGCGGCGCATCTGGCGGAAAAACCCGATGGCGGCGGCCACCCCGGCGGCGAAAAAGAGGATCTGGTACAGATGAGACGCCGCCCAGGTGAACCAGCTGACCCGTCCGGTCAGATGCCGGCGCCACCGTTTCTCCAGCCCGTCCAGGGAGATGGAGAACTGCCGGTCCAGGGCCGTGGGGAGATCGTGCCCCTGCTTGAGGAGATCGACCATGCCGATCAGCCCCGCCACGCCGTAACGGCGGATGATGTAGTCCACCACGCTCTTGCTCTCGGCGTAGGCCAGGGCCATTTCTCGGGGAGACCGGGGGAACGCGTCGGACAGATCCGCCAGGCCGTAGACCCCCCCGGTGAGCACGGCCTGTTGCAGGGCGTCCGCCGACGTCCGCACGGTCAATTCGGTCATGCCGTCGGAGACCCACTGACAGAGTCCCTCGTCGAGCCACCTGGGCAGGTGTTCCCGTCGAATATGGTGGTGGAGCAGCAGGTGGCACACCTCATGTTTCAGGGTCTCGGAAAGGGTGAAGGGATCGCGGTTCACCCGGGTCCAGTCCATGAGAATCCGGTTCCGTTCGGGCCAGGCCACCGCCACCACATGGGTGTTGCCGGCCATCCGGCCGAACCCTTCCCGGTCTTTGGCCAGATAAACCGTGGGCGTCGCCGGCAGTCTCCACCCGAAGGTCTTTTCCAGATCGGCCTTCACGCCGGGATACCGGTCCGCCGTTTCCCGGGCGGCCCCTTCCAGCCCCTCGGCGTACCGGACGCGGATCCCTTTTCCTTTCAGGACCCCCGCCGGCGGCGCTTCCGCTCCGCCGATGCCGGACCAGGCCAGGAGCAAGGCCATCAGCACAGGGATCAGGACGGTCCGGCCCATTGAAAAACGATCGCCTGGAGCGGCTGCGGTCTCACCCATCGGTCTTCCGGAAATTGTCCGCCGGCTCAGCGACCGCTTCTCCGGCCCGGGCCTTGAGATCCCGCCATTTTTCAAGCCGCCGGCGGATCACCGCTTCTTCGCCCCGGTCCGAGGGGGTGTAAAAGACCTGTCCCGCCAGTTTTTCCGGCAGGTGCTCCTGGGGGGCATAGGCATCCTGGAAATCGTGCGCATACCGGTATCCTCTACCATACCCCATCTCTTTCATCAAGCCCGTGGGGGCGTTGCGGATATGAAAGGGAACGGCCAGGCTGCCCGTCTCCCGGATCACTTTTTTGACGGCGTTGTGGGCCGCATAGAGCCGATTGCTCTTGGGGGCCGTTGCCAGATAGGCCGCCGCCTGCACCAGGGCCAGATCCCCCTCGGGCGAGCCGAGAAACCGGTAGGCTTCCATGGCGTTGAGCGCCGCGGTCAGGGCCGCCGGATCGGCGTTGCCCACGTCTTCGGAAGCGAACCGGACCATGCGGCGGGCCGCGTAAAAGGGGTCTTCGCCGCCGGCCAGCATTCGGCAGAGCCAGTAGATGGCTGCGTCCGGGTCGCTGCCCCGGAGACTTTTGTGGAAGGCTGAAATGAGGTTGTAGTGGCCCTCGCCGGATTTGTCGTACCGGAGCGCCTTCCGGCCGATGGCCGTTTCCACGTCTTCAAGCCGAACGGTCCCGCCCTCCCCTTCCGGTTTATCGGCGCCGGCGGTCGCCATGAAAGCGGCCATCTCCAGGTTGGCCAGGGCCGTGCGGGCATCGCCGTCGGCGGTGCGGATCAGGTGGTCCCGGGCCGGCGCTTCCAGGACGAGGTCCATTCGGCCCAGCCCTTTTTCCGAATCCGCGAGGGCCCGGTCGATGATCCGTCCCAGATCATCCTCGGACAGGGCCCCCATCTTGAAGACCCGACATCGGGAGACCAGGGCCGGGATCACCTCGAAGGAGGGATTTTCAGTGGTGGCCCCCACCAGGGTGATGAGGCCGTTTTCCACATGATGGAGAAAGGCGTCCTGCTGGCTCTTGTTGAACCGGTGGATCTCGTCCACAAACAGCAGGGTCCGTTTTCTCCGCCGCTGCCAGTCCGCCCGGGCCCCGTCGATCACCGCCCGGATCTCCTTAACCCCGGACAGGACCGCCGAGAACTGAACGAACCGGGACCGCGTCTCCTGGGCGATGATCCGGGCCAGGGTGGTTTTGCCGCATCCCGGCGGTCCCCATAGGATAGCGGAAAAGAGGCGGTCTTCGAGGATCGCCTTCCGCAGCGGCGCCGCCGGGCCTACGATGGCGTCGTGGCCTGTGAAGGCGTCCAGACTGCGCGGCCGCATCCGGTCGGCCAGGGGCGCGGCGTTTTCCGCCGATTCCCGCGCCGCCTCCTCGAACATGTCCAGGACGCCGTCGGTGGTCATCCGGACCGCCGCTCGGCCAGGGGGCGGCCGGTCCGCTGCCGGAAGATCAATCGGATGGGGGTCTGGGAAAGGCCCAGGGCCTCCCGGAACTGGTTGGTCAAATACCGCTGGTAAGAAAAATGGACCGCCTCGGGATAATTGACGAAAAGCACGAAAGTGGGCGGTCGGGTGGCCGCCTGGGTGGCATAGTAAAACTTGATCCGCCGGCCTTTATGGAGAGAGGGCTCGTTGCGCCGGACCGCCTCCTCCAGCGTCCGGTTGAGCTGGCCGGTGCCCACCCGCCGGACGTACTGTTCGTAGACCTCCCCCACCAGGGTGAAAATCCGCGGCACCCGCCGGCCGGTCAGGGCTGAGATGGTCATGGAAGGGGCGAAGCTCAGGAATTTGGCTTGCTCCCGGAGCCGCTCCTTCAACCGTTTGGCGGTCCGGTCGTCCTTTTCCACCAGGTCCCACTTGTTGAGCAGCAGGACAACGGCGCACCCCCGTTCCAGGGCGTACCCGCCGATGGACACATCCTGATCGGTGATCCCTTCGCTGGCGTCCATCACCAGGAGGGCCACGTCGCACCGGTCCAGGGTTTTGAGGGCCTTGACCACCGAGAATTTTTCCAGCCGGGCCGACACCCGGCTCTTTCGGCGGATTCCCGCGGTGTCGATCATCCGGTAGGGGATCCCGTCCACAACGCAGAGGGTGTCGATGGCGTCCCGGGTGGTGCCGGGCACATCGCTGACCACCAGCCGTTCTTCTCCCAGAATCCGGTTGACCAGAGAAGACTTGCCCACGTTGGGCCGTCCCACCACCCCGATCCGGATCGCCCCCTGGTCGGCCCCTTCGGCCCCTGGCGCTTCCGTCGAAACCGGAAGGGACGCCGTCAGATCGTCCATGAAATCGGTGACGCCGTAGCCATGAGCCGCCGAAAGCGGGTAAGGGTTGTCGATGCCCAACCCGTAAAAATCATGGATCCGATCTTCGTGGCCCGCCCCGTCGATTTTGTTGACCACATAAAAAACCGGTTTCTCTGCGGTTCGGAGCAGCGCCACCATATCGGCGTCAAAGGGGGAAATCCCGGCCCGGCCGTCCAGGACCAGGACCACGGCATCGGCCGCCGTCACCGCCTGGTCGATCTGGCGTCGGATCTCCCCGGCGAACCGCTCCGCGTCCTGGGGAATGTAGCCGCCCGTATCCACCAGGGTGAAGACGGCGTCGTCCCAATGGACATCCCCGTAGATGCGATCACGGGTGACCCCCGGCCGGTTGTCCACGATGGCGTCCCGGGTCCGGGTCAACCGATTGAATATCGAAGATTTGCCCACATTGGGTCGTCCCACCAGGGCGACGATCGGTTTCATGGCGTCCTTTCCCGACTCCGTTATATTAAATGTGGAAATATATATCCTTTTGACTCATTTTTAAAGGGTTTTTGCCGACCCAATTGAAAATCATTTACAAACAAGGGTGCATCCATTAGTTTAAGCTCATGAGAGACAGGGAAATGAGAAAATCAGTCGGCGGGATATGAAGATCGAATGCGACAAATGCGGCGCCCGGTTCCGAATCGACGCGGCGAAGCGCCATGCAGAGCCCATGCGGGTCCGGTGCTCCAAATGCGGCCGCATCTTTATGGCGCCGCCCGATGATGTGAAGGCCGATAAAACGATCTCCCCGGCCGGGGACGCCGACCCGCCGCCGGTCTATTCCGTGGTGAGACAAGACAACTGCCCCCTGTACGAGGTCAACGATGAGTTCCAGTTTTCAGGCGGCCTTTTCTATGTGCCCCAGGGCAAATCGCCCTGCCTGATCCTGGCCCGGGACGTGAGCGTCATCGAAGAAAAACCGGCCGACGACGAGACGGTCTATACGTGCAGCGGCTGCACCGGCACTATTCGCTTTGCCTGCAAGTCGAACCGCCTGCACCGGTCCGATCATTACCTCGACGCCCTCACCGGCCTGCTCCGCAGCTTCTCTATCTTCGAAGACCTGGATAAAGCGGACATCCAGAACATCATCGCCCATCTCCGGCTGGATAAATTCAAAAAGGGCGATTACGTCTTGCGGAAGGGCGAACCCGGCCGCAACCTCTTCATCATCATTTCCGGAAAGGTGGCGGTGGAAGGGGAAGACGGACTGAGTCTGGCCACCATCGGCAAAGGGGAAGTCGTGGGGGAAATGAGCGTGCTCAGCGGCGACCGGGTGGGGGCTTCGGTCCAAGCCATTGAATCCACCGATGTGCTGCGCATCAGCGCTGAGCATTTCCGGCGGGTGCTCTCCGGCTTCCCTTTGCTCCAGATGCGCTTTACCCGGTTGCTGGTCCGGCGAATGGGGGAGATCAACCAGGCCCGTACCGAGCACTTTTCCTCCAGCCTGGCCGGACAACTTTCGGAGATTCCGCCCACCGACCTGTTCCAGACCTTCAATATCAATCAGAAAACCGGGGTCCTGACCCTGAAGCTCTCCCGGGGCGCGGCCCAGCTCTCCTTCCGGGAAGGTCGGCTGGTGGATGTGGAATACGGCGACAAACGGGGGGAGGAGGCGTTTTTCGACCTGCTGAAGCTCAAGGAGGGCCGGTTCAAATACCTGCCCGGGCTCTCTCCGGAAAAGAT
>JAABTD010000164.1 GCA_011390065.1 Desulfobacteraceae bacterium
GCCGATCCAGGGCCGCCTCTCGTTCGGAGAGCGCCCGTTCCAGCTCTTGAACCCGTTTTTCCAGTTCTTCATAGGTCGGTTTTGCGGACATTTCGGTTTCCTGCGTCGATGATTTCAGGAAGGGTTTTTTTAAGCCCTTAAGCGATGCATCCTACTTGAGAATGGTCGGTATCACAATGGAAATGGCATTTCAAACGCGGCATATAACATTTTGAAGGAGCTTGAACGGCGGCCAAGAAAGGAATAAAAAAAGCGTCCCGTTGCCGGGACGCTTTTTTCGATACGGCTGCTCATCCTCCGGGCCGATCCATTCCATGATGCAGAACCCGGAGGGGTTTCAATGGGCGTCCAGCGCCTCCCGGATTTTGGCGGCGATTTCGGCCTTGACCACCGGCTTCAGGATAAACCCCTGGATGCCGTAATCCGCCGCTTTTTTCTCGTCCATGAGATCGCTGAATCCGGTGCAGATGACGATCTTGACATCGGGGCGGATCTCTCTGAGCCGACTGGCGAGCTGGACGCCGGTCATTCCCGGCATGGTCATGTCGGTGACGACGAGATCGAAGCGATCCGGATGCGTTCTGAAAGTTTCCAGGGCCGCCTCGCTGCCCGTCTCGGGCGTGACACGGTATCCGAGCCGCTCCAGCATGGCCTTCCCCATGTAAACCACGGCGGGTTCGTCGTCCACCATCAGGAGATGTTCGGTTCCGCCCGGGATGTCCGCCGGCGCCGTCCGGGCGTCCGCCGTCGTCTCCTTCACCGGGAGATAGACCCTGAAAACGGCGCCGGCGCCCGGTTGGCTTTCGACCTGGACGGCGCCGCCGCAGTTTTTCACGATGCCATGGACCATCGACAGCCCGAGCCCGGTTCCTTTGTCTTTTTCTTTGGTCGTGAAATAGGGGTCGAAGATCTTCTCCAGCAGGTCGGCCGGGATGCCGTGGCCGGTGTCCGCCACCGTCAGGCAGATATAGCGGGTGTCCGCCACGGAGGGAGGTGCGACGTCCGGCGCCGGCTTTTCGATGGTTTCCAGGCGGATATCCAAGACGCCTCCTGAATCCTGCATGGCATGGTAGGCATTGGTGATCAGGTTCATGATCACCTGGTGGATCCGGGTCGGATCGGCCATCACCGGAAGGCAGGAGGGGTCGATGTGGCGCTGGATGTCGATGGTGGTCGGCAGGGTGGCCCGGATCAGCTTCAACGCCTCTTTCAATATGATTTGAACCCGGACCGGCTGCACCTCTTCGTTTGCCTGTCGGCTGAAGGTCAAAATCTGCCTGACCAGCTCCCGCGCCCGAATCGTGCCGGCTAAAATTTTTTCCAGATTTTTCCGGGCCAGGCTGCCTTCGGGGGCGTCGTCTAACAACATTTCCGCATATCCCATGATGGGAAACAAAATGTTGTTGAAATCGTGGGCGATCCCGCCGGCAAGGGTGCCGAGGCTTTCCATCTTCTGCACCTGACCCAGCCGGTGCGTCAGATGCTCGCGTTCATGGATGAACCGCGCCTGCTGCAGATTCTGCAAGCCCAACAGGCCCAACTGCTCGGCCAGGGTGTTCAGAAAGGCGAGCACCGTTTCGAATCGGTTTTTTTCAAACGGCATCAGCGATGCGGCGGCGGATCCCAGCGCCCTGGACGGCACGCCGATCTCTTCGGCAAAACTTTGAAGTTGACCGATGTGAAAATCCCCGTCGATCATCTGGCCCATGCCGATATTGCCGATGTGTCGTCCGCCGACGACGATGGGAACCGCACCGGTGACGATGTTGTGGACGGCGCAGCCCTTTCTGATGACGGGGCGCAGGGTCCGGCTCAAATCGGCTGAGAGCTTCGAATTAAACCCTTCGCATCGCCGCCTTCCCTCGGGAGAGGACCGGATCAGACGGCAGAAATCGGTGAAATTGCTCGGACGGGTGATGGCGGCGCCGTTTTTATCGTAAATGATGGCGGGAATTTTGAAAGCGGCCGAAAACGCATCCTGAACTTCCTGCAGGATGTCCAGCCCGATGACGTCCGTGAGGGCCAGCGCGCCTACGTCGATGTCCGGCTGCGTCAAGGCCAGGATCCGGCTTTTAATGGTTTCTTCATGACGCTTGCGGTCGGTGATGTCCCGGGTGATGGAGAGGATGACCGCTTCGCCTTTCAACTGCAGTATCCTCGCGGACATCAGGCCGTATTTGATCGCGCCGTCCTTTGCCCGGAATCGGGCTTCCAGATTTTCTGCATATCCGTTCCGTTTCAGCATGGAGATGAGGCGTTCCCGGTCCTTCGGGTCGTCCCAGATATTCAGTTCTATGGAGGTTTTTCCGATGGCCTCCCGCCGGGTGTAGCCTATGATCTTGGTGAATCCGTCGTTGAGGTCGATGTACCGGCCGTCGTCGAGTCGATTGAGATTGATGGAATCGGGGCTGGTTTCAAACGCCAGTCTGAATTTTTCTTCGCTTTCCCGCAGGGCGCATTCGGCGGATTTGCGTTCAGTGATGTCCAGCGAGAATCCGTCCCATATGATGTCGCCTGTCGGCAATTTGCGGGGAATGGCGGACGCATGGACCCAGATGGTCTCGCCGTCCGGTGTGATCACGCGATGTTCCTGGGAATAGGGCGAGAGCGTCTCCGCCGATGCCTCGATTGCACGGTTCACTGCCTCGGCGTCCGCGGGCGGCAATCGCTGAAACAGGGCGGCGGCGTCCGCCATGATTTCCTCGGCGGTGCGTCCGAACAGGTCGATGCACCGCTCTCCCATGTAGGGGAAATGGTAGGTTCCGTTTTTGCCGATGAGAAACTGATAAGGCGCTCCCGGCAAGCCTTCCAGCAGGCGGCGGTAGTCGATTCCGCCCGGCGCCGGTTTTGGGTCTACGTCTTCGGGATGTTTTGCGTTTTTGGTCATTGCCGTCCGTTCCTGTGCCGGCCCCGGGCGTCGCAGACAGCCGCCGGGAGGTGCGGATCAAGGCCTGAGCGGTCCTGTTTTGCTTGGCCTCAGTTGTCGTTGTCGTAGCGCCGCTCGAAATCGTCCATTTGATCCAGAATGTTTTCCATCCGGATGTGGTCGTTGACGGCGTCTCTCAACAGATTCCCCAGCGTTTCCTCGATGGCGCAGACATAAACCTGGATGCCGCGGCGCCGGAGCTTGGTGGCGAGGTTGGCGAAGTCGCCGTCGCCGGTTACCAGCACCACGATGTCGGGGGAGATGGCCAGGGACAGCTCCACCGAATCAATGGCCATGAGGACGTCGACATTGGACTTGTAGGCGCCGCCGCCCTTGGGGGAACCGTTTTTGGTGACCACCAGGAAGCCGTTGGAGCGGAGCCAGTGGACGTACCGTTCCCGGGAGTCCCGTTGGGCCTTCAGATCTTCGGTGGAGGGGGGAAGGCCGACGTAAATGACCATTTCCACCAGATCGGCCCCGGAAACGGCGCTGACGATTTCGTCCCGAAGCAGCAGCCAGTCGAGGTTTTTGTTTTTGATCCGCGCCGATCCGGTGACGTTGGATTCGTCCACGAACACCAGCATTTTTTTTCTCATTTGTTCTCCGATCGTTTCATAGTACCGCAAAAAGGTTGTTTTTTTAGGCCTTTTGCTTTGATTTTTACCTTTTCCCGTTTGATTCGGGTCTGGCAATAAGAAGTTACCCTATCATGATTTTTTTAAGATTAAAATGGGAAAACCCGGCGATTCAGAGATCGGGAAAGCCCTGACCCTTCCCGCCGCCCTGAAAACCGAAAAACGTGATATTTTACCACTGTTCGGACATTGGAATACATCCTTGACCCCATTGCCCATCCTGTTGCCGGGTTTTTATAATGATGAATTAACGGCTGGATCGCCATCAAACAAGGAGGAGACATGAAAATCACCCGCGAAAACCCGGCCATGTTGACCGATCAATATGAATTCACCATGGCGGCGGCCTACCATAGAAATGAAATGTTCAAACCGGCCACGTTCAGCCTTTTCATCCGGAAGTATCCTCCCAACCGGGGGTATTTTGTCAGCGCCGGGCTGGAGACGGCGCTTTCATTTCTGGAGTCCTATCGCCTGGAGGCGGAGGACCTCGATTATCTGGCGTCGGAAGGCCAATTTTCCGATGATTTTCTGCATTATCTGAGCGACCTCAAATTCGAAGGCGAGGTGTTCGCCATCCCCGAAGGGCGGCTTTTTTTCAAAGACGAACCCATTTTGGAAGTTACGGCGCCGATTATCCAGGGCCAGTTGGTGGAGACCTTCGTGATCAACGCCGTCAATCTCCAGGTCAGTATCGCCACGAAAGCATCCCGTTGCGCCTATGCAGCCGATGGCCGGGGGCTGGTCGATTTCTCCCTGCGCCGGACCCAGGGCATGGATGCCGGACTGAAGGCGGCCCGGTCGAGTTACCTGGCGGGATTCGACGGCGCCAGCAATGTCCTGGCCGGCAAGACCTACGGGATCCCCGTTTCCGGGACCATGGCCCACTCCTTTGTCACCAGTTTTCCGGATGAGCAGGAGGCATTTTCCGCATTTGCCGAAACCTTTCCCGAGAACACCGTCCTGCTGATCGACACCTACGACACGGTGACCGGCGCTAAAAAGGCGGTCGAAGTGGCCAGGGCGATGCGGAAGCGGGGACACGATCTGCGGGGCGTCCGACTCGATTCCGGCGATATGGCCCGGTTGAGCAAGGACGTTCGGAAGATTCTGGATTCAGAGGGGTTCAAGGATGTGAAGATCTTTGCCAGCGGCGGTTTCGATGAGTTCAAGATCGCCGAGGTGGTGGACGGGAAATGCGAGATCGACGCCTTTGGCGTCGGCACCAAAATGGGGGTGTCGGCGGACGGCCCCTATACCGACATCGCCTTCAAACTGGTCCAGTACGGGGACCGTCCCGTGATGAAGCTGTCCAGCGGCAAAAAGACCCTGGTGGGCCGGAAGCAGGTCTTCCGGCGCCGGGACGGCGACCGGTTCGCCGGCGACGCCATCGGCCTCCGCGAAGAAGACGCT
>JAABTD010000165.1 GCA_011390065.1 Desulfobacteraceae bacterium
GCTGCTGGTCCAGGTGATGAAGGACGGCAAACGGCAGCAGCCCCCCGAATCCCTCGACACCCTCCGGGATCGCTTCCGGAAAGAATTTGCTTCACTGGACAAGGCGTACAAACGCCTGGAGAGTCCGATGGCCTATCCGGTGGAGCTGGGGCCGGAACTCCAGGCGCTGCAGAAAGAGGTGGTGCATGAGATCAGGGAAAAGGAGCTAGGGGAGTCGTAGGGGCGAAAAATTTTTCGCCCCTACAGGTTGTAATCGATATTTTCGCCTTAATCGTTCGATCCCTCAATTTCATCAATCGCCACCCGCACCACCCGGGCCGACCGGGCCAGGGACTCCTTTTCGTGGTCGCTCATGGCGCTCAGGGGAAAATCGACCAATATCCCGTCGCCGCCCACCAGGTGGGGCATGGAGACGGTCACGTCGGCGACGCCTTCCACGATGTCGGTGGGGGTGGTCACGGTGAGCACGGACCGCTGGTCGTGGAGGATCACATCGGCGATTTTGGCCACGGCCGAACCGATGCCGTAGTATGTCGCGCCCTTGCCGTCGATGATCTGGGCCGCCGCGTTCCGGGTGGCGTCGTCGATCTCCGCGCGGTCGTCGTCGGTCAGGCAGATGTCCTGGCGGTCGCAGAAGGCGTCCAGTTCCATGGCCCCGACGCGGATCAGGGACCACGCCAGAACCTCCGAATCCCCGTGTTCCCCCACCACATAGGCGTGAACATGGGGCGGATCGACCCCCAGCCGGTCGCCCAGGAGAAACCGGAACCGGGCCGTGTCCAGGGTGGTTCCGGTACCCAGGACCCGGTGCGACGGAATGTCGTGTTCGGCCGCGTACCGGGCCGCAAGATGGGTCATGATGTCCACCGGGTTGGTGGCGACGACCAGGAGGGTGTCCGGTGCATGCCGAAGGATCGACGGCACGATCTCCCGGAAGACCGCCGCATTCCGTTTGAGCAGGTCGAGCCGGCTTTCCCCGGGTTTCTGGGAAACGCCGGCGCTGATGACCACCAGTTTGGCGCCCTTGAGGTCGCCATAGTCGCCGGCCCGCACCGTGAGCGGGTTGGAAAAGGGGACGGCGTGATTGAGGTCCGCCACCTCCGCCGATACCCGCTTTTCGTCTTTATCCACCAGCACGATCTCCCGACCGATGCCGCTCATGATCATGGCGTAGGCGCTGGTAGCGCCCACCATGCCGCTTCCGACGATGCCGATTTTCATGGATCGCTCCTTTCAGCTGTGTGCAATTCAACACCCCATCATAGAAAATGCACCCCTCTCGTTAAATAAGGTGAAACCGGTAATGTTGCCGGTCTTCGGGAGTATTTGTCCACATCGTCCACCCTGTCCACTCCGTCCACAGTGTCCATTTTCGGGCTGAAAGGGTTTGGTTTTTACCCTGTAAAGCGATAACCATGCGCTTCTTACGGTCTCTACTTACGCAAAATAGGGCATTGCCTGTATTTCTCCATCCCGGATGCCATGATAACTTGATATTGTTCAACATCACGGCCTGTGCGCCGGACATCCGAATGGAGAAATTATGGGAAATACAGAGTATGTTCGCCAATTCAATACCTTGGGCAGCGGCGACGTCGGCCAGGTGGGCGGCAAGAATGCGTCTTTGGGGGAAATGATCCAGACCTTGAAAGCCGCCGACATCCGCGTGCCCGGCGGGTTCGCCACAACGGCGGCCGTCTACTGGCGGTTTCTTGACCACAACGGGCTGAAGGATAAAATCGCCGACCGCATCGAAGCAATGAAAAAGGGGGATAAATCCCTGGAGGCCGCGGGCCGGTCCATCCGGGGGATGTTCGGCCGGGCGGAGTTCCCGGCGGACATCGAGAAAGCCATCCGGGACGCTTACAGCGGGATGAACCGCCGATACGCCGACGAGGCGGTGGATGTGGCGGCGCGCAGCATCGCCACGGCCGAAGACCTGCCCGACGCTTCCTTTGCGGCCAGCAGGAGACGTTTCTCAACATCACCGGCGGAGACGACCTGCTGGCGGCCTGCAAAAAGTGCTATGCGTCCCTGTTCACGGATCACGCCATCGCCTACCGCGAAGAAAACATCATGAAACAGGCCGCCGGCATCGTCACCGACTACGGCGGCCGGACCTGCCACGCGGCCATCGTGAGCCGGGAGCTGGGCATCCCTGCGGTGGTGGGGACCGGCGACGCCACTGAGATCTTGTCTTCCGGGGGCGAGATCACCCTCTCCTGCTGGGCGACCACTTTTTATTCGATTCGGGATCTTTTGCAACCTGCGATCAGCACAATGCCGCTGATCGGGAATTGCGACAAATTTTGCAAGAATTCCTTACAAAATTTGTAAAAGTCCGGTTTCGGACGACTATGTTTTCGCCCCACCCTCCGATCAAAAACAAATGTATTTATAATATATTCCTGTGATTTATATCGTCGACAAATCCCCATGTAACATGCTGGCGCAATTTTTGCTGCTATATCCAAAAATCGGATATTATCAAAGTACTTAACGATTCATCCGACAAGGGCAAACCTGTCGCAAGGCAGGGACGCAAAACTTTCGGTCCGGTGCAACATACCGGATAGCGAGGTCGCCGAAGATGAAAAAGAATCGTTTACCCCCCCGCACGCCGATTCCTGTATCCGGCTAAGCCCCCATTTACAAACCCTCAGAAACCCATCAGCTTTTCCTTGAAAAGGCGTTAGCTCGCTCCTGACGGGCGCAGTTGGCGTTCGGCTTTGCATATAGGCGCAATATTCAATCGATCATCGGATAAGGAGGAGAGGATGAAAAGAAAAGTTTCGATCACCATCTGTCGGTCTCTCGCACTCGTGATGGCGTTAATTTTCGCCGGTTCCGCCTTTGCCGCGGAATTCACGGCCTTCGGACCGGTCGTTTTCGAGCGGCAAAAGGGCAAACCGGGCGCCGAAACCCTCGCGTTTCCCGAACCGGCCTTTGGCCGTGATTTTATGATGACCATCACCAACGGCGACGAGCGGGGGAAAAATCGGGTTTCCGCCGCAGACGTCATGCTAAACGGGAATCGAATCGCCGGCCCTTCGGACTTCAACCGGACCGTCGACAAAATCGTGCGGCCCGTTTCGCTAAATACCGTCAATACCCTTTCGGCGCTCGTCGAAGGGGCGCCGGGCGGCTTCATCACCGTGGTCGTTACCGGAACCTCCTACGAACCGACGGTGACCGCCTTTACGGTTTTTCCGCAAACGATCCGGGCCGGTGAATCCGCCGAGCTGAGCTGGCGCACGGTCAATGCGGAAGTCTGTTCGATCGCGCCGGGCGTCGGGGAGGTTCCCGGGAACGGATCGATGGCGGTGACGCCGTCCGAGACGACCACGTATACGCTGACAGCGACCAACGCTTCCGGGACGGCTGCGGCGGAGACGACCATAGAGGTGATCCAGCCGCCCCCCACGGTGAGCTTGTCCGCTGCGCCCGAAAGTGTTCGGCCGGACGAACCGGTCACCCTGACCTGGCATTCATCCCATGCTGAGTCCGCGACCATCGAGCCTGGTATCGGCCCGGTCGAAACCGAAGGATCTATTGTACTTTACCCTAAGGAAACAACGGTTTATACTATAACGGTCACAGGTCCCGGCGGCACAGCTTCCGCCGATGCGACGGCGACCGTCGTCTCCCCCATTTCCCTGCATGTCACTTCCCCGGCGGAGGACGAGACGGTCCAATGCCCGGGCATCATGGTCCGGGGCACGGTGACCAACGCCACCGGCAATGAGACGATGGTGATCGTAAACGATATTCCGGCCATTCTGATCGGAGACGAATTCGTCGCCAACCATGTGCCGGTGCCGGAGGGGGAAAGCGAGGTGGATATCCTGGCCGGGGACGCCGCGGGAAACAGCCTTGAAACCGCTTTTACCGTCTATCGGGAGCCTTCAGACCATTACTTCCTCCTGCTCCCGGATTCGGCGACGGGATTGTCTCCCTTTGAAACCGATCTTGCCATCCAGACGTCGCTGGACCTGGCGAGCGTTGACTTCCAGGACGCCGGCCCCGGATTGGTCGAAATAACGGAAAACGGCCCCCGTCAATACAGGCTGAGCATCCGGGAAGCCGGAACCTATTTCCTGACGGCAAACGCCTGGGACAGCGCCGGCAACCTCCATACGGACACCGTAGCGCTTCGCATCATGGACACGGCAACGCTCGACGCAATGCTGCGGGAAAAATGGGAAGGAATGAAGACCAGCCTGGCCGCCGGCGACGTTCAGGGCGCCATGGCCTATTTCACATATCCGTCCCAGGAAAAATACACGAAGATATTCACGGCCATCGGTGAAAATCTGCCGGAATTCGTTGCCAACATGGAGGAGATCGGCAACGTCTACATGCGCGACAGGGTGGCGAAGTATCGGATAAAGAAGAATCAGGAAGTTAACGGACAAATACATAAAATCACATACTATATTTACTTTGTCAGGGCCTTTAACGGCTTTTGGTATATTGAAAGCTTCTAATTTGATGAGGGAGGATTTACATGAAAACCGTAATACCGAGAGCTGCTATTATTATCCTGACCGCAATGGCGATAGCATCCTGCTCACATAGTTCGAAAAAAAACCAACTTGACCAAATAGATCCCGGCCCGACGGCCATCGTTGTTGATGAAGAAACCGGCGAGCCTATAGAGGGTGCGTCCGCTATCGCAATCTGGTGGAAAGGCAAACAGCTTTCATGGTTTGAGGGGGCCGGAGCTTTCGTGCCGGTGCCCAGACATGTAGAAGAGACAAATTCAGACAATGAGGGAAGGATTCTTATTCCTGGTTTTTGGGAAGACAGAAGCGCCCCGGTGCTTTCCGTTTATAAATGCGGTTATATCATTTGGAATCAGCACGTCATAAAAGGAAAAGGGGATCGGACCGACTTTGACGAAGATAACCGGCTTGTCCGCCTGGAAAGGCGTCCGCAAGATTTTTCTTTTATCATGCATGATCAGTTTAGGAAGTCTTTTGTGACGAGGCGTTTTTTCGGGGGCACGGATTTTGTCCAGGCGTTTAGAGAATGCGAAAAGCAGAGTTACTTAGATGAATACCGAAGAGAGCGGAGGAGTCAGAAATGATAAGGATATTCTCATATTTTCTGTTTGTCATTCCATGTGTTTTGACCATGTTCAACAATACTGTTTTTGCCTATGGTGACATAGAGACGCATCCCCAACTCACTGATGTAGCTGTTAATAAATCTAATTTAGATAGGTTTCTGTTTGATTTTTTGGCTTTCGAGGATGGAATTATGCATGAATTTAAAAACGACGACCTCGCTGAATTTGAAAACGAGGTTACGACAAAAACGGTTTTGGATTGGTTGGAATACGGCAGCGAATTCGAAGATATTTCCCTACGCGCGAAAAATCATTTCCATGATCCGCTAAGGAATACCGGTCTGTCTGATGGGCCATTTTCTGACGGGTTATTGTCAGGAGAATCAAATTTAATCTGGGCAATGGAAACTCAAAATGCATGTGCTGGCGATTTCAAAACGAATTTCAAAAGCAACGATTGTAATGCTTACTCTTACAATCATGCAAAAAACGCTTACTACATTGCTTTGACCTCCCAAACAGACGATCTAAGAGAGAAAAGTTTTGCCGTCTTGTTCGAGAGACTCGGAAGAGTATTGCACCTGATTGAAGACATGGGGGTGCCGGCCCACACAAGAAATGATATGTGGGGCCATTTGAGTGCATTTAAGGGCGGCATATGGTTGGGTGGGAAATGGGTAGATGAGGAGGATTACTACGATCAATATTATAGCGGTTTTGGAAAATTGAAGAGATGGTCGGGCTTAGGCAATCTCTATGAATACTGGGTGGAAAGTAAAATAACACAGGTTTTGAAGCAAGACGATAAGAAATATGTGAGCGAGTTATGTAGTGACAGGCCGCCTGGCATAGCGAAATTCTCTACCCCTGAACAATATTGGGACAGAGATGTTTACACCTTCGAAAACGCCGATCCTGACGTCACGATGGCGGTTAATGGTGAGGAAAGGGTTGGATTGGCCGAATATACCAATGCTAACTATTTAAGTCTGGCCGCCATGTTTACCGATTGGATGCCCTCGTGGATCTATGATAAAAGCTATCCTTTCCCAAGAAGAGACAGCACCGATGTCGTGCCCCCGGCGATAAAAGAGATAACAGCGGAAGACAGGAATTACGATCTGGTTTTGCATCTTAGGAAGCTGCAGGATGGTGAGATATTTGATGAGGACCCGTTTGTGGCATACAGTTACACTTGGGAAGAGGTTAACGCCAAAGGCGAACCTAATGATACAGGCGTCCTGTGCTATGTCTTAACCGATGCAGTCCACGAAGCCTACGCCAAAAGACTTCTCCCCAAAACCGTCGGCTATTCGGCGGGCCTTCTGGATTACTTCTTCCGCGGCAAAATCGAAGCGACCCTCGGTGAAGTTCCGGTCGAAGTCGACCCTATCGAAATGGGCATTGAGCGGATCAAAATTTCAGCGCGGAATATAACCCAGGGCGAAGCGATGTCGAACGGCACGCTGGATTTGGTCGTAAAGTATCGAATGGAAACCGATGGTCCGTTCAAATATATCCGAAAAGGGCTTGGCGGCGGGTGCGCCATACCATCCGACTGGTCGGAAGATTTTTATTTTGACCTGGACGGCGACGAAATCCCCCTAACCGCCGAAGACATCACCCTCTTCCTCGTTTACAGGGGCCAACTCGGCGAAGAGGAAGACGGCATCGCGGTGGGGATGATCAAAGACCCGTTGA
>JAABTD010000384.1 GCA_011390065.1 Desulfobacteraceae bacterium
CGTTTTGGATGGTGACGGCGTCTATGGCAAAATCAGCCCCGGGATTTACAGCGGTGCTGACCAACCCGAGCGGACGATACTGTTCTTTTCCATCCAAAACAGTGGCGGTCGGATCCGGATTGCGTGTTGCGCATCCGATTTGGTACCCGCCTAGAATTTCAAGCGTGAACGCGTTTGGCGATGAATAGACGAATTCGCCGATGTAGGTTCCTTCGACAATTTGGATTGCGTCGTCTTCGTTGTTGTTTGCCGCGTTGTGCAGAGCACTGAGCAGTTCGGTTTCATTGCTTACGCAGACCGTCGCGCCAAACACCGGGCCCTGGGAAAGAAAAATGCCAATCAGGCAAATCGACAAAACAGCGTTGCTCTTCATTTCCATCCTCCTTAGGTCGCTCCATCGGTTTGATTTGTTCAAAACGGTCTCCGAATGCTTTTGCCGGCGTCATGCGTCAATACTACAGGCTTATGACAAGAATACATGCTTATGGCAAGGAAAATTATTTATCTGATTTTTTTATTGATTCGCTGCCTTAAAACTGGTTTCACCTACCATAGAGCGATGCATTCAGGGATGTGAATGCGGAAATCGAGCAGCGGATCCCGGCTTGCGGGATTTACCGCTGATCCGACAATAAGGAGGCCCCCCTTCGTGGGGCTGTTCCGGCGGCCCGTCAAGACCCCCAATTCGGCCACGGCCAGGGCCGGGCCGCCTTTTCTTTATTCGGCTTCATTCTCATCGCCCAAGTTCTTCTTCAAAACCGCCACCGTCTCCTCCGGCATGGAAAACGAATGTTCCGCCGCCGGAAAGGCCCCGGTTTTGACGTCGTCGCCATACGCCTTGATGGCCTCGATGATGGTGGGTCGGATTTTGGCGTATTGCTTGACGAATTTGGGCACGAACCGGTCGAAAAGACCCACCATGTCGTGGGTCACCAGCACCTGGCCGTCCACGTCGGGACCGGCGCCGATGCCGATGACCGGCACTGAGACGGTTTCCGCCACCAGCTTGCCCAGGGGAGCGGGGACGGCTTCGATGACCATGGAAAAGACGCCGGCGGCTTCCAGCGCTCTGGCGTCGTCGATGATGGCGCGGGCCGCCTCGGCGTCTTTTCCCTGCATCTTGAACCCGCCCAGGGAGGTGGCGGTCTGGGGCGTCAGGCCGATGTGGCCCCGGACCGGGATGCCCGCCCTGACGATCCGGGCCGCCGTGTCGGCGAAATCGACGCCCCCTTCCAGCTTGACGGCGTCGCACCCGCCTTCCTTGATCAGACGCCCGGCATTTTCCACGGCCTGCTCGATGGAGATGTTGTAGCTCATGAACGGCATGTCCCCGACCACCAAGGCGTTCCTGCAGCCCTGGACCACGGCCCTGATATGGTGGATCATGTCGTCCATGGTCACTGCCACCGTGTTCTCCAGCCCCATGACCACCATTCCCAGGGAGTCGCCCACCAGGGCCATATCCACCCCGGCTTCGTCGGCCATGAGACCGAAGGCGTAGTCATAGGCGGTGACCATCACCAGTTTCCGGCTTTCGGTTTTTGCGTCCCTGATCTCCCTGATGGTGATTTTACTGCGCTTCATAAAGCACTCCTTTCTGTTTTGTGAAGAGTCGATATGCCGGTTGGTTAAAGGGCGTCGGCGTAATGGGCCTGGAGTGTCTTGACCAGGGTGGTCAGGGTTTGGTTGACGGGCGCCGGCATGTTCAGGGTTTCGGCCAGATCCACCACGGCCCCGTTGATGGCGTCGATTTCGGTCGGCCGCCGGTAATCGACGTCCTGCCCCATGGAGGACCGGTTGCCCCGGGTGGCCTCCGCCACCCTGAAAACCGCATCAACGGCATCGGGGTTGACGGAAATCCCCTGGGCATGGGCCACCGCCATGGCCTCTTTCACCGCGGTTCGACTGAGCCGGCGGGTCTCTTCCAGGTCGAGGATGCCCCCGTTGTTGATCCCGGTAAGCGCGGTGATCGCGTTGATGCCCACATTGATCAGGAGTTTGTTCCAGATGACGGTCCGGATGTCGTCGGCCACCGCCGTCTCGATGCCGGCGCCGTTGAGGATGTCCGCCGTCTGCCGGGCCGGCGCCGGGTCCGGCCCCGACCACATGCCGACGACCGTGGGGCCGACCCCGGCGTGGCGGATCTTGCCGGGCGCCGTCAGGGTGGCGCCGTGGGCCGTGGTCCCGGCGATAATCCGCCCTTCCCCCACGGTTCCGGCCAGGATGTCCGCATTGCCCAACCCGTTCTGGAGGGTCAGGACCGCTCCGGTCCGGCCGGCGAGCCGCGCGGCGTCCGCGGCGGCGTCGGGGGTGTCCGGGGATTTGACGAAGACGAGGCAGATGTCGGCCTCGGGGACCCTCTCCGCGTTTACCGATGCAGGGATGGTCAGGGTCCGTGAAGCGCCCGGGCGTTCAATGGCGAGGCCGCTTTTTTGAATCGCTTCGATATGCGCCTCGTCCCTGGAGATGAGATGGACCCGATGGCCCGATTCCCATAACAATGCGCCGAACAAGCTGCCCATGGCGCCGGCGCCGATAACGGCGATGTTCATGCCCTTTCTCCTGTTGGTCTGTCCTGTTCCGATGCCGGTCAAAAAATTGCGACCTGTGCAATTGCCGAAGTTAGCTCGCAGAGCAGAAACTAAACGCCAAAGTTCCTGTCCGAAACCAATTTTTCGCCCCTGCAAAAGGAATGGAATGTCGCATCATCATTCGCGATCCGATCTCCGGTTTCGATCATTGGGTAATGTGGAGTTTAACCACGTTCTGGAACCGGCTGACCAGGTAGTAGCAGTCCACCTTGATCCGGACGAGGGCGCAGGTGGGAGCGGTGACGAAATCCACCAGATGCGGGTGTTTTTCGAGATATAGGGCTTGCAGGGATTCCCGCTCGGCGGGCGACACTTCTTCGGCAACCCCGGTCGCCGTGGCCGCCACCGCTTCGTGGAAATCCGCCACCCGGTTCGTCCGGCTGTCGATGAGCATGGCCACAGGCGGATGGGCGGTCAGGTTGGCGAATTTTCGCGTGGAGCGATCCGTGGCGAAATAGAGCGCCTTGAGGTCGTTCGAAGCGACGAAGGCCACCAGGCTGGCGTAAGGCTGTCCGTCGCCGTGGGTGGAGAGGACGACGAGGTGTTGAGCCGCGAAAAGGTCGTGGAGTCGCTGTCGGATTTGTTCGGTGGCGCCTTCCATAGAGCCTCCTTAAAAACGCAGTAGGTGATTTTGCCGGCCACAATATCGCATTAAGAGAGTCAGGATAGCGACCCCCACGAAAAGACCCCCGCTTCCATCAGTGCATTGCACGCCCTCCCTGTCCGCACGGTTTCGCCGTGAAATACGTTGAGCAGCGCATAGGTCAAATCCGCCGCCGCCAACATAGATCGGAAGAG
>JAABTD010000166.1 GCA_011390065.1 Desulfobacteraceae bacterium
GGAGAGCCAGAACTGCCTGGCCCTGCTGACCCAGTTTCTCACCACCCGGCGGCAGATCGCGGTCATCTGGGACGAATACGGCGGGGTGGCCGGCGTGGTCACCCTGGAAGACATTGTGGAGACCCTGCTGGGCGCGGAGATCGTGGATGAAAACGATGCGGTGGTGGACCTGCGGAAACTGGCGAGGATGCGGCGTCAGAAGCGGTTTATGGAGGAGGAATAGGAGAAAACGGTATGCAAAAAAAAGAAGGATGCTAAAATCGAAATCCCGGCCTCTTTGTTGAGCATCTATCAGGAAATGGCTGTATCGCCGGTCGATTTGCTGAAAAATCATGCTCTCAACGTGATGAGGGAAAAAAATCACCCGCTACAGCGACGAAGATCGGCGTTTCAGAGAAAAGCACGGCTGTGATGTTGAACACTTACAATGCGCCTCATAGGAAAAATACAGACACATACCCTTATCACGGGCACACAAAAGATGATGTGTTTCCATCCTCGGAAATGATGCTCGGTGATGTGCTGCAAAAAATTACGGTTCACTTGAGAAACGACCAAAAGAAGTGACAGTTCTTACCGTGTATAACATGCTCCATGCCGTTATTTGACGCCTACATCTTCGCCGATTGGAGCGCCGCCAACAGCCCCAGTCAGAGACAACCGGCGCCCAACGCCGTATGGGTCGGCGAATGCGTGCCACAAAAGGATCATCAACAGGAATCCTATCACCGAACCCGGCGCGATGGCGTTGAGTATGTCGCCAATATCTTGGAAAACCACGTCAGCCAACGCCGCAGAGTTCTGGTGGGGTTCGATTTTTGTTACGGTTATCCCGCCGGTTTCGCCAGGGCGCTGGGGCTGCCGTCCGGTCCTGAATCCTGGTGGTGGATCTGGGCCGAACTGGCCGACAGGATCCAGGACTCTGGAACCAATGTCAACAACCGGTTCCATGTCGCTGGAAAACTGAACGGAATCGTGGGCGATGGTCGGCCCGGCCCGTTTTGGGGTTGCCCCGCGGGAAAGGACATTCCTAACTTGCGGCCCCGGTCGCCGGGATTTCCCTTTCGCGCCGCGAACGACGTCTCGCTGGAAAGGCTTCGCCTCGTCGAAACCCGCCTGCCCGGGGTCCAGGAATCTTGGGGGCTTTATGGTCACGGACGGGTCGGTGGTCAAACCCTGACAGGCATTCCCTGTGTTTATGGGCTGCGCAGAAGGCCGTTGTTCCGTCGCTGTAGCCACGTCTGGCCGTTTGAAACCCGATTTGCGGAAGTGCTTCCGGCTGATGAACGCCCGTTCATCCTGCACGCTGAAGTTTGGCCCGGCGTCGTGGAAACGCGCGTCAAGGAACTGATGAGAGCAGCCCCCTCCCTGATCAGGGACAGGGTCCAAGTCAGGGCGCTTTGCCAATGGGCCTCCGAATTGGACGCCCAAAATGCCCTCGGCCGGTTTTTCGATGCGCCGGAAGACTTAACGTCCCAACAGCTTCGGGGTTGTATGGAGGAGGAAGGGTGGATTTTGGGGACGGGATTGAACGATAGTATGATTGCAGGGCAATATGTTTCATGAATAAAAAACAGAAAAAGACCGCGTTGAAGGCTCTGCAAAACTTGCGTTTGCGCCTTCTGGATCTCACAGCCCGGAATCGTCTGATTAATTTCCGTCATACAAAAACAGGAAGTTTACGTATAATCGATGCGTTGCCGGATCAGTTGGTTGCAACATTGCTGTCTGAAACTGAAATGCGATTTCTGCCAGTCCCAGAGCCAACCCGCGAGGAACTGGTTAATTCGGGTCATATTGGGATTGACGAAGACACGGGGCAGGAGATTTCTTTGCAGAAAGACCCTTCTGCTGAGGAATGGGCGAAGCAATTGGGATTTAACACTTCCTATGAGGTTCCGTCGCCTGAAACCGGGACAACAGGCGTTCAACATGCGCCCGCCGCAATGCAAACATTGCTCTACCCTTATGAATTGGAAAGCCGGCTCAAAAGTCTGACAAGGGTTTCTGAATCCGCTATCCAGGAAATGGGGGCCAATATTCTGTACATGGGTTTCGGATTTTTAGAGTGGTTTGAAAATGCCAGTGACAATTCCCGCATTGCGCCATTGTTTTTAGTGCCGACACATCTAAAGAAAGGGCGGTTGAATCCACAAACCAGAACCTATGAATACGCCTTAAGATACTCCGGCGAAGACATCATTGCCAACCTTTCTTTGCGGGAAAAGCTCCGGGCTGATTTTGCCATGGCTTTGCCGGCGTTAGATGAAAGTACAAATCCTGAAGCCTATTTTGAAGAGGTGGTGGAACTGATCAAGACTAACCAGCCGCGCTGGCGATTGCGTCGCTTCATCACGCTTACATTGCTGAATTTCAGCAAACTGCTGATGTACCTTGATCTTGATCCGTCTCATTGGCCGAAGGATGCAAATATTGTCGATCATCCGTTAGTCGGGCGTTTTCTAGTCGGTTGCGACGCAGACCAAAATCAAGGGGCATCCAACGGCTGTTTTGAGTTTTGGGAAGAACATTCCATTGACGATCTGGAGGATGTCCACGCGAAGTACCCCTTAATTTATGATGCCGATAGCTCCCAGCATAGTGCTCTAATCGACGCAGTGGATGGAAAGGATTTGGTCATTGAAGGCCCGCCGGGGACAGGAAAATCACAAAGCATTACAAATCTGATCGCCGCGGCCATGGCCCGGGGTAAAAAAGTGCTTTTTGTCGCCGAAAAGCTGGCGGCCTTGCAGGTGGTGCGCCGTCGATTCGATGCCGCCGGTCTGGGCCAATTCTGCCTGGAATTGCACAGTCACAAATCCCAGAAGCGGAAAATGCTGGATGAGATCGAGGCTCGTGTGAACAATCACGGGCGTTTTCGAATGCCAAAAGACATTGAACTTGATATCGCCCGTTATGAAGAACTGAAAAAAAGTTTGAAAGATTATGTGGAGCGAATCAACAAGCCCTGGAAAAATACCGGACAAACATTGCATGACATCTTTATGGCCGCCGTTCGCTATCGCAAGGAAATCGGCGCCAATCCAGCGGCTCTGCATCCAGAAAATTATGATGGCGATAGTCTGGATCGCGATGCCCAGCGCCGCATGGCGGACCAGCTCGATGCATTTTGCAAAATCTATCAGGCGGTGACAGATCAGCTCGATGACGCTTCAACATTGCAGCAGCACCCTTGGCATGGTGTACGGAATTCCGATCTTCAAATATTTGATTCGGACCGGGTTCAGGCAGCATTGAATAATTGGCAACGATCTCTCCAGCTTTTGGATGAAGAAAGATCAAAGATTGCTGAAGTGTTGGATTGCGAACGGAATACTATCGCAGATGGCTTGAATGAAATTTCATTGTTGCTGAATGATCTTGAAGGACTGCCATCTCTCAAGGGCAATGAATTACTGGACCTGTTGCCGGCGCTGCAAGGCGCCGTTCTGGACGAGGCGCATCAATGCATAACACTTTTTGAAGAAATCCAGTCGCTTTACGCCGATCTCCAAATGCAAGTCGGGGTAGAGGTGTTGCAGGATCTTTCCGTTGTTGACGGCTTTCTTGATGGAAGTGAACAATTGGCCCAGTTTGTAGGTCCGATGGTCGAGTTGGGTGCGTTAGCAGAGACCATAAACCGGCTGACGGCAATGCGGGACCAACTGACAGACCTGGAAGAACCGCTTCAAACAATTCAGGATATTGTGGGAGAAAACGCTGCCGGACACCTATTGCCTACTGAAGCAGGGCTTTTAGAGTTCAGGGTTTTCGTTGATCTGGTTTCTGGCCTTCATCCATCTTATTGGAAACTTCGCGATGAGCGGTTCGACAATGAGGAGATGGATGAAGTGCTGCCCAGCCTTCGGGATGAACTCAACCGGCTTCATGCTTTGCGTGATGAATTAAGCAGCGTGTTTCGGCTTGATGCCCTGCCTGAGCCTAATGAATTGAGGCGAATCAGGGAAGACATCGATGCCGGCGGGTTTTTTCGCTGGTGCAATAGCAGTTGGCGGTCTGCTCGCAAAGAGGCGCTCAAGCTCGCAGAGGATAAATCGATACGATTGGCCAGACTGCGTTCTCTGATAGAAAAAGCAGAGGATTTTTTGGCAATGCGCCGGAAATTTGAGGAGAATAATCACTATAAAGAAGTATTCGGCGATTATATGAAAGGGCTTGAAACAGATCTTAAAACCCTGGAATCATTGCGTGAGTGGTATAAAAGTGTGCGGCGGCAATATGGCTTGGGATTTGGACCAAAAGTTACTCTTGGTAACGCCATTATTGAATTGCCGACGGAAATTGCCAGAGCGGTGCGTTCGTTGTCCGAACAAGGCGTTCAAAAACAATTGACGGATTTGCTGGATGATCTCGAAACTCTCAAAAAAATATTTTCACCAGTTTCGGAACTGACCAATATCACAACACTGTTAGCGGGCCAGGAAGGCATAATTTCACGTCTCCTTACATCAGTGAATGATGCGTTGTTATCTTGCAGGCCGCTGGCCATTGACAAGGCGATGTCAATGGCGGATCTGGCTGATCGCATAGAACGCCTTGACTTGCTGAAAAAAGCTGTCGCCAAATGGGAAGCCGCTGATTATAACAACAGACTATTCCAGGGGCGCGTTTGTTTGACGCTTGGAGTTTACGCCGACAATGACAATTCTTTATCCGTGATGCGAAATACGCTGAAAGTTGCGGATTATACTGATCGGCAATTGCAAAACGACCAAGTGCGGCAATGCATTTACGCCCGCCCCGAATCCTCCACCTTTAACAATTTAAAGGACGTTTCATCGGATTTGGGAAAACAAATGGAAATTCAAGAGACCAGATGCAAAGACTTTTGCCGATTGGTAGATTTGGATCTCGACGACTGGATGAAGACGTCGGGCGATCGACTGGAAAGCCTTATCGAGAGGAACAACCGCGCACTTCAAAACAGCGAAAGCTTGCAGAATTGGCTTGATTATGCACGGGTGCGGGATCAAACCGAAACCATGGGGCTTGGTAAATTGGTAACAGCGGTTGAACAAGCGGATATTAAAATCGATCAATCTGATACTGCGTTCAAGGCGGGACTTTTTGACCTTCTGTCTCGCGAGATACTGCGAGAACAGCCGGAATTGGGCCGGTTTTCCGGTCGGAATCAGGAAACTCTTCAAAAACAGTACAGGCAATATGACAACCAGCTAAAAAAATTACAATGTGAGAAAATTGCCTGGCAGATCGACCAAGTGAGCATTCCGACGGGGGCGTGCCATGGCCCTGTGAGCAACTACTCAGAGCTTTGCCTGATTGAGCATGAATGCAGCAAGAAAAAACGACATATCCCTATACGACAACTTTTACATAGAGCGGGGGGCGCGTTGGCAGCTTTGAAACCCTGTTTTATGATGGGGCCGATGTCGGTGGCCCAATATCTGGCGCCCGGCAACATTGAATTTGACCTGATCGTTATGGATGAGGCTTCGCAGATCAAGCCGCAGGACGCGCTGGGGTCAATTGCGCGAGGCGAACAGTTGGTGGTTGTCGGCGATCCCAAGCAGTTGCCGCCTACCAGCTTTTTTGAGCGTGTTATTGATGATAACGAAGAAGATCCGACAACAATCGAAGAATCAGAAAGTATTTTAGACGCAACATTGCCGATGTTTCCAATCAGACGGCTTCGTTGGCATTATCGATCCCAACACGAAAGCCTTATTGCGTTTTCAAATCACTCATTTTATGATGGAAATCTAGTGCTGTTTCCATCGCCTTATAAAAAAACAGACGCCTATGGCGTAAGATATGAAAGGATACAGAACGGCTGCTTCGTCAACAGACGGAATAGAGAGGAGGCGAAGGTTATCGCAGAAGCTGTTAGAGAGCATTTCAGGCTTCGGACAAAAGAATCCCTGGGCGTAGCGGCAATGAGCGCAGAACAGCGTTTGCAAATTGAAAGCGCAATTGAAATATTAGCTAAAGAAAACAGCATGTTTCAGGAATGGCTGGAAGAAGACGGACGAAGAGACGATCCTTTGTTCATTAAAAACCTGGAAAATGTTCAAGGCGATGAGCGAGATGTGATTTTTATTTCGATGACGTATGGGCCAAGAGAACCCAATGGGAAAGTTTTTCAGCGTTTTGGCCCCATAAATTCTGAAGTGGGCTGGCGTCGCCTGAATGTGCTTTTTACTCGCGCGAAGAAACGAATGCATGTTTTTAGCTCTATGGGGTCGGAGGACATTGTTGCGGACTCGTCAACAAAGCGCGGCGTAAAAGCTCTTAGAGATTTTTTGGCATATTGCGAAACTGGCATTTTACATACAAACGAACAAGAGACGGAGCGCCTTCCGGATAGCGATTTTGAAATCGCGGTAATGGCGGCGCTGCAAGACAAAGGCTTTGAATGCCTTTCCCAGGTCGGTGTTGCGGGATTTTTTATTGATATAGCGGTTCTTGATCCTGGCAATCCAGGACGCTATCTGATGGGCATAGAATGTGACGGCGCCACCTATCATTCAGCAAAATCAACGCGAGACCGAGATCGACTGCGGCAGACAATTCTGGAACGACTTGGATGGCGAATTCGCCGGATATGGTCGACTGACTGGTTCAAAAACCCTCACGCGGAGCTTCAGCCAATTATCCGGGAATTGAACGCGTTAAAAACCAAAAGAGTGAAAAAAGTTGAGAAGAAAATAGAAGCAAAAACAAAGAAAATTGGAGGATCGGCCGTAAATATTGAGAAAAAGGATGCTTTTAGTAAAGATTCGGCATCAGAAGAGAGGAGGCTCAGAGAAAAGCTAATTGAGCTTGACGAAGAGGTGATACGGAAAGCCCTGCCGAACACAAAAGATAGCCAACGTCTCTTGCGGCCCGCAATGCTTGAAGCTTTTCTGGAACACCGTCCTTTGAGCACAACAGAGTTCCTTCAATTTATTCCATCCTATCTGAGGCAGGCTACCCATTCCAATGAGGGCCGCTTTCTTGAGGATATTTTGGGAATAATTAACGATAACGAAGAAAAAGAAATCGGACAAAGACGTTAATAACCGGTGACACGCCGCCGGAGACCTGAACGGGATTGTGGGCAACGGCTGGACCGGATCGTTCCGGGCCTGCCCTGTGGGACAGAACACACCCAACTTTCGGCTCTGGGGCCCGGGCTTCCCTTTTCGCGCCGCGAACGTGAACAGCGCAATTAGGCAATTAGGATTCCCGCGCTTCCTTTCCCGCCGTCTCCGCATCCACCCGCCCCGTCCACAGCGGCGACAGCAAATAACCGAAGAGGTAGAGAAGCGCTGCATGGCCGAAATAGGGGGTGAAAACAAATCCCAGAATCAGCAGTCCGCTGGCCCGTCCGAACCAGGGCTTCCGGCTCATGTACCGCCCCAGGTGGAGGTACCGGACCGGGTAGAGGTTCATGAGGACGGCGGCGGCGATCATCAGCCAGAAGCAGAAGAGCGCCCAGAACCGGGCCCAGTCGGGCGAAGTATCCACCATCTGGCTGAAGATGATCAGGGGCGATGCTGCCAGGAGGGCGGCCGCCGGGGTGGGCAGCCCCTTGAAAAATCCCGGAATGGGCGACGTGTCGAGAGTGAAATAGATCAACCGGGCGATGCCGGCAAGCGTATAGAGGGCCGCGATCAGTGCCACAGGCAGTCCGGCCGCCGCCGGTCCCTGCAAGGAAAGATAGAAGATCCATGCGGGAACAATACAGAAGCTGACCGCATCGGCGATATCGTCCATGATGGATCCCACGTTGATCCGCCCGGCCGCGTCCGCCATCCCCGGAATCGGTTCGGTGAGCCCCAGGCGCCGGGCCACAGCCCCGTCCAGCTTGTCGAACATGGCCGCGCCAATGAGGAGAAGATAGGCCTCCCGGATCCGTCCCTGGTAGGCGAAAAAGACCGCCAGGAGCCCCATGACGGCGTTCATGACCGTCAGGGAGTTGGGGAAGATGGAGAGGATTCGCCGGCGCAGCATCTCGTCGCCCAGACAGAGTTCGTCCAGGCAGGGGGCGCCGTATTTCCGGCAGTACCGGGCGATGGAGCCGAAATTGATGATCAGGAAGATGATCTCAATGAAAAAGAGGATCCGGATGGGCAGGTTTCCCAACCAGGAGAAGGCGTAGTAGACAAAGGAGGTGGGGCCTTCGGGAACGAAAAAAGCATGGGCGTAGAGCAGCGCCCCTACCGGCGCGGCGACCACGGTCCGGAGACGGGTGAACTCGCTGGGCTCCGGCTCCGGTCCTTTGGGTCCGGCAAAGCCGCGGATGAAGTGGGCGAAGTGGTCCCGGAACAGGACCACGATGCAGATCAGCAGAACGAAGATCGTGTGGAGCAGATCAACCCGGCCCGCGTCCGGAGAATGGGACAGGCGCCACATCATGCCCACCGCCACCAGGGGGAAGATGGTGGAAAAGACCACCTTGTCCATGATTCGGTCGGCCAGGTGGGCCAGGGTGGGATGAGGCGTGAATCGGGCCGCGAACCAGCCGTCCACGATGTCGAAGCTCATGGAGATGATCAGCAGGACCACGCCAAGGGTATAGACCTCCGGGCTGTGGGTCCACATGACGGCGAGGGCGCAGAGCAGTCCGCCGAAGACCAGGGGCAGCCGTCCATACACCAGGATGGTAGTGACTTTTTGGGGAATCTGAAGATGTCGGGGCATGGGCTTGTCTGTGCTCTTTCAGTTTCTATGGCGGCGCCGGGATGTCCCGGCGCCGCCGGTTCATTATGGTCCGTTTATATCAATTCCATAGGGGGATGTAAACCCGTGGACGGGCCGGTCGATATGGAAGCCGGATGGATAAAGTTTTTGACAACGATTCTATTTTATTATAAAGGGCTCTTTTTAAACCTGTCAATGCATCTTGGCGGCGGGAAGCCGTCAATGCAGAGGGCGCAACGCATCCTGGCAACGCATCCTGGCATGGGGTTTGGATGACTACAACGGAATAAGGTACAGAGGAGGAGGTTTTAGATGGACAAAAAATCCGTACTGTTAATCACCGGAGGTGTGGCGATCGCGCTGGCGCTGTTCATATCCATTGCCGTCGATCATCCTTTTCCGGATTTTTACACCCGGCCGGCCGTGGTCGGTCCCGAAGCCGCGCCCCATGGGGAGGGGATGATCGAGATGTACGCATCCGAGGCGATTGCCGCTGAAGAGGCGGCCGCACCTGCGGAACCGGAGAAACCTCAGAGTCCCTATGCCGAGGCGATTGCCGCTGCCGACGAGGAGACGTTTCCCAAGACCATCGCCATGGCTGCCGACGCCTACGCCGAGCACACCAAACCCATCGTTCAGTTCACCCACGCCAAGCATGTGATCGATTACATGGCGGGGTGCGGCGCGTGCCACCACAACGAGGACGGCGAGCCCTTGGACGACCTGCAGGTGGGCGACGAGGCAGCCAAATGCATCGACTGCCATTCCAAGCCGAGCGAACCGCCCAAGGGCAAGGACGCCCCGGATCTGAGCCCGGCCGAAGCGCTGGAATATCATGCCGAGGCCCTGCACCAGAACTGCAAAAACTGTCATGTGGCCTACAACAAAGAGAACAACACCCGGGCCGCTCCCACCAGTTGCACCAAGTGTCATGTGAAATAGCGGTATTATATATTTTTCCCCAATTGTCCGCAGGCGGCCATCACCCTTTGCCCTTTGATGGCGCGTTTGCGGACAAATATTTTACGGGTCAGGAGCCGGTCGCGGAACCGATCCATCGCCTCCGGGGCGGGCGAACGGAAGGGGCGGCCCGAGCAGGGGTTGCAGGGGATCAGGTTCACCTTGGCCCGGAGGGGGCGCAAGAAATCGGCCAGCGCGTCGGCGTGTTCGGGACGGTCGTTGATCCCTTCGATCAGCACATATTCGATGAAAACGGCCCCTTTGGGCCGTTGAGGATAGGCCAGAAGAGCCCGGCGGAGATCGGCCATGGGATAGACTTGGTTTACAGGCATCAGTCGAGACCGGATCCGGTCGTCGGGCGCATTGAGGGATACGGCCAGTTGGGGCAGGGGGGCGCCGCCCTGAGCGAGCCGGTGAATGCCGTCCACCAGGCCCACGGTGGAGAGCGTAATGCGGCGTCTGGCCAGGTTGAAGCCGTGATCGTCGGTGAGCACCCGGATGGCGTGGCGGACCGGCCCGAAATTGTCCAGGGGTTCGCCCATGCCCATGAAGACCACGTTGCCGACCGGGCAGCCAAGGATAAAATTGACCAGATAAACCTGCCCCACGATCTCCGCGGCGGTCAGGTTGCGGCGCAGGCCCATCCGGCCGGTCTCGCAGAAACGGCACCCCATGCGGCACCCGACCTGGCTGGAGATGCACAGCGTGGTGCGCTCGGCCATGGGAATGATCACCGATTCCACCACCTGGCCGTCCCGGAGGACGACCGCCACCTTGACGAGATCCCCCTCGGTCTGCTGCTGTTGGACCCTTCCCGGCCACAGGTCCACATCCTGAACCAGTTGCCGGGTCAGGTCGGGCGACGCCCTGAACAGATCGGTCCGATGCCAGTCCGGGTTGCCGCGTCGGAAAATTTCCCGGTACAGCATTGCGGCGTGGCAACGCCCCTTTCCGTAACGGGACGCCATCTCCCCCACAAGGTCGTCAAAGGTCATTCCCAGAATGTTCACCTGCATCCTCCATTTTCCATAAGGCGCCAAGCCTCATTATGACAAAAAAGGACGCAAAGCTCAACGCCGGACCCTCTCCGGAGACCGTCGACCGGTCCGAGGTCGATCTCTTGAATGTCGATCAAGCTGAAATCGCCAAGTTCGAAGGGGCGGCCGGTTACTGGTGGGACAGGAATGGCGCACTTAAGGCCCTTCACGACATCAATCCCCTGCGACTGGGCTATATCGATCGCCGATCCGGGGGCCTGGCGGGCAAGCGGGTCCTGGATGTGGGGTGCGGCGGGGGGCTTCTCTCGGAGGCCATGGCCGACCTGGGGGCCGATGTGACCGGCATCGACATGGGGGCGGCGCCCTTGGCCGTCGCCGAAGCCCATCGGCGGGAGGCCGGACTTTCCATCGATTATCGCCGGGCCACCGCCGAGGGGTTCGCCGATGCCCATCCGGGGGCGTTCGACGTGGTGACATGCCTGGAAATGCTGGAACACGTCCCCCGGCCCGGGTCGGTGGTGGCCGCCTGTCGCGATCTGGCGCGGCCCGGGGGAGATGTCTTTTTTGCCACCATCAACCGGAATCCCAAGGCGTTTATTTTCGCCATTGCGGCCGCAGAATACCTGCTGGGGTTCGTCCAGCGGGGAACCCACGCCTACCGGAAGTTCATTAAACCATCGGAGCTGACGGCCTGGGCCGAACAGGTCGGGCTGGCTTGTCTGGACCTGACCGGGCTCCATTACAATCCTTTTCTCCGCCGGTATACTCTGGGCGGCAATCATCACGTCAATTATCTGATCCATTTCCATCGGCCCGATCCGGGACAAGTATGCGAGAAGAGATAGGAAAGATCCGATTTTTTTTCCGGTATCCCACTTGAGTGTGATATACTGTGATTTATTTTCGCTAAAACACCAAGGGCGGACCGTTCATGGATACGCACTTTCTCGAATGGTGGGGCAATTTTTTGCTTAGCGTGGCGAAAGGCCAGCGGCAGATGGAAGACATGGAGCGGTGGTTGTCCCAGGGATTCAAAGGGTTTCCTGATCTTACGGCCATGCTGAAGCGGGCCTACGACCTGGAGGAGCCTTCCCGGGAAACGCCGGACGCCATGTC
>JAABTD010000167.1 GCA_011390065.1 Desulfobacteraceae bacterium
CTCTTCCGATCTTGTATGAAATCGATGCGGCAATCGACTCCGCCGGCATAAAGCAGGCTGCAGACGGGGTCGCCCAGATTCAAGCGCTTGCCGACGCGGCGGCGGCCGGAGGCGGCGATCCGAACGCCATCATCCGCAACCTGGCCCCGACCGTCATCGACGGCGCGGACACCATCGTCGGCAGCGTCGCAGACAACATCCTTGCAGGAAAAGACAATTACCCTGACCCGACCATATCCCAGGCCATGGCCTACGTCTCCATTCTCAAGGCTCAGGCGGATTCTTTTTCCCCTTACTACCTGGCGGATTCCTTCCTGAAAACCCACTCCAACGAGAGCGGCAGCGTCAACGACGGCTATATTCGCAATGAAACCAAAATGTATTTCAACGCCATGGCCAGGGACAAAAAATGGAGTTTTTACGGCGCCCTGGAATTTGACCGCCCCATCGATACGGCCACCGTCGACAACCGCGGCGGCAAACTCGACAGCGCCAGCAACTTCGGCCTGGAACGGCTCAACGCCAGCGTTGAACTGTTCCCGGGGCTCCGCTTTCACGCCGGCTGGGATGTCTGGGGACTCGACATCATCGAGGCGGCATCCATGGTTTACGGCGACGATAACGCCGGGTTCTGGCTGAAGGGGGATTACAAGGACTTTCATTACTCCCTGGCCTGGTTGAAGCTGGAGGAAAACGACTTCCAGATCGACGCGGCCCAGCACTCCGGCGCAGTGGACGAAGACCGGGACCTGATCGCCGGTTATCTCGATTATCACTTCCGGCAATCCGATAAAGTCCGTTTTTTCTACGCCTATGACCGAATCCGGAACGTGCCGGCATCGGACCTCATGGGCGCGCTGGCCCGGGAGGCGAACCTTGAAGCGTTTGCCGGCATCAACGGCGATACACCCTCTACCGACGCCCACAACATCGGCGCCTATTATCTGGGTAAATTCGGCATCCTCGAACTCATGGCCGAAGGGGTCTACAAGTTCGGAAAGGCCGACGGCACCGGGCTTCTCGGTCAGCAAAACGGCATTTACGTCAACGGGCGACCCTACGAAATCGAGCATGATGATTTCGACATTTCCTCCTACGCACTGGCCGCCGACATCGCCCTGGAGCTGGGCGACATGGTGGGATGGATGAGCTTCAAGCCTCATTTCGGGTTCATGTACACCTCCGGCGACGACGATTTTACCGATGACAAACTCAGCGGATATTCCGGCGTCGAAAACGCCCAGCGGTTTTCGGGCATGTGGGGAGGGGAAAACACCATTATCGGCGACACCAACTTCGTGCTGGGAACCGCGCTATATGGCTATCTTCCCGAGTTTTACGGCAACGGCACCCCCGTATTCGTCGGCGGGCTCCAGAATTTCGCCGGCAACGGGAACGGTCGCGGCGACAACCCGGGCCTGACCATGTACAGCCTTGGTTTCACCCTGCGGCCGAAAATCTTCCTGATCTTTCGAACCAACGTCAACATGTTCCACTGGAACGAGGACTTCTACGTCACCGACATGGTCGATCCCATTCCTCTGAACACCCTGCTCACCGGCAACAAAAAGCAGGCGACGAAAATCTCCGCCGGTTATGTGGGCACGGAATGGGACAACGAATTGACCTTGGCCCTGAGCAAGCACACCTTTATCAAAGGCCAGGCCGCTTTCTTCTTTCCCGGAGACGCCGTCGAAGACGTGACCCGGGCCCTGTCCGGCGGAACGGAAAGCGACGAGATCGCCACCCGCATCGCCGCGGAATTGATCTGGAACTTCTAAACGGGGTGATCGTCCGTTGTTGACCCTTTTCAGGGGCAACCGCCGGTTGCCCCTGAATCATTTTGAAGAAGGCGACTTTAGATCATGCGAACCATCTTGCTTTCAGCCTGTTTCTGTCTCTTCCTCATGCTGACGGCCGGCTGCTCCTCGGCGCCGGATATCGTCAGCACCGAAAAAGTCGAGGGCGAGCGCTATTCAGCCGATGAAATCCGCCGGCAAACTGTGGATCAGCCCTTTTTGTTATCCGGGGATTTTTTCAGAGAGAGGGAAAGGGACCCCGAAACGACCATTGACCCAAGCCGCGCGTTCTCCCGGAAAGGATCGAAAAAAGAAGCGCCCTCAGAACCGGCGCCCCCGGCAGCCGAAAAACAGCCGCTTCCAGAAAAAAAAGCGCCGCCGACCGAAACAGCTCCGTCCGCCCCTTCCCTCGAAGCAGAACCGCGACATGCCGTCAAGATCGCCATGGTCTTCGACCATGACGCCGTTCCCGAGGACCGCCGCCAACGGGTCCGGTCGATCCTGACGCAGACAGCGTCGGGCCATCCCGTTGTTGTCGCGGATCCGGAAAAAGTCCGGGAAATGCTGGCCGCCAGCGGCTGCCTCGAACAAAAGGACCTCCGCTGTATTGCCGAGCGGCTGGGGATCTACCCCGGCGTCCGGATGCTGATGCTGGTGGAGTGGTTTCAATGGCCCGACGCTTTACCCGGCCCGGCCCGCACCCGGATATCGGTGGTGGATACCGGCCTGGGATACCGATATCCTCCGATGGAAATATCGGGAACGGTTCAAAACACCGCTTACCTGGACGGTTTCATTCAGGGAGCGCTCCATCAGGCGCTCGGGTTTGCCGTGGCGAAAAGCCGGGTCATGCCCTGGTTCTGCCGGGCGTTTTCAACAGACGAGAACCAATTGTACGTTTCTGCGGGAGAGAAATCAGGTTTGAAGGCCGGCGATGCGCTGAAGGTTTCCACGCCGGGAAAACTGGTGATGAGCCCCACCGGCCTGCCGGCCGGCTGGGCGCCGGGAATGGTGCGGGGGAAGGTTCTAGTGGAGACGTTGTTCGGGCGGGACTTCGCGGTCTGTTCCCTGGTGGAAGGCGCCATGCCGGCGCCGGGGGACCTGCTGATGGCCCCCTGAGATCGACGGACCCCGTTGAGAAAAAAGGTTGCCGCCCCAATGGGGCGGCAACCTTTTTTTATGCGTGCAGATCTGCGTTAATCGGTTAAAAACCGGGCGACCTGGTCCCGGGCCGTCTCGTAAGCGCCAAGCACATAATCCGGATCGAAGCGGTCGTCACTATCACCGACATTGGGCCACAACAAAAATTCGTGGGCAACATAACGGTCGGGCGCACCGCCGAACATGTACCATCCCGGCTCCGCCGGAGGGGACGCGGCCATATCCACAACCGAAATCTGCTGGGGATGACCGGCTGCGGCGGCCAGGATCCGGTTGACGACATTGGAGGTCGTCCTGTCTCCGAAAGCCGACTGGATAAGCGTCTTGGCCGAGATAGCCGGCTTCACCAGATTCACGGGATCCGCAGGGTCCATCAGCAACTGCAACACGCCGAGAGTGGTGAAATATTCGGTTGAATTTTTATCCACGCCGAGGCCGCTCATCAACGATTCAAGATTGGGCGAACTGTCGAAAAGCGCGGCCGTATTTGCTGCGCCCGTGTTCAGAACGATTTTATCCAAAGCATCAATATTGTACGAGGCAAAAACAGAGCCGGTAATCGCTCCTAAAGAGTTGCCGATGAAAAACACCTGGTTCGGCACATCATCCGGATCCGGCTCCGTAAAACCCGGAATGAAAACAACGCCGTCGCCGTCGAGATCGAATAGACCGGCCCTCAGATTCCTCAGAAAAATCGTCATGTCCACATAGGACTGGTAGAGATTGATTCGATTCTGAGGGAGGTTGACCGAGAAGAACTCCGCGCCGGAAGGTATGCCCGGATTCACCCGAGACCCATGAAACGGCAGGTCGATGCCGATGCCCGGCAAGGGCAACCCGTTGGGACCGACAATATATTCAATGTTTTCCTTGCTCCAGTTCCAACTGTGTTGATACAGCGCGATGGTTTTCGCCGCGGGATCATAGGCTTCGCCATTGAACAGTTCGTATTCAAGGGTTGTTCGAACCGGATTATCCGGGGTCGAAGCGGCGATATCGATGGAGATGAACACGCCGGGCTCGGGTTCCAGGTCCGAATTCAGGTTCACGCCGGTCATCTCCGGCAGAGAAGCATGGATGCCGTCATATTCCGCCGAAACGGCGCTGTAGGGCAGATTGGTCGATTCGCCGATGGCCGCCGCCAGGTCGTCAAGGGTCATATCGCCCTGCCCTGTCACAAACTGCTGAAGATACGCCGACAACGCCCCGAAGTCCTGAACGCTCAAGGTCTTGTCGGCCGTCGTCAGAGTGAAGACCTCCAGCGTGTTGTCCTTATCGATGCCCGCCAGCGGGAGCAGATCATTGTAGATGGGCGCATACTTCAGCCGCAGATCTTCCAGGGCGGCCACCGCGCCGGTCAACGGCTCGTCGAGCTTGAGAAATTCATACAGGAGGGGCTCCCGGACCATCACCCCGTTGATATCCGTAAACGGCGTGCCGGGGTCGCCTTCAGCGCAGGGCCCCTGACAGGCCCGTTTCAGAATCACCGCCAAATAATTGCTGGCCGGCGACAAGGGTTTCAGCGGATAAATCTTGATAAAATTGCTTTCCTGCACCACCTCCAGCGACCCTGCGAAAATCAGGCCCATGTTGGCGCCGATGGTTTGCTGAATGATCCCCATGGTCTCCTGCGGCGCGGCCGCAATTTGCGCCTTGATGCCGGCGATGATCTCATCCGCCGTCGCCTCTGCGGGATTGCCCAGTTCCAGGGCTCCGTAGACCAGCCCCAGCATCGTGCTGTAGTTGATGAGCCGGATGTTCGTCTGCAGGGCGGCCTCGTCGATGGGCGTTGCGTTTTCAAGGGGGATGGCGATGGGGGTGTTCGGGCTGAGCCCTTTAAGTTCCAGCGCATTGATGGCCGTATACAGCGCCGCCTGCTGGGGGCTGTCCGCCGGCGGCGGGAGATAGACGCGGCCCTCGGTCCGGGCCCAGACAATATCATTGGGAAGCGGTAGAATCGAATCGCTTGGACTGAATGCCAACCGGTTCCCATCGAGCGTCTCGAGTGAAAAGGCGATGGCCGCCTCGGTCTCCGGCAAAATATCCGCTTCGACGGCAACGCCGCTGTTTTGAATGGCCGCAAGGATCGTTTCGGTCATTCCGGCGAAGATAGCCGCCAGCGACAGCCGGTCGCCCACCAGGGCGTCTTCGTCGATTTCGATATCTTCGTCTTCCAGCACGTCCAGCACCGCCCCATAGACGGCATCGACGATATCATCGTCCATGTCCATATCGGCGTCATTTAGCCGAACGGCGTATTTTTTCAACGCCTTGAACTTGATCGAAATGTCGGCCAATGACTGGGGTTCCTCCCGGTTCCAAACCGAAAGGAACGCCTCCGCCGTTTTGGCGATCTGGAGGATCCGCCACGGGACGCCGTTTCGGTTGGCCACATCCTTGTCGAAATCAGCCCCGATTTTATTTTTCAGGGACGGATGGAGCGCGACCAGGGTTGTTGTCAGGGTCAGATTCTGCGCCCCTTCAGGCGCCAGCATGGGAAGAGCCGGGACGCGCGCCCCTCGGCTGTTTCGGACCGTTCCGCCTTTGGAGCAGAGAACATATTCGCCATAATTCGGCGGAATGGTGAATTCGTAATAGCCGTCTGCGTCGCTGATGGTCCGGACTTCACCCTCATCGACCCGGAAATTTCCGATCCCGTCGGCCGCCACTTTGTCCGCGATGACCGTCGCGCCGCTCACATAGGTCTGTGCCAGTCTGCCCGAAACGACCGTCCCCGACTCGTCCACATCGACATCGGCGCCGTCGGAACTATCGCACCCGGTGATGAAAAGCGCCAGGAGCCCCATCAACATTAATATCCACCCGTACCTCCGAACCATAGACCGCCTCCTTGAATTTATGGATTGACGTTAACTACCCTAATCAGACATAAACTAGTAAAAGCAACACATTCCGATATGTCCCGGTATTTATATCCCGTTTCAGAATGCGGTGTCAATCATTTACAGAATCGGATTCAGCCTTTCGGAAACCATGGGAAAAATGGCGGTCATACAGCTTCGATGGTTCACCCATGCCCTCTTCCCCCAGCCGCGGCCCCAGCACCTTGCCCACAATGACCAGGGCCTGGCGGGTGATGTTTTCGGTCCGGACCACCGCGGTCAGATCCTTCACCCTGGCAAACCGGATCTTCTCATCGGGCTGGCTCACCCGATACGCCACCGCCACGGGGGCTTCGGGTCCGTAGGCGTCGGCCAGAATCCCGGCCACGCGGTCGATCAAAGAAATGCTCAGATAAATCGCCATGGACGTCTGATGGGACGCCAGCTTTTCCAGAGCTTCGGCCTCCGGCACCGGGGTCCGGCCGGCCATCCGGGTCAGGATGAGGGTCTGGGAAACGTCCGGCAGGGTGTATTCGATCCCCATGGCCGCCGCCGCCGCAAAGGCCGCGGTCACGCCGGGAATGATCCGGTAGGGGATGCCGTGCCGGTCGAGGGCCATCATCTGCTCGAAAATCGCGCCGTACAGACTCGGATCGCCGGTATGAAGGCGCACCACCTTCTTTTTCTCGTCCCAGGCGGACCGGATCTCCGCAATGATCTCGTCCAGATGCATGCCGGCGCTGTTAAGGGTTTTCGCCGCCGGCTTCGCCCATTTCAGAACCGCCTCCGGGACCAGGGAGCCCGCATAGATCACCACATCGGCTTCGGCCAGGGCCCGCTGACCCTTTACGGTGATCAATTCCGGGTCACCCGGCCCGGCGCCCGCAAACAGCACCGCGCGGTCGTCGCCTGTCATGAGGCCTCCTGTTGCGACGCGCCGAATCCCGGCAGCTTGAATTTCATGGTGACCTCGCCGGTGTCCCGATCGATGGAGATCATCTTGCTCCCGTCCCCATCGATGTCCACTTTCTGACCGGTGGCCATCTCGAAAAGCCCGTTGATAAACTGCATCCCGGAGTTGAGGACGGTTTCGATCCGCTCCGGCGGCTGGTTGGCCAGAAAATCGCCGCCGGCCCCCTCCGCGGGCCGCCCGCCGCCATTCCCGCCCGCCGGATCTTCCGCGGTTGAAACGGCCGATCCGTCGGCCTCCTCCGCTTCGTAGGCCATCCGCCGATCCCCTTCGGCCAGCACTGCAGGATTGAGGTAATGGGGCGTATCCTCCGGAATCTCCACGCCCGGCCGCGCTTCCGGCCGGACCTCCGCCATCTCCTCTTCGCCCATCATGGCCCGGAGCCGGTTGAGCATCTCGGTCCGTTTTTCCTGGGAGAACTCCACCACGTCCATCCCGCCGTCGAAGACCCCCTTGAACAGATCGGTCTTGAGCTGGATGCCCGCCAGGATTCTCTCCTCGATGCTGTTTTTCATGATCAGGTTGACCACGTTGACGCAGCGGCTTTTCTGGCCGATCCGGTTGACCCGGCCGATCCGCTGGTTCATCTTGGCCGGGTTCCAGGGCAGTTCGAAATTGACCACGCAATCTCCCGCCTGGAGGTTCAGGCCCGTGCCCCCGGCATCCGTGGAAAGAAAGACCCGGCAATCCGGATTGTCGGTGAATTCGTCGATGAGGGCCTGGCGCTTGTGGACCGGGATCTTGCCGGACAACTCCACAAAAGAGATTCCCTCGGCCGACAACTGCTTGGCGATGAGAAAGGTCATGGCCGTCCATTCGGAAAAAATCACCACCTTGCGGTTGTTCTGGAAGACGAGTTCATCCAGAATGGAGGTCAATTCCCTGAGCTTGGGCGACAAGTTCGTCTTTCGATCCACCAGGTAGGTGGAATCGCAGACCCGGCGCATGCACATCAGCAGCTCCTGGATGCGGCGCAGGTCCATGGGGGTGAGAAATTTCTTGTTGAGGATCGGCAGCAGGGACTGGGCGTACCCGGCGTGGATTTTCGACTGAACCTCCGTCAGATCCAGGTAGTAATTGTTGACCACCTCGTCGGGCAGTTCCGAAAGCACCTCTTCCTTGCGGCGGCGAATGACGATGGACTTCAACCGCTCATGAAGCGCGTCCAGGTTCCGGTACCCCAGGATCTTGCCTTTCTTGTCTCTGCTGAGCATGAAATGATCCGCTGCAAACTGCCACAGGGGCGAGAGCATCCGGGGGTCGAGGAACTGGATGATGGAGTAAACGTCTTCGAGCTTGTTTTCCAGGGGCGTGCCCGTCAGGACCATGGCGTGCTTCCGGGGCAGCCGTTTGACCGCGTCGGCGGTTTTGGTATTGAAATTCTTGATCCGCTGGGCTTCATCCAGGATCAGCAGGTCGGGCTTGAACCGGGAGATGATGGTCACATCCCGCAGCACCGCTTCGTAGTTGGCGATCTTGAACAACCGATCGTCGTTTTGATAGGTGTCTTCCCGCTGTTTCGGATTGCCGGCCACGATGGCGGCCTGCTCATCGGTAAAGCGCTCGATCTCGCGCTTCCACTGCTCCTTTAACGAGGCCATGGTGACCACCAGCACCCGCTCGAAGCCGAAGATCTCCTTTTTCAGAATGGCCAGCACAATGGCCTGGAGGGTCTTTCCCAGTCCCATTTCATCGCCGATGAGCACCCCTTTTCTGTAGAGACCGAACCGGACCCCCTCCTGCTGGTAGGCGTACAGTTCAGTCTTGACCATGTCCAGGGCCGGCATACCGCCCTTGGCCATCTCAGCCACCTGGCGGTCCATCAACTCCTCGTCCAGACGGCCGATCACCGACGGCTGAACCCGCACCCGCTTGTCGCCGTCCACCCGGGAGAGCAGGGGCATCATCTGCGCCAGCTCCGGTTTTCGAAAGGCGCCGTTGTCGTCGAAATACTCGGTCAACACCGGCGCCAGGTCCACGATCTCCGCTTCCGGCCGTTCATAAAAAAGGCGTGGGCCGTCCGCTGCGGAATCCCAGTAAATGTCAACAAAGGGAAACCGCTCTTTTTCAATCTGTCGCTGAAAATTCCGCCGGCTTCGGACCTCGTTTCCGACCCGGATCAGATGCTTGCAGGTGTTGAGTCGGTTGGTGAGAAAATCAGGGCATGTGCAGTGGCCCCTGTTTTCAACCGGATCATGGAGCGTGACCGTATAGAGTTTTCCCTGGGGCGTCTCCACCAGGTGTTCGCCCTTGTACATATCGCCCAGGGTCACTGACAGCGACTCCGTGGACGCCCGTTTGCGCCGGTCCTCCACTGCCTGATCCCGGATCTCTTCAGGCGTCAGATAGGGTTCTTCCGGGGCTTCCGGCCCCGCATCCGGGCGGACCTCCGGGCGGACCTCCGGATGGACCCAACCCTTAACCCGATCGTTTATGTCCAGCAACACCGCCACCGTATGCTTGCACCCCTGGCCGGGATAAGGGCAATCGCAGCGGGTCTCCAGATCGGTTGCATTCAGATTGACCTGAGCGGTATAGTCGCCGTAATTTCCGTCCACCTCGTAAATAAACCGGCCCCTGTCCGGGTTGGCTTCCTTGCACAGAAACGCGCCGTATTCATACAACTGGATGCCGCGCTCAAAGATGAGATCCGTGTCCGCAATGTTTTGGCGGATGTAGTCTCTGGTTAATTCAATCATGTTGTTTCCTTATGGTTTGAATAATCCACACCGGATTCTGGGCCTCCAGCCGCTCTCCCCAGGGCATGGTTTTCCCCCCGCTGACCTGAATTTGGGTGATGTCCGTCTGAAACCCCGATTCTTTCAGCGCATCCAATGCCGCCGATACGCTCTGGATCAGCACCGTGTTGACCACGATGACGCCGCCGTCCCTGAGCCGGCGGGCCGCCGATCTCAAAATATCCGGCAGGTCCCGTCCGCCGCCCCCCACAAACACCCGGTCCGGATCCGGCAGCGCCGCCGGCGCCCCGGGCAAATCCGCCCGGATCACTCTCAGGTTTTGAATGCCGAACCGATCCCGGTTTTGCATGATCTGTTCAATCCGTTCGGCCTTTTTTTCCACGGCGAACACCATGCCCTGATCCAGAAACCGGCACGCTTCGATCCCCACCGATCCGCTCCCGGCCCCCAGGTCCCACAATACCAGATCAGGGCGATCCAGGCGGAGTTTGGAAATAGTGACCGCCCGGACTTCCGATTTGGTGATCAGGCCGCGTTCGTGGGCAAAGGCGTTGTCGGGCATGCCGGGATAGAGGGGACGCGGTTCCGAACAGGCGGGAGATCTCCGGATCAGCACCACGAGGTTGGGGATCTGGAACACGCGGTCTTCCACCTCGCCGGCATCTTCGAATGCATAAACAGCCTCGTCTCCGGTCCCCAATCGTTCAAACACCCACAGGGAAAACCCGGAAACGCCATGTTCCCGAAGAAAGCGGGCCAGCCATCCGGGCGTCTGTTCCGGGTCGGTCAGGACGGCGATTTTGTCGTTTCGGCGCAATCCCGCGAGCAGTTCCCTGGCATCGAAGCGACCGTGGACGCTGAGGACCCGGGCATCCTGCCAGGGCGTCCGGATCCGGGCAAAGGCCGCGGCAACGGAAGAGATGTTGGGATGAATCGATACGTTGTCCGACCCCAGGGCATCGACCATGCGCGCCCCGATGCCGAAAAAAAGCGGATCGCCGGAGGCCAGCACCACCACGGCCTTTTCCGACATGACCTCCCGGATGGCCGCCATAAGACCGTCCAGATCCCGGCCGATGGGCCATTTTTCAGCCGGCAGGTGTTCAAACCCTTCCAGATGGCGTCGCCCGCCCACCAGAATGTCCGCTGATCCGATGATCTCTTTGCGGCGCCGGGTAAGGTCCGCCGGCGAAAGCCCCATGCCGACGACGGTCACCGGCATAAGGCGTCCTCCACCCGTTCCACCGGCGCCGTTTTTTCGCCGACGCCGTCTTTTATCCGTCTTGACGCCGACGCCCGCAGCGCCACCATGATCACCGAAATGGCCGCCGGCGTCATGCCGTCGATGCGCGACGCCTGCCCCAGGGTCGCGGGGCTCACCGCCGACAGTTTGTCCCGCAATTCATTGGAGAGCCCGTGAACCGAATGAAAATCAAAATCATCCGGAACTTTAATCCGCTCCAGGTCGCGGTACTTTTCGATTTCAGTCAACTGCCGACGGATATATCCTTCGTATTTGATTTCGATTTCCACCTGACGGCCGACGCGGTCGGAAATGGCCGTCTCCGCAGGCGCCAGTTGCCGGACGGCGGCATAATCCATTTCCGCGCGCTTCAAGAGCTGTTCCAGGGAAACCCCTGTGTCGATAGCCGGAGAACGCCGTTTTGCCAGATAGGCGTTCACCTCGGGCAGCGGCTTGATCGCCACCTTGCGAACCCGTTCGATCTCCGATTCGATCGCCGCCTTCCGCTCTTTCAGATCCTTTAGCGTATCGCCGTCGATCAGGCCTAAGTCGTGGCCGGTCTCCATGAGCCGCAGATCCGCATTGTCCTCCCGCAGCATCAGCCGGTATTCGGCCCGGGAAGTGAACATCCGGTAGGGTTCCGACGTTCCCCGGACCACCAGGTCATCCACCATGACGCCCATATAGGCCTGGGACCGGTCCAGGACAAACGGCGGCCGGCCCTGCACCCGGCAGGCGGCGTTGACGCCGGCCCAGAGACCCTGGGCCGCCGCCTCCTCGTAGCCGGAGGTGCCGTTGATCTGGCCGGCCAGGAACAATCCGGCGACCTGCCGGGTCTCCAGAGTGGGCCGCAGTTGAATCGGATCGACGTAATCATATTCGATGGCGTAAGCCGGCCGCATGAGTTCGGCGTCTTCCAGCCCTTCCACCGAT
>JAABTD010000168.1 GCA_011390065.1 Desulfobacteraceae bacterium
CCGTAGGCGTCCGCCTCTTTCTCCCGGGCCGTCTGGGCGCCCGTGGACGCCGTCATGATGCAGGTGCCCTGCCCCCCGGCCGCCATCCGCAACTGGTCGTCCACATCGTTTTCCGGGCACCGCAAATCCGTCAAAGCCGAATCTTCCGGAAACCGGCTGCTGGCGATCAGTATGGCGAGGCGGCGACCGCTCACTCCCCCTCCCTGATGAACGACTGGGCCATTTTCAAGGTCTGGTCCACCTGATCATCGGCCAAGTTCTGGGCGTTGAGGGTCAGCTTTTCACCGTCCTTACGCTGGATGTCGAACACGATCGACCGCTTCCGGTCCACATAGGACCGGAGCACGCCGATCAGCGCCGCCACCGCACCGCTGGTGAAGGCCGTCAGCACGATCTGCCCCCACAACGGGATATCCCCCTTGTCGCCCGGCTTCCCCTGCGCTTCGGGAATCTCGGCTTCCAGGTCAGTCTCGTCGTTGATCAACCGCTTCATCTCAATGGATAAATCTTTGCGGTCTTCCGCAGACAGTTCTTCGCCGATGATCGATAAGGTTGCTTCCATATTGAAATGCCCTCCCCCGTATTCTGTCGCGTTCACCTCACCGTCTTTACCAAACCGCTGCAACTCCAGGGTAATCGAGGATTTTTTCATCCTTCGTCAAAAGCGTCATACCATGAATTCTCGCAGTTGCAACGATGATGCGGTCTGCTGGATTGGTCCACCACCAGGCATGGGTATCCAGTAAAAGGCCGGCCATCAATCCACTTCCCACTCATCATCGAACGGTTCCGTCAAATCCCCCACCGTCTCCCCAACGCCGGTCATCGATCCAATTATGGACGCCCCGCGCCGGGGCGGCGCATACCGGACCAGTTTCGCGACCGGGATGCCATCCTTTAAAATGATCACATCATCCGAATGATGAATTCGATTCAGAATTTCCAGGCATTCGTTTTTGAAATCCATGGCGTTGATCTCCATGCGCGCCCTCCGCTGATTTGTGCTGGGGAAATGGGTTGAAGCGCCCCCCTTCAAACAGTTTCCTGCATTGCTGGGGGCTATGGTTATTTCTTACCCTATCACCGGAAAAATTTCAAACCACCAAAACAACCCGAGGCATCTCACTCGCCACCGTACCCGCTTTTATATCTCTTCGGCGACTTTCGGCGGAATGAGGATTTTATGGTATATCTTTCCGATAAACCGAAAGCCGCCGTCTAATTTTTCCAGACTGATCAGCGGGCCAGTATTGCTTACGACATTCTTTGGCATGCTTCCCGCTCTATGGCGACATCTTCCTCGGTTCCTCCGACCATGGAAAGCCCGAATTTTGGGATGATTTCTTCTTGGAACTCCCGCCTGCTTTTCCCAATCATCGAACGGGCCTGTTTTTCCGAAAGAACGCCATTGTAATAAAGTATTGCCGCAAACGCCTCCCTTGCGTAAGCCTGATCGATGTTTTGCGGCAAGTCGATGGTCAACCGTTTATCGGAATCTATATTTGAAACAGCCATTCATTGATCTCCATGCTTTGTCTCCAATCCCACTCACCCCGTATTCCGCAATCCCTGCGCAATCCCGTTCAGCGTCGTCCCCAGAATCCGGTCGATCTGGGCCCGGTCGGGGTGGTCTTCGGCCATTTCCTGTTTCTTCCGCAACAGATGGATCTGGATGAGGGCCAGGGGATCGAGGTAGGGGTCGCGGTGAAGGATGGCGGTCTGGAGGAGGGGCTGGTCCGAGATCAGGTATGTTGTGTCGCGGATAGCCAGCAGCGCATCCACGGTGCGGCGGTATTCGGATGCCAGGTCCTCCCACAGGGCCTTGCGTCGGGGCGCCAGGGTCTCGACGTAGGTCCGGGCGATCTCCAGGTCGGTCTTGGCGCAGATCATCTCGATTTTGCCCAGCAGGTCGTCGAAAAAGCACCAGGCGTCGGCCATTTCCCGGACGGTTTCCAGACCGCCTTTTTCTTCGATGATGGTGGACAGGGCGGTTCCCACGCCCAGCCACCCCGGCAGATTGAGCCGGATCTGGGTCCAGCCGAAAACCCAGGGGATGGCCCGGATCGACGCCATGGAGGCGCCGCCGCCCCGGTAGGCGGGACGCGACCCGAAATGGACGTTGGCCAGCTCCTTGACCGGCGTGGCGGTCTGGAAGAGATCGAACAATTCGTCCCCCTGGTGGACCCGGTCCCGGTAGACCGGCAGGGCCAGCTCCGCCAGCCGGTCCATCACCGCCCGATACCGCTTTTCGTCTTCCGGCTCGATGTCCCGGCACCATTTCGTAAACGACGCCATCAGCGCCCCGGTCAGGGTGAGTTCCATGTTGTACTCGGCCATGGGGATGAGGCCGTATTTCTGGCTGATCACCTCCCCCTGCTCGGTGATTTTGATCCTGCCGTTCACCGAATCCGGCGGCAGGGCCGACAGGGCCCGGAAGACCGGCGAACCGCCCCCGCGGCCCACCGTGCCGCCCCGGCCGTGGAAGAAGGTGACCGATATCCCCGCTTCCCGGCAGATGCCGGACAGATTCTCCTGGGCCCGGTACAACGCCCAGGACGCCGGCATCAACCCCGCGTCCTTGCTGGAATCCGAATAGCCGATCATGATTTCCTGGCGCATGTTCCGGGCCTGGAGCTGCCGTTTATAGGCCGGGTCCCGCAGCAGCCCGCGCATGAGATCGGGCGCGCCCTGGAGATCCGCCAGGGTCTCCAGCAGCGGCGCGACATCGATGTGGGATCGGGGCGGATCGGCGGCCAGGTCCACCAGATCGGCTTCCCTTGCCAGCAACAGGACCCGCAGAATATCTTCGGCCGAATGGGTCATGGAAATGATGTAGGCAGCGACCGCCTCTTCACCGATTTCAGACTGGAGTTGCCGGATGACCCCGAAAACCTCGGCGGTCTGCCGGGTCTGGTCGGAAAGGGGCAGATGGGCGCCGATGATCGGCCGACGGCCCAGCAGTTCCCTGCTCAGTTGTTCGGCGTCCATGGGCGGCAGGTCCAGCATTTCGCAGATCTCTTCCAGGGCGTCGGCGTGAACGCCGGCTTCCTGCCGGATATCCATGGCGTATCCGAAAAAGCCGTGGATGCGGACGCTGGTGAGCAGCGGATCGAGAAAGGTGCGGATGGAATAATGGGCGCCGACGGCCTCCAGGACATCGCGGATCAGGGTCAGATCCGCTCTGAACGCCGCTGCATCGGCGTAGGCAAAGGCCTCCTTTTCGGTGGATTCTCCGGTCAGTTTTCGGCGGGCGGCTTCCAGCCGGGCTTTCATGAAATCCAGCTTTATCCGCAGCGGCTCCCGCTTGTTGCGGCGGCCGCCGGTCTTTCCGATGGCGGAAAACATATCGCGATCCGCCGCCAGGGACGCGGTCAGGGACTCCGGCGCCGATTTAATCTGGGTCGACAGGGAGAGCGCTTCGATCAGGTCCCGGAGCTTCCGTGCGTACAGGCCAAGAATCGTGTCGGCGTTCCGGCGCGCGGCCTCCAGCGTGACGGCCGGCGTCACGTGGGGATTGCCGTCCCGGTCGCCCCCCACCCAACTGCCGATGCGCAGGCAGGCCGGCACATCCAGCGGTTCTTCGAACACCGCCATGAAGGCGCGGCTCAGGGATTTGGCCACGGCGATGTCCAGCTCCAGCAACCGATGTTCCAGGTACCAGAGCACGTTGCTAACTTCGTGCATCACCGACGGCCGGTCTTCCCGCACTTCGGCCGTGAGCCAGAGCATCTCCACCTCGGCCTCCAGATCCGCCTCCAGCTCCTGCCGCTCCGCCGGATCCGCCTCGTCCAGGGCCAGCAGCCGGTCCGCGACCCGGGCCTGCAGGTCGAGCACCGTGTGACGGGTGGCCTCGGTGGGATGGGCCGTGAACACGGGACGGACCTCCATGCGCCCCAGAAAACCGGTGACGGTTTCCGCATCGTGTCCGGCCGCTTTCAGTTGGGTCATGGCCCAGCGATAGGTCCCGGGCCGGGGTTCGGCGTCGGGCCGGCGGTCCTCGTCCCGGTGCATCTCGGTCTGATAGACCTGCTCGGCCGTGTTGATCAGCAGAAAAAAGAGGGTGAAGGCCCGGGCCACCGTGCCCAGGGTGGCCAGTTCCAGCTTTCCGACGACCTTCAGCAGCCGGCCCAGGTCGGCGGCGTCCGGGTCCCCATCCCGTCGGGACCGGCATTCGGTTCGCAAATGCTCCACCGCCTTGAAGCACGATTCCCCCTCCAGCCGCCGGATGACCCGGCCCAGGGTCGCGGCCAGCAGCCGGACGGTCTCGTGCAGGGGCTGGTCGTCTTCGTGGTCGTGATGGGGGGGCAGCAGGGTCATGGGCTGTCGGTTGTCGGCGTCGGGCATGGGTAGGGTCTCCGCTTGGGGTGGTTTGGGGTGGCGTCGAGACGCCGTTTCATGTATGTACCACAGAGAGGGCCCGATCGCAAATCCGACAACCCACACCAAAGGCATTCGTGTTTCAGGACCATCTCAAACGATTGAAGCCGGGCCGGACCCTGGCCCTTTTCTGCGACGCGCCTACCGAGCTGCTGGCGGAGATCGAACTGACCGACCCGCCGGCGTCGGAGGGGCGATCCCTGGCGGTCTGCCGTGTGGCGCGGCTGGACAGGCTCGACGGGCTGCTGTCGGCCATGGTCGGTTCGCTGGCAGAGGTCGCCCTGGCCCTTTTCCCGGATTGGTACGGCGGCGGGGTCGATCTCCGGCCGGCCCATCCCCTGGCCGCGGCCGAAGCGGTGGGGGCGATCGCGCCCGTCAGGGCCGGCGTCTCCGCCGCCTGGCTCCGGGCGGCCGCGGTCCGGTGCCGGAACGGGCGGCCTCCCCTGCCGCGCCGGTTCGCGCGGGAGATTCAGGCGGCCCAACTTTCCCTGGCCGTCGGCGGGGACGCCCTCGGCTTTGTCCTGTCGGTGGAAGACCCGACCCCCCGGGACGAGCGACTGCTGGGGCTGGCCAGGGCCGCGGAATGGTTCGCCCGGATAACAGGGGCGGGGCTGCTCGTTCTTCTGCCCACCCCTTTGTCCGGCTGCAAAGCCCTGGGAAGCCTTCTCTACGGCGCGGTGTTTCCGCCCCCCGAGAGACCGGCCCGACGCAGCGCCGGACTTGCCGACGAGGCCAAGCACGCCTATCAGCCCATCCGGGGACATCCCCACCCGTTCAGTCCCGGCGAGGGGATGCTGGCCCGTCACCTGGCCGGGGACGACCGGCTGAACAGGCTGTTCACCTTCAACCAGCCGGTGACCACGGTCCGGGACCGCCGGTTCGTGGTGGACCTGCTCTGGCCCGAAGGCAGGGTGGTGGTGGAGGTGGACGGTTTCGCCAGCCACCGTAGCCGGTTCGCCTTCCGGGAGGACCGGAACCGCGACTACGAACTGATCATCAGCGGCTACCTGGTGCTGCGGCTCACCCACGAAGAAATCATGGAAGATCCGGAATTGGCGGTGGACAAAATCCGCGATCTGGTCCATTTTCGGCAAAGCGCCTTGACATCGACCCCCCACGACCTCATAAGGAAAGAACCATGACGTTTACCCCATCACCTTTGCAAACCCTGGTGCTCTTCCGATTGCTGTTCACGGGAGAGGAGCCCAAGCAATCCGACGTCAAGCAACTCAATCCCAGGACTAGAAAAGAACTGATCGAGGCCGGCTTCATCGAACTGGAAAAGCGCGGCCGGGCGCAACATATCCTGCTCACGGACCGGACCTGGGCCTGGGCGTCGGACCACCTGGATGCGCCGATCTCTCCTCAAGCCCGGACCAACGAAGCGTTCGAGGCCCTCCTGGCCCGATTGAAGCACTTTCTCCAGGCGCGGGATCTCCCTCTGGCCGGGTTCATGGCCGACGCCGCCCCGCCCGAAGCCGCGACCCACGACCTGCCGGAGCGGATCCGGGCGGCCTGCTTCGCTCTGACCGACGGCCGGTCCAACGTCCGGGTCCACCTCAAAGACTTGCGGAACCGGCTGGCCGACGTGCCGAGGGAAACCCTGGACAAGGCTCTGCTCGCCCTTCAGAAGGAGGGCCGCCTCGTCCTCATGCACTTGGACGACCCCCGGGAGCGGACCCCCGAAGACGAGGGGGCGGCCATCGACATCCTCGGGTTCAAGCGTCATATTCTGTACATGGAACGATGAACGCCACCCCGGAACTCAACGCGCTCGAGGCCGTCGATTTCAGTTGGGTCATGCTCCTGGAAAGCGTCTGGAAGGAATTCGCCTTCCATGTGCCGGACCTCAATAAAAACCTCCGGGCCCGCCTCCTGGATGAGATCGATCGGATGACAAAAGCCCCTGATGCGCCCTCCCCCCTGGGCCGCATCCTGGTGGGCGTCGGCGGGGCCGGCAAGACCCACGCGCTGGCCGCCATCCGGCACGCCGTCCAGGAGCGGGACGGCGGGTTCATCCTCATCGACCTGACCGACGTGGGAGATTTCTGGGAAACAGTGCTGTTGGGATACCTGAGTTCCCTCCAACAGCCCTACCGGGACGGACGGACCCAGGTCGAGCTGATCCTGGAACGCATTATCGGGATGCTGTACCCATCGGAGAATGCCCGGCTGATCCTGGACCGATTCCCCAGAAACGGCGACAAGCTCCAGCGGAACATGGACAAAATCATGAGGGGCCTGGTCCGGCAACACCGAGCCAAGATCCACCAGCACGGCGACGCGCTCCGGGCCCTTTTCCTGTTCCATTCGCCCGATATCCGCCTGTCCAACATCGGGTACAGCTGGCTCCAGGGCATTCCCCTGGAGGATGCGGACCGGCGGGAATTCAGGTTCAGGGCCCATGCCAGGCCGCCGATGGAAATCGTCAAGGGGCTGTCCTGGCTGCTCAGCCTCCGGGGACCGACCCTCCTGGCCCTCGACCAGCTGGACGCCATTGTGGAACAGCACCATGTGCTGTCCAGCGTCCGGCGGGACGGCGACCTGGCGGACGAACAACTCGCCTCGCTCTCGATCATCGAAGGCATCGCCGGCGGGCTGAGCGGGCTGGTCCGGGGCGTGGCCCAACGGTCCCTGGTGGTCGCGACCTGCATCGAATCCACCTGGGCGATTCTGCGGGGCAAGGCCCTCAAGTCGGATACGGACAGCTTCGCCGCCCCCCTGACCCTGGAACCGGTGACCCGGGCCGACACCGCCAGACGCCTGATCGAAAACCGGCTCCGGCAGGGGTTCGATCGAATCGGTTTCACGCCGCCCTACCCTTCCTGGCCCTTCAGACCCGAGGCCTTCGCCCTGGCGGAAACGGCGAGCATGTCGCCGCGCGACATTCTTCAACTTTGCGACCATCACCTGCGGGGTTGCCTCCGGAAAAAAGAGATCCTGGAGGTTTTCGATTTCGCCCTTGCTGAACAGAAGGACACACCATCGTCGCACCCCTCCCCGAACCATGGACTCGACCATCGGCTCGACGCCCTTCGGGCCGAGGCCCCGGTCGATCACCTCATAGACGAGCGCAATGAAGATGCGATGGCCCCCCTGCTCCAGACAGCCTGCCGCTGCCTGATCCGGGAGCGGCCCCCGACCGGGGAAGTGGACCCGGTGGTGGATGTTGAATTCGGCGGCGGCCGGAACTACCCGCCGCTTCATGCCCGGATTCGCCTGATCCATCGGGACCAGAACGATCTGGAAAAGCATTACTGCCTCCGGGCCGTCCAGAAACACCACCCCATCGCTTTCCAGACCCGGGTCAAGGCGGCCGTCACCGCTTCGGGCATCGACCGGAAGCTCAGGTTCCGCCATCTCATCCTGATCCGGACGACATCGTTCCCCTCGGGCCGGAAATCGGAAGAAACCGTGGAAAAATTTCATGGGGCCGGCGGCCGGTTCGTAAAGCCCCGACTGCCGGAACTGGCAATCCTCTGGGCCCTTCACCAGCTGGAAAATGAGGCCCCCGCCGATTTCGACGAATGGCTCCAGTCGCGGCAGCCGGTCTCCCATCTGGAGATGATGACAGCGGCCGGTCTGGTCAAATCCGACAACAGACCGCCGCCTTCCTCCGGATCGGGGAAGCAAGGGCCGGCATCACCGCCTTCCCGCCGCCGGCCGACATCTGCGCCGGCAAAACCGAAGGGGGCCGACGGCGCCATGCCCCTGGGCATGACGGTGGCGGGAAACCGCCTGGCAGGGCCTGTGGCCGTCGATCCGTCCCTGCTGGCCCGCCATGTGGTGGTTCTGGCCGGCAGCGGGTCCGGCAAGACCGTGCTGGTGCGGCGACTGGTGGAGGAGGCGGCCCTGATGGGCATCCCCTCCATCCTCATCGATGGGGCCAACGATCTGGCCCGCATGGGCGATCCCTGGCCGGAGCGGCCCGAGGCCTGGTCTGAAACCGACGCCGCCAAGGCCGAGCGCTACCACCGGGATGTGGAAACGGTGATCTGGACGCCGGGCCGGGAGAAAGGGCGTCCCCTGACCCTGGCGCCTTTGCCCGACCTCGGGGCGGTGGCCGATGATCCGGATGAGCTGGAACAGGCCGTCGCCATGGCCATCGAGGCCTTCCGGGAGATCGCGGCGCCGGGCAATTCCCTGACCGCCAAGAAAAAAATCGGGATCCTGTCGGCGGCGCTGCATCATTTTGCAAAAGGGCCGGGCAGCGGACTGGATGTATTCGTGGAATTTCTGTCCAACCTGCCCCGTGAAGCGTCGGGCAAGATCGGCGACGCGTCCAAAACGGCCCGCGAGATCGCAGACAGCATCCGGGCGGCCGTCCAGACCAATCCCCTGTTGCGCCAGCGGGGCGCAGCCATGGACCCCGGCCTGCTGTTCGGGGAAGGGGACGGAAAAACGCGGATCTCGGTGATCAACTTCGTGGGGCTGCCTCAGCCGATCAACCAGCAATTGTTTCTCAACCAGCTCGCCATGACGCTCTTTTCCTGGATCAAGAAACATCCCGCGGTCAAGGACCGGCCCATCCGGGGACTGTTCGTCCTCGACGAAGCCAAGGACTTCGTCCCCTCGGTCCGGTCCGCGCCCTGCAAGACCAGTCTGCTGCGGTTGACGGCCCAGGCCCGGAAATACGGCCTGGGGCTGATCTTCGCCACCCAGTCGCCCAAGGATCTGGACCATGCGGTGATCACCAACTGCGCCACCCACTATTACGGCAAGGCGAATTCTCCCAACGCCATCAAGGTGGTGTCGGATCAGTTGAGTTTGAGGGGCGGGGACGGGTCGGAGGTGGCGACGCTGGACAAGGGGCGGTTCTATTTGTACACCGAAACGCTGGAAGCGCCGATCAAGATCCAGATGCCGCTGTGCCTGTCGCACCATCCGGCGAACCCGTTGAATGAGGCGGAGGTGCTGGCGCGGGCCGCCGGCCGACGAAGCGATCTTCCCGCCGATCGATAAGAAGCAACGGCAGAAGAATCTCGCGCCAGTCATCGATGGCGCCGTTCACCCCGTTGATCTCCAGGCCGTCATCGTCGTAATAAATTTCGAGCGTCTCGTCGCAGCAACCGCATTTGAGAAGGTAGCGCGGCATTTTCTTGCCGACGCCTTTCTTGTGATAGACGCGAATTTGCGGTTGTCCGAAACGGGACGTGTCGCAGATGCGGTTTGTGCGTTTCAGGGTGTCCATTTTTATTCTCTGGTTATGTGCTGTAAACTTCTGAAATAAAAGGTCTATCGGATCTCGGTCGCCGAATGCGGCCTACTCACCGACCGGGGCGGGATCTGGAGAAGGGTTTACACGACGCCTTCGCGGAACACCTTCAACAAATCCTGTGCGCCATGCACGACCGCAAGGATATCAATTTGACCGTCAACATCGCTGATTCTATAAACAATTCGATGATTTCTGAAGACAATTTCTCGAAAGGCATGCATTTCAAACTCGGGCACTTTTCTACCGCATTCCGGCATACGTTTTAATTTTTCAGTGGATTCGACAAGTGACTGAACGTACCTTCTTGCGTAAACTTTTGAATCGGTCGCTATGTAATCATAGATGGATTTGAGGTGCTTGCTCGATTTTTCCGTCCACCTTACTTTGACCATTGATCAACTCTGTCCAGCAATTCTTCGGTTGAGATCACCCTGCCGGCTTCGGCATCTTCCATTCCTTCCAAGACCTGGGCGACAAAATTGATCCGGTACATGATGTCATCCAACGTACACTGTTCGGGTAAACGTCTGATGGTTTCGATTGTTGCTTCTTTAAGTGGATTCATTGTTTTTTTACCCCTGATCACCGCGCCGGCGCTGAATCGCGCGGTTCTATTGTGTTGGCATCAGCGTCTTGGCGCGTTCCTTTTCGTTCGCACTTTTCATAAACAAACTCGGGGTCCAGGTCGATTCCCGAATCCCATTCTATCGTGTCAAATGCCAACCCGGGCTCGTCTGAACGCATTCCGATCCTTTAACCGCTGGAAAACGCCAAAATCAAGAAACGGCGTCATATCCAGTGTACCATGCTCCCCGTTATCGAAATCAATGATGAGAGTGTAATCCCCCGAAAAGGCGACATTCTTTACTGATGGATACATCGGCTTATGATGGATACATCGGCTTACCTCCTACTGGAGCGGCTGAATCTTGTATAGAGCTTCCCCATTCATCACCAAATCCCAATCAGCCTTCAATTCATCCTGATGCCTCGGGAGGAAGCCGTCCCGCCGAGGCGGGATGCCGCAAGCGCACGGGGCGATGTACAAGAACCGAGTCAGGCGGGCCTGGCGGGACGAGCCTGCAACACAAGACAAAGTGCGGAGGTCTCACACCGGCAAAGGCCCGAACGATCCCCGCCCGAATGGACGCGGGTAAATGGTTGCGGTTGTAAAAGAGCGTATGCTTGCCGACATATTGCAACAGTCGTTGAAATGTCGTCAGGGTCCGTTCTGGAAAACCCGGCGGGTCCATGACCTGCTTTAACCAGCCGAACCGCCGCTTACGGACCCGTTGAGTGGTGGTGTGGGAGGGGGGAGCCGCGAGGCTTCTCCCTATCCCCATAGGTGATTTTTTAATTCACCGACCGAAAAAGCAGGCTTTTTCCGATGCAACATGGCGTGGCAATTTGGACAGACTGGCCTTGAGATCGTTAATTGGATCAATCACATACTCTGCGCCAATGCTGGCCAGTTCAACTTCGTGATGCACATGAATAAAGTCGCGACCAATATCGCCATAAGCTCTTCTATGCTTTAATGAATAAAATGGTTTCAAGTCCAGGAACTCTTTCAAATTCGTTTTTATTTTCTGTCAGTACTGCACAGTTATGGACTAAGGCTGTTGCTGAAATAATTAGGTCATGTGCCCCTATCATCATACCCAGCCTGGATAGTGATGCAAATAAACCAGCATGTACTCTGGCTACTTCAGTATTAAAATCCAAAACAGGAACTTTACTTAATATGGATTCCACAAAAGCAGAACGACGAGCCTTTCTTGACTCATTATTAGCATAATGAACACCAACTAATAATTCAGAAACAGTAACAGCGCTGATATATACATCGCCATATTCTTCCCAGTGTGAAAAATCTATCGGAGATTTTGATCGCTCAGAATGAATAAAAACATTTGTGTCCAACATTAGTCCCATTGAGTCTTCTCCAAGGGTATTTGTTTTCGAATATCCTCCAAATCTTTTGTGAAGG
>JAABTD010000169.1 GCA_011390065.1 Desulfobacteraceae bacterium
CGAACACGAACACGCCCACCGCCACCGGCACGAACACGCCCACGAACATGACCACCTCCATTCCCATGGCGATGAAACCCACAGCCATCCCCATGCGCACGTCCATGCCCATGAGCACCCGCACCAGCACGCGCATCCCGTGGCCGGGGAAACGGATGTCGCGGCCCATGACCATCCCGCTGAAAACGACCACGGGCTGCACCACCATGAGCATGAGGGGCATGATCGGCAACCCCACGATCATCCCCACTAAGGCGCCGAGGCGATGGATGCCCCGGCCGCCGGGCGCTCATTTGGCCTGCATGGCAAAACGGGACGGCGCCGCCCGGGGCGCCCGTCCACCCGGCGCTGAAACCAGCGCGTACAGCAGCAGGAGCAGGCCGCAAACCATCACCATCAGCCCGCTGCCCCGGGAAGGGCCCGTGCCCATCAGTCTTCCGACGGTGTCCGAGAGGCGGCCCGCGTCCGTCAGGAGCGGGTTGAACAGATGGTCCGCCAGAAGCCCGGCGATGCCGAAGGCCATCACCATGCCGGTCTGGGTGATGAGTGAAATGAGAGACCAGGCGCGCCCCTGCATCCCGTTGTCGATGTTTTGACGGAACAACACCTCCAGGCTGGCGTTGACGAACGGCAGGGTGAAGAAAAAACAGAACGCGGCGCAGGTGATCAGCGCGGCGTTGGGGCTTGCCCCGATGAGGATGTAGAAAAACCCCGCCGTCACAAGGGAAACCGAAAGCACCCGGCCCTGTTTGCCGGTTTTGCTCGACATGCCGATCAAAAGGCCGCCGATCAGCATTCCGGACGCGGATATGGACTGGACGGCGCCCAGCGTGCCGCTGTCTGAAACCGAGAGCGCCATGGGAACGAAAACCGATTGGAGGATGCCCACCAGAAAGGTGGCCGCCGCGGCGATGTGCAGCAAATGAAGCACCTTTTGATTGCCGGCGATGTACCGGACGCCGTCGGCGAAGTCTTTCCGGAAATTCCCCGGCAACCGTTTTCCCCCTTTCCCGACAACCCGCCCCCGGATCGCCAGCACCAACAGCGCGGCCACGGCGAAGGTCGCCATATCGAGCCCAAGAACCACCGGCAGGCTGAACCGAGACAGCAACACAGCGGCAAGGATCGGCCCCAGCAGGTATTGAGACGCTTCGGCGAGCTGGATCAGCCCGCTCCCTTTGGCGTACGTCTCTTCGTCGAGAATATCGGTGACGGTGGCCTTGAATGCCGGCGACTGGAGCGCGGCGAACAGCGAACTGACCGCCGCGCCGAGATAGATCGGCCAGCATGCGTCCGGGGCAAGCAGCAACATGACCAGGATGAAACCCATCCCCAGGGCGGACCCGAGGTCGCCCGTCGCCATCATGAGTCTTCTGTCTTTTCTGTCCGCGATGACCCCGCCCACCGGCGCGAGCAGCACCGAGGGAAGGAACGCGGCCATCAGCAGGAACGAATAGGCGGATGTGGCCCCCGTTGTCTGGAGAAGATAGACCCCGAGGGCGAACGCGCTGACGCCGCTGCCGATTTTGGAGAGGAGCTGGCCCGCCCAGACGACGAGAAAGAGGGAAAAGGATTTCCGGGACGGTTCCATCACTTCACCCCGGCCTGAACGGGCGCTTTTGAAAAAAACAACTCCTTTTCCATGGCGATGATGGCGCCCGCCGCCAGCAACAGAACGACGGTCTGGATGCACTTGGTCAGCGGCGATATGTCCAGCGCCTCCTGGGACATGTTGATGATGAAATGAAAGGCGATGGCCGCCAGCACGCTTTTCCCGTTTTTGATGCAGATCCAGCTGATGATGACGCCCATGGGAATGATGCTGACAAAAAAGTTGAGGCCGAACCAGATATTTTGGTTAAAGATTTCATACTGATAGGAATCCTTCACGAATATCAGCGGAAAATGCCAGGACGACCAGAGCACGCTGAACGCCAGCGAGGCGATAAAGAAATTGTACCGGCTCTGTAAACTGTCGAAAGCATACCCCCGCCATCCCAGCTCTTCAAAGGTCGCGGCCAGCACCAGGAGCAACAGCACCGGGACGAATCCGGACGAAAAGGAAAAGCCCTCGGCGAATTGAAACTGCGACAGCGATTCCCCGAACAGAAGCGAGAGGACAATGGACGCCGCCACCGACAGCGGCATGATGAAAATGAACGCCGGAAGCGTTTTCAGGCGCATGCGCCGGGGGTCGATCAGCCGGTTGACGAAATCCTTTTTCAGATCCGAACGGCCGGAGCCGAAAATCATGACCAGAGAGATGAGAAACGGCGCAACCAGGCCCGCCAGCAGAAACACCATGTGCGATCCATTCGCATCCTCCTGGAAACTCATGTACGCGCCGATAAACCATAAAATGAATGTCGCTGAAAAAGTGATGGAGAAGTAACGAAGCGGTTTGTATTTGAACTCTGAAATCATTTGGACCTCCGATTTTGTATGACCGTTTTTGTATGAAATGGAAATGGTGAAGTGTTTCACCGCGCCGTCTCCGCGGGGCGCGGGTCGCCCCGCGGGGACGGCTGGCATGACCGTTGGGTGGGATCGCCCCGTTGCTAAAACCGGTAGCCGACGCCGGCGCCGAGGATGAAAGCGTCGCCCTCGAAGAAGGCGATGTCGGCGACGGTTTCCGAGTATGCCGCGACGCCGAACAGGTAGGCATGTTTCAATCCGAACGGTTCGGCGAAGGAGACGGTCTCGGAAACCGTAAATGTTGCTTCCTCTCTTTTTTCGTTGAACACCGGATGGGTTTCGTCGAATTCCCTTGCGATCAGTTCAAGACCGGTGGCGAAGGAAAACCGCCCCCATTCCAGCATATGGTTCAGTTCCGCGGCGTAACCATGGCCTGAATTGGCCTCGCCGTCCCGATCGATCAGAATATAACCGATGCCGCCGCTCAGTACGCCGCCGGCGCCCAGGTTCCAGGGGTAGCGGATGCCCAGGGTGGTGTCGGCGCCGTCGCGCCGCAGCTCCGGCGCGATCTCGCCGATCAGGTCCTGGTCGACATCGATCTCCATCCGTTTGAAATAGAAGCCGATGCCGGTGTTCAGGACGTTGTCCCAATCCAGCCCAAAACCAAAGGAGTCGGCGTCGGTCTCATCGCGGTCCACACCGGTCAGGTACGGGTTTTCCCACACCTCTTTTTCCGCGTAAAACGCGCTCAGGGAGACCAGGCCCCATTCGTCCACCCTCTGGCCGATGGAAACCCGCCAGGGATCATTCATCCCGCCGCCGGCCGACACCATCGTTCCGGTGTTTTGGAAGCCATACCCGATTTCGCCCCCGATCAGGGGGAACCCTTCGGACACATCGGCCCCTTCGTCCCCGAGGCGGTCGCGCTTTTCAGCGTCATCGTAAACCGCCAGCCCGGAAGGGTTTGCGTCGATCATCCCGCCGCCGAGCCGGATATCCCCGAACCAGCCGCTTCTCCAGGTTCCCCCGGCTTGCGCCGCCGGGGGGCAACACAAGGCGATGAACAGGGCGCAGATTCCCAGCAGCGCGACGCCCCTTGAAAGCGATGCGACCCGCCCCGGGACCCCCGGGGCGGCCGTGACAATGAACGAGGTGGAAAAGGAACCGGACAGTTTGCACTTGTGATATGACGTCATTTGATCTCTCCTGTTTTTTGTGGGCCTCGGCCCTGTTTGTTTTGTTTCTACTCAACCAGAAAGTCGAACGATCCCCCGGGGGCGTTCAACAGGTCTTCCAGCAGTGATGGAAACGCCGCCATGCGGCGGGCGATCGCTTCGTTGCTCCAGGGGTAAAACCCCACATCCGTCAAAAACTGGATGCCCGCCAGCAGAAATTCGGCGCATTCCAGCGGATAATCCGTCTTGAAAAGTCCTTGCTCACACCCCTCTTCGATGACCGCCGCGTAAATGGGCGCGAGTTTTGTCAGGTAGCGGCCCAGTTGCCGCGCATGCACGATGATGTTGCCCGGCTGGTGGAGCATGTCGAGGATCTGCTCGTTTTCTTCCGCCATCCGATCCTTGGTCGCGAGCATCCGAATCGTTTGAACGGCATCCAGTTTCCGATGCCGGCAGTCTTCAATCAACGCCTCCTTTTTTTTCAGTTCCTCATCGATCAGATCTTCCACCACCGCTTCGAGGAGATCCTCTTTGGAGGAAAAGTAGTGGTAGATGGTCCCCTTGGCGATTTTGAGGGTTTTCATCAACTCCTGCATGGTCGCCTTGTCGTATTCTTTTGAATGAAAAAGTTCCCGGGCCGCTTTGATGATCTCTTCTCGCCGCTCATCTGCTTTTTTAACCGTTCTTGCCATTTTGTTACGATCTCCCCTTAAGATTGCCATTGGTTCTTTGCTTCAACTGGCGGCAATATATCTATTGACCGACCGTCGGTCAATAGATTTTTTCAAAAAAGGTCGTTTTTTTTGCGAATTTTTTTTATAGCCATATAATGGCTTTATTTTTAAGGCTTTAGATAACGAGCGGAAAAACAATTCCTGACTTCGCCTGTAGAATTCATTAACAAATGTTCCATAACTTCGGCGGCAGAAGCCACCGAAGTTATGGAAACAGACATCTTTATTTTAGATGGGCCATCACAACCTTCAAATGATCCAACCATATATCGACAAAGGCGTCGTATTCCGCCAAACCCCTGATCACCGGTTCGCACGCGATGCCGGCTTCGGTCAAAACGCTCTTCCACGAATCCGGTTCCTCCCCGGCCAGGTCGTTGACGGCGTGGTCCCCGGCCACGGACATGAAAGGCATCAGCCAGGCCTTTTTTACGCCCTTTGAAAGAAGCATCCCTTTGACGTCATCCAGGGATGGGGTTCCCTCCACGGTTCCCATGTACACATTGGGGTCCCGGCGCTGGAGCCGGTACATCATGGCCTCGTAAACGGCGTTGGACGGATGATGGGCGCCGTGCCCCATGAGCACCACGGCCTCATCCTTTTTGCGCTCCTTTGGGATGATGGTCATGACCGCGTCCGCCGCTTTGGTCAGATCTTCGCTGGTGGAAAGCGCCGGATACCCGACCAGCAACCGCTCGAAGCCATCGACCATTCCCTTGAACGCGCCGGCGTTCACCTTTAATTCGTGAAATTCCGCGCCGGGGATCATGTGGAGAGACTGAACCGCCACCTGGGTGCAGCCTTCGTCCATCAGTTTGGCCAGGGCCACCTCCGGCGAATCGAGGTGTTGCCCCGATTTGGCCAGTTTCTCCCGGATGACGTACGAGGTGTAGGCCCACTTCACCGGCACGTCCGGAAACGCCGCCCTGACCTTTTCTTCGATATTGGCGAACGCCGCCTGGGCCGACGGAATGCTCGTGCCGAAGGTCACCAGCAGGATGGCCGGGCCTTTTTCATCAGCGCCTTTATGGCCCATGCCGTGCTGGGCCGTCGCGGGGACAACGCCTCCCAGAAACAACAAAAGACAAAGCGACACCGTCATAAAAAACCGTTTTCTCAGCATAGCAAACCTCCGTTTTTGAATCGATGACGACCAAACAACCCCAACGCCGCTCCCATGACCGATTCGGGGGTTCAATAACCTGATCCTTGTCATTTCCCACCCATCCGCTTATGAAAAAAGGAAAGGACTCCGGCCGCTGGCGGGCCATCCGAATTCAGCCCCCGAGCCTTGCGGCGTTCGGACGCCCGAAGCCCTTTCCAGGGGTTGGCGCGAACGGGAGCGAAACATTCCCCGGCCCAGGAGACGGGGAACCCGGGAACGCCTCCTGCCGTTGCTCCGGTTCGCGCCGGCTCAACACAGCTTACCAGCCGAAACGGGCCGCGCCGATGAAGCAACCGCCGCCGCCGCCACCGCCGGAGTCATCATCATCGTCTGCATCCCCATCATCGACGGGCGGATCGGATGGCTTGGATACGAAAACCACCTGAATCGGATTGAGCGCCGTGTCGATCTTTTCATCGATGCTGTCGTCAGCCGGATCCAGAATCACCACTTCGGCGTCGTCGGCGTTGCACACCCAGACCATCCCGTTGGCGTCGGCAAAGGCCCCGGCATCCATTCCCGCGATGTTCTTGCCCGTCAGGTAATCGTTGGCCGGCCCTGAAACGGCGCCGGTGATGGGATTGAACCCATAGAGGGTGTTGTCGCCCCAGCCCGCGTAGCCGATGAAATAGCCTTTGTCGGCCGAGACAAGGGCCATGCCGGCGATGTTGCCGTAGGGGTGATTTGCTGCATCGCCGTCGTCTATGACCATCTCGACTTCGTAGACGACAGGATCGATCCGCACGATGCCGCCGGAATATGCCGGATCCCGGCCCGCCCAGTCGGCCCCGAAGTCGCCGGCGCCCTGGACAAAAACGTCGCTTCCGCTGTGTTGAATTCCCATGGGGTTTTGGATGGGCAGTTCAATGCCCGGCAGATCGTTCCCGTTTTGGGTGAGCGTGTCGATCTCTTCATCGGTGGTCGTATCGAACACCGCAACATACGCATTGTTGGCCGGTACGAAATTGTCCAATCTCTGGCAGACGATGAACAGCTTGCCGTCAACGATGGCCCCGCTGACCATTTCCGGGATGCCGTCTTCGTCGGCATAGGCGCTCAAATCCAGTTCGCCGATTTTAAAGCTGTCCTGGCTCGTTGCCGACGGGTTGACGATCCAGGCGGTGGATGTGCCGTAGCGAAGCAGATAGGCCTTGGATTCGTTCAGAAAAACCAGCCCATAAGGGTTGCTGGAGCCCTCTTCGTCGGGATCGTTGGTGGAAAACTGCCGGATGGGCGTTTCCGGGGCGTCCATGTGAAACTTGGTCACATTGTCGGCCTGGAATTTTTCAATCCGGTAAAAATAGGGGCCATAAGCCGACAGGGCGATGTCCGAGATCCCGGTGGGCAGCAGTTGGTTCTGCACGCTTCTCGGGCCCCCCGCCGGATCGACGGAAACCACCGAATGGGCGCCGGTGCTGTAATCAGCGGATATCGTGGCGATAACGGCTTTCTGTTCCGCCGCTAAAGCGGGGGCCGCCGCGATCCATAAAATGCACAGCAAAACGACCGCCATTGAAATCCCTTTTTCCGATTGCCATTGTTTCATCGTTGTTGTCTCCTTTTTTCGGTTTATAAGCGCGCCAACATTTTAAAACGTATTAAAACGTATATTTCACGGTGCAAAACCAGGATCGGCCGGGCTGGGGATATCCATTGAAATCCTCGTACAGGTCGTCTCCCAGGTTTCGGCCTTCCAGCGAAATCAGAAGGGACGAAGCGTTTTTCGTCCCGACGTTCAACAGCCGGGATATGCCGGCGTTGATTTCTTTTTTGTCTTCAGCCGGAAGGAGGTTGGCGGCATCATAAAACATGTCCTCTTCCCGGATGTATTCCAGATGGGCCTTCCAACCGCGGAAGCGGGCCGCCAGCCGGCCGCGATAGGCGGTCTCGAAGCGGCCCGGCAGGTTTTTCCCGTTAAAAGCGCCGACGCCGCTCCGATTTTCAGGATCCTGCCAGGTGGCGTTGACCGCGAGTTGGAAATAATTCAGAAAATCCAGGGAAAAGCGGGCTTCGACGCCCTGGATCTCAGCCTCTGAGACATTGACCGACTTCCCGATGCCCCTGGCATTATAGACCTGAGTAATCAGATCGTCCGCATCGGTCCGGAAATAGGCGACGCCCGCCGACAGACCCTGGAGCCAGGGGCCGTCCCATTGCCGGTCGATCTCCGCGCCGATATCGAAGTTGATCCCCTTTTCGGCCGAAAGGTCGCTGTTGCCGACGAGAAATCCCCGGTCTCCAAACAGTTCATAAAAGGCCGGCTCCCGGACATATCGCGCCAGGTTGGTCTTGAACTTCACCCCGTCGAAAACCTGATGGACAAGGCCGATCTGGGGGCTGAAATGGTCTGTTTCCCGGCTTTGACCCGCCATTTCAGCGCCCCAGACGCTGGCGTCGCCCGACAGGTCGTCCCGAATCCAGGTGTAGCGGATGGCCGGGCTCAGGATCAGGCGGTCGCCCATCAGGAATACGGTGTCCTGGAGCCCCAGTGTGATGCTGTCCCTTTCGGCGTCCATGGGATTGGCCCGGCCGAGCCGATCCTCGGATTCATACGCTTCCCGGGACGCCTCAGCGAACACGCCGAGAGTGTTCCGGTCGGTCACCCACTCCCCGTAGACATCTCCGGTCCAACGGTTCGTGGTGTAGATGCTGTGCTGCTCGCTGAGGCCGATATGCCCGCCCCGGTCATTGTATTCTTCCCGCTTCCACGCATGGGTGACGCGGGTTCGGGTGTTGAGGTGAAAATCGGTCAGGTCGTCGGCGATGAACTGGACTGTGGCGATGTTCCGTCGGGCATCGAAGGTCGCGCCCACCGCCGCGCTGTTGTTCCACGCCGGCAGTTCCTGTTCTTTATCGAAGTATTGATCCACCAGTTCGACCCGCCGGGTGTCCGACAGATCGAAGCCGATTTTTCCCAGGAGGTTGTATTGATCGAATCCGGCATTCCGGCGGGGCTCCCACCGGTCGTCGTCTGAATTGTAGGCCGTGCCGTTGTCGTTTAAGATGTCGTAATCGTTTTGGGACCCGAGGTAATCGGCGGAAAGGAGATAATCCCATGCGCCGGGCTTGTGGTTGATGAAGCCGCCCAGTTTCCGGGCGTCGAAGGACCCGTAGCCGGCTGAAACAGCGGCCCCCAATCCCTCCCGGGTCCGTCGGGTTCGGATGTTGACCGCCCCGCCGATGGATCCCTTGCCGAAATTGATGGGAGAAGTCCCCCGATAGATCTCGATGGCCGCCACGTCCGAAAGGGCGATGCTGCTCAGATCAACCCCCCCGCCGGACGCTTCATTGAGCAGCACCCCGTCGAGAAACACCAGCACCTGATCGCTGGAACTCCCCCGGAGGGATACCGACGAAAAACTCCCCAGCCCGCCCGACTGGCGCACCTGGACCCCCACGGTCTGCTCGATGACCTCGGCCAGGCTTTCGGTTTTGCCCTCAAAGTCTTCCCGCTCGATGATCGTGACCGATGCGGGCGTGACAGCCGCATCCACATCGCCGGTCCGGTAGTCGGGCGATTCGGCCGCGGCCGTGACCACCACCGTGTCCAGCTGAACCGCTGCGTTTTTGGATTCGCCCCGTCCCATGGACGGCGTCGCCAGCACCGCTGATATGATCAATCCCGTCACCCAACTTCTCATGGCGCCTCCCCATCGTTTGGCCAAAAAAAATCCCCGGATCGAAATCATCGATCCGGGGATGTCCCTTTTTTATCCCTGAAACCGCCGGCGCGTATTCTGGTCCGCGGAACGCAACGCCTTATGTTTGTCCGGACCGGTCTTCTGACTTTCGGATCATCCTACTTGACCGCGCCTTCCCATAACGCTTTTTCCGTTACAGTGGCAAGTTGCGGCGTTCGTCCCCGATCACAGCGGCGGGCCCGTTCCCGATTTTCACGGGATTCCCTTGAAGCCCCGCTTGAAGCGGAGCGGCCGGACAAATTCTCTGACTTTACTCCTAAATCAATCCCGATAGGAATGTCAACGCCTTTTTTGGAAAAAGGGGCGGTGCTTGAAATCATCAATGTGATTTCCCTGGCTGAATCAGATTTTGAAACTCTCCCTCACCCCCGCGAACTGCTTCCGCAACTTCGGCTTTTCGATCTTGCCCGTCGGGTTCCGGGGAACCTCGTCAAAAATGATCTTCCGGGGCCGCTTGTACCGGGCCAGCCCCTGACAGAAGTCGTCCACCTCTTCTTTGGTCACAGCGAATGGCCGGGCTTGACCTGGATGACGGCCGTGGCGATTTCCCCCAGTCGCTGGCTGGGCAGGCCGATAACCGCCACGTCCTGGATTTTGGGGTGATCCTGGAGAAAATCCTCGATTTCCACCGGGAAAATGTTTTCGCCGCCGGTGATGATCACGTCCTTTTTCCGGTCCACCAGCCAGATGAAGCCGTCTTCGTCCTGGCGCGCGATGTCGCCGGTCCGGAGCCAGCCGCCGTCCACCAGGGCTGCCGCCGTGGCTTTGGGGTTTTTGTAATATTCCTTCATGACGCCCGCGCCCTTGACCAGCAGTTCGCCGGGGTCGCCGGGCTTCACCGGCGACAGGCCCTCGTCCACGATCCGGGTCTCCCAGTCGAAGCCGGGCAGGCCGATGGCGCCGACCTTGTGGCTGTTTTCCATGCCCAGGTGGACGCATCCCGGCCCCGTGCATTCCGTGAGGCCGTAGTTGGTGTCGTACTGGTGATGGGGAAAGATCTTCTGCCACTCCCGCACCAGGCTCCGGGGCACGGGCTGGGCGCCGATGTGCATGAGCCGCCACTGGTCGAGTTGATAATCTTTCAGTTTGATTTCGCCGCTTTCGATGGCCAGCAGGATGTCCATGGCCCAGGGGACCAGCAGCCAGACGATGGTGACGTTTTCTTCGGAAACGGCTTCTAGAATCCACCGGGGGCTGATCCCCTTGAGGATGACCGCTTTGGCCCCGACGATGAAATTCCCGAACCAGTGCATTTTGGCGCCGGTGTGATACAGCGGCGGGATGCACAGGAAGGTGTCGTCCCGGGTCTGGCGATGGTGGCTGTTTTCGCAGATGCAGGCCGCTTCCAGATTCCGGTGGGTCAGGCGCACCGCCTTGGGATCGCCCGTGGTGCCGGAGGTGAAATAAAGGGCCGCGTCGTCCAGGATGCTCAGGTCCACCGCCGGATCATCCGGGGCGCCCGAATCCAGAAACGTTTCGTACCCGATGGCGTAATCGGGCCGCTTTTCCGCCGGTCCCACGAAAACATAGGTCTGGACGGTGGCGTCGATTTCCGACTTGATTTCGTCTACCCGGTCGATGAATTCTTCTCCGAAAACAAACGCTTTGGCCTCGGCGGTGGCGGTGCAAAAGGCGATGCCTTTGGCCAGGAAACGGAAATTGAGCGGAACCGCCAAGGCGCCGGTCCGCAAGATGCCGAAATAGACGGGAAGCCATTCGATGCAGTTCATCATGAGATGGACCACCGCGTCGCCTTTGCGGATGCCCCGGGCCACGAGGGCTCGGGCCACCCGGTTGGCCTGCTCGTCGAATTCTCCCCACGTCATCTCGACGCGCCGGTTCTGTTCGGGGACCCGTTCGATAAGGGCCGTCTCCTTGCCGAACCGGCGTCCGTTCCTGGCCAGAATCTCGGTAATGATCATGCGATACGTCCTCTACATCGTTTTCAGTTGACACAAATGGTTCTGATCCGCAAAGACCGCGCCCTCTTTTTCCAGCAGTTCGATGGCCCGGTCCATGTCGTCGAATTTGAAGATCATGATGGTGCAGGCGCCCGGCGCCATGAAGGAATACATGTACTCGATGTTGATGCCGGAGCCGGTGAGGGACGCCAGCATCCGGTGCATCCCGCCGGGGTTGTCGGCCACCTCTACGGCGACCACTTCCGCCGCGCTGCTGGTGAGCCCCTGCCGTTTGAGGATGTCCCGGGCCTTCCGGGCGTCGGGAACGATCATCCGCATGACGCCGAAGTCGGAGACGTCCGACAGGGACAGCGTAATGATCCGGATGCCGGCCTCGGCGAGAATGGCCGTCGCTTCCGCCAGACTGCCCGCCTTGTTCTCGAGATAGACGGAGACCTGTTCGATTTTCATGCCCGTTCCTCCTGTCGTTCGAAG
>JAABTD010000385.1 GCA_011390065.1 Desulfobacteraceae bacterium
CACCTGTTTGAGCCGGCCGGGATCGGTCGTTGCCGGTCCGCATTCCGGATCGATCTCCTTCCGGATATGGATGGACGGGGTCCCGTCGGCCCGGATCAGCCCCAGCACCTCTTCCAGAATCGGCGCCATCGCCGCCGGGACGTGCTTGCTTTCCCGCTGATGACTGAAATGGAGGATCTGGCGCACCAGCCTGGCGGCGCGATCCGCTGCGGTCAACACCTCTTCGAGATTGTCCCTGACCGCGCTCTCCGGGGGCAGATCATCCATGGCCATCTCGGTGAACCCGATGATGGGATAAAGGAGATTGTTGAAGTCGTGGGCGATGCCGCCGGCCAGGGTGCCGATGGCCTCCTGCTTTCGGATCTGGCGAAGTTGGGCTTCTGCTTTCTTCCGTGTCAGGATCTCCTCTTCCAGCGACCGGATCAGGGCGTCCCGCTCCTCGTAGACCGCCTTGAGGGCTTCATTGGCCGCCAGGAGCCGTTCCGTCTTTTCCGTGATCCGGACCTGCAGATTCTGAAATCCTTCATGTGGGGGCGTCAGCAAGTCGCGCCGCCGCGCCAGTTCGGCTTGAAATTGAAACGCGTCCCCGACGGCGGCGGCCAGTTGTTCCGGATCCCATGGTTTTTTGATGTACCGGAAGATATGGGCGTCATTGATGGCGGCGATGACCGAATCGATATCCGAATAGGCGGTGATGATGAGCCGCGTCGCCAGTGGAAACCGTCGTCGGAACTCGCCGAGCAATTCGACGCCGGTGGTCCCCGGCATCCGCTGGTCGCTCAAAATCACATTCACCGGCGTTTTCTCCGCGATGTCCAATGCGTCTTCCGCTGAAACGGCCGTATGGACGGCATACTGCTTCCTAAAAAGCCGCCGGATGGATTGCAGCACCTGCTGCTCGTCGTCGACGACCAGCAGATGGCCCTTTGCTGTTTCACTCATTTTTTACCTTTCAGGATAAAACCCAGATGGAATAGAACCCAGAGATCATGGTCGTGACGGTTTTAACGACTCCCTGGCGCTCACCAGCCCCTTCCGCGCCTTTTCCATCATTTTCTCCAACATGCCATCCTCCTAAATTTTCCATATTATGTCATGAAGCCCGCCTCAAGGCAAGGGCGAGCCGATTTCCTTTTGACATTTATCCTCAATAAACGGTAAGAAATACGTCTGAATTCGAAACGCATTGCCGCTGACCCTCAAACCGGGAGGAGACAGACATGGAACCCCCTCAGCTCAGCCGGGAAATCGTTGACAACCGACGCGCCAAAGCCCCGATGCTCAAATCCGTGATGGAAAGCTGCGAATCGCTCCGGGACCGCCTGGCGGCTGTTCGCTCCGCCTTGCAGGGGCTGGAAGAGACCGACACGCCTGAAATGAAAGGCCACATCTCGGAGATGGAGCGGTTGACGGACGCCCTGGACGATCTCCGGAAACGGGCCGAACTGCGCCACGCCCGGTTCAGCCGGGGTCTGGTCACCATCGCCATCGCCGGCCTGGAAAAAGCCGGCAAAACTACCTTTTTGCGGTCCCTCACCGGCATCGACGCCCTGCCCGCCTTTGACGAGCGGTGTACGGCCGTGCTCTGCGAGATTCACTACGATAAGAACCGGTCCGACTTCGATCTGGAATTTTACACGGAGGACGCTTTCTACGACCGGGTGCTCCGACCGGCCCTGGAGACGGCGGCATCCGGTCTCCCCGACGAACAGCGGGCCGGCATGCGGCTGCCCGAATCCGCCGCCGGGTTCGCGACGTTCCCCCTCCCCTCCCCTGAATCCACGCCCGGCGGCACCACCGCCTACAAACTCCTCCGGGATCTCCATGAACTCCAGGCCCATTTCGACGCCTGCAGGGCTTTCCTGGGCCGGCCGGCCCTGCTGCAACAGCCCCTGCCGGAACTGGGCGGATGGGTGTCTCACCGGCCTTCCGCCGCCGATTCGGAGCCTGCGGAGGGGGCGACGGAAAACGGGAGGGAAGACCGGGCGGCCCGGGGATCGCATCTGGCCCGGATCTCCGCGGTGAAGGTCTGCCGCATCCACACCCCCTTCCGGGGCGGATCAGACCATCTGCGGTGGATCGACACCCCCGGGGTGGATGATCCCAACCGCCGGGCCCGGGACCTGACGCTTTCCGCCATCGCCGAAAAAACCGATCTGCTGGTGGTGGCCAGCCGCCCGGGGGCCACGCCGTCGGCCGGGGAAAGCTTTCACCGGTTCTGGGACTCGGTCTCCCGGCAACCGGACGAGATCGATCTCATGAGCCGGCTGCTTTTTGCCCTCAACTGGGACAAACGGGTGGATCCCGACGGGGAAAACATTAAAATCCACCGCCGATATCTCATCGACGCCGGCGTGCCGGCCCCACTCTTCATCGGCCCCTTCGAGGCCACGGATCCCGGAGACGCCGCCGGTCTCATGGACCGGGCCAACAGCCATCTGTCCCGCTATCTGCCGGACCAGGACGACCGGGTCTGCGCCAAACTCGAAAACGGCTTGAAGCACCTCAAGGCCAAAGTCCGGCTCCTTTACGACGCTTTGTCCGGGACCCATCCCTCCGATGCCGGGCAGCAGGACCTGGAGACCGAGGAATTCCACCGGTGGTTCCACTGGTACCATGGGGATGAGGACAGCGGGTTCTGGGCCGACCTGGTGACCCTGCTGGACCGTTCCGCCCGGACCATCTCCGACTCGCCCCGGATTCAGGAATCCGAAGAAGCGCTCAACGCCATTTTCGCCGAAGAAGCCGCCGCCATTCAGGACAACATCCCCACAGCCCAGGCCCTGGAGGAGTTCGTGATCCGCCATCGCGGCGAAAGCCCCATTCCCCACGGCATGCGGACCATCAGCACCAGCTTTTCCCGGATGATCAACCGGTTGGCCGACGAGGTGCAGGAGTTCGGTCCCTTCATGCAGGAGGAACTGGTCAAAGTGCTGACCGAAGCGGGCCTGGAACCCCTCCTGTCCGGGGAGACCAGCGCCGGGCGGCTCTCGCATCTGCTGGAAAATTTCCAGGGCCGCCGGGCTGACAGCCCGGTGATCGAAGTGCTGCGGGAAACCATCGAGCTGCCCCGGAACCTGAAATACGTCCTCCGGTACGAACTCCGGGGGGCCGTGGATTTCTGCGACCCCACCCTCTGGGACGAAAGCGAGACCGCCTGGAACCGCCTCCGGGACATGGTGACGGCCAACAACGGCGACCTGGACCGGCTGGCGTCGTTTCCCACCTTCCGCCATCCGCCGGTCACCGATTCCCGGGAACAGGACAGCGACATCCTCAAGCGGATCGCCGGCAACGCCATGCTGGGCATCCATGCGGTGCTCAACAATGAGCG
>JAABTD010000170.1 GCA_011390065.1 Desulfobacteraceae bacterium
AGGACAATGTCTTCGCCGATCAGTCTGCCCAGCATCTTTTCCAGGTTCCGAACCACGTCGTTGAGGTCCAGCACTTCAGGTTTGAGGGTTTGTTTCCGGCTGAAGGCCAGAAGCTGGCGGGTCAGGGCCGCCGAGCGTTTGCCGGCCGCCACGATCTCCGCGACGTCCGCCCGCAACGGGTCCTGGGGTTGGAGTTCGTCCAGCAGGTTTTCCCCATACCCGAGGATGATGCTGAGCATGTTGTTGAAGTCATGGGCCACGCCGCCGGCCAGGCGGCCGATGGCCTCCACCTTCTGGGCCTGACGGAGTTGCTCCTCGAGCCTGCGCTGCTCGGTGATGTCGTGGATGATGGAATGAAGAAGCGATTTTCCCCGAACTTCAATTCGGCTGCTGAAGACTTCCACCTCCCGTATGGCGCCGTCTTTGAGCCGGTGTTGGGATTCGGCACTGGTTCAGTTGAATGGGAAACGCCAATAGGTCAGGGCTTTTTATCTTGAAAATCCAGAATGTTGGCGCATATTGCGGCAAGATTCTAACTTGTTGATATTATGGACATTCCCATTCAGCTGACCCAGTGCCGCGAAATATAAAAGCCATATTATCATAGAGCAATATAAAAGCCATATTATCATAGAAATGTCTGAAAAATGCAAGTTCAAGAGCTTGTCCGAAAACCCTGGATGTGGTTTCAGGCGCGACCGCGATGACGGCATTGACTTTCCTGTGAATTCTTATACCATGCAAAAAGGTCCTGCCGGGATTGAGCGCCTGTCCGAGAACCGTCGATTTGGGTTCCAGGCAAGGCCGCGGCTCTTCCTGAAGACATTTTCCAAATGAATGACTCATAAAAACCGACTTCATCCCGGGAATCGTCGCCGTCGCAGACGGCGGCGTGGATGATGGCATAATGTCTAAGAAAGAGAGGGCGTCATGCATTTAAAAACATCGGATTTATCGGTCTTGGATCTTGGGTTCGGGGGATACACCTGCAATTGGGGAACCCATTTTTGCGGACTCTATGAATCGGAAGATGAACGGGACGAGATCATGTTCGGCTTCCTTGCCCGGGGACTTCGGGAACAGGAACTTCTTGTCTGCTGTCCTGACGACGCGCATCACGATCATGCGCTGGACAGCGTCCACGCCCTGTGTCCGGAAGCCCCTCGTCCCGATCCGGTTTCCTTCAGGCTTTTTCATTCACACGAATTGTACCATCCCAAGGGGTTCTTCGACCCCATTGACATGCTGAAAGCCCACGACGATATCTGGGACGAAAACCTTCGCACCGGGCCGAAAAACGTTCGGGGAACCGCGGAGATGGGATGGGCTCTGGAAAAGATTCCAGGGGTGGAGCATCTCATGGCCTACGAATCCCTTCTCAACACCTTCATCTGGGGCAAAACATGGATCAGCATCTGTCTGTATGACGTGAACCGTTTTCCCGGCGCCACGATCATGAAAGTTTTGCAGGTCCACCCGTTCGTCATCACCGGGGGCGGCGTCTTCGAAAACCCCTATTTTATTAATCCGGACAAGTGGCTTGCCAAATACGCGCCGAAATTCCTCAAGGCGCTTTGAGGGCGTGTTCATGAACAAGCTGTCGCATGAGGTGCTGCTGGCGCTGGCATATGTGTCGCAAATGTCCAATCCGGACTTGATAAGATCCCGTTTTATCGAATCGCTGAACGGGCTCGACGAGGCGTTTGCATTCGAATTTGTGGACCATTTGCCGCAAGGGGTTCCGGAACATCGCGTTCTGCGGATCGCTACGCTTCGTTCCTCTTTCGGGTATGTCGTGATGCCGGAAAGCCCCGGCGTATCGGAGGCCGAACAGGGGGTGTTCAGGAGCGCTTTCACGTTCCTGGCGGTTCTTCTTGAAAACCGGGAGCAGGCGCGCGCCCTGCAAACCAAGAACGAATCCCTGTTGAAGGAAATCAAAATAGAGAAGTCGCTGGTGCGCACTGTCCTCGACACCCTGCCCGTCGGCGTGTGGGTCGCGGACGGGAACGGCGCGATCCTCATGGGAAACGCCGCCAACGAAAACATCTTGACGGGCACCCGCTATGCCGGCAAAGCGTGGTGGCCCGACGCCGGCCGGCATATCAAGGCGGGAAACTGGGGCTTCATGCGGGCGATCGGGGCAGGGGAAACCGTCACGGACCAGGAGATCGATGTCGAATGCTTCGACGGCGCCCGCAAAACCATCCTCCATTCGGCGGCGCCGTTGCTGGACGACGAAGGACAAGTCGCCTGGGCGGTGGCCGTCAATCAGGACATCACCGAACGCAAGCAGGCGGAAAAGCGGCTCCAGGATCAAAACCAGTTCATCCAGACCATCCTGGACAACCTGCCCATCGGCCTGGCCGTCAACTATTTCGATAAGGGGACGGCGGCCTACATGAACAAGCAATTCGAGGCCATTTACGGTTGGCCGGCAGAGGATCTCAGAAATATCGGGACGTTTTTCGAAATGGTCTATCCCGATCCGGAATACCGACAAAAAGTTCAGTCGCAAGTTCTCCATGACATTCGATCCGGCGATCCGGAACAGATGCAGTGGGACGATATCGAGGTCACGACGAAAACCGGCGACAAACGAATCGTCAACGCGAAAAACATCCCCCTGTTCGAACAAAACTTCATGATATCGACCGTCCAGGACATCACCACGCGCAAGCGGGCGGAAGAAGCGCTTCGGACATCCCATGAACGATTTCTCAAAGTCTTGAATTGCATCGATGCGACCGTTTATGTCGCCGATATGAACACCCATGAAATTTTATTCATGAACCGACACATGGTCGAAAGTTTCGGACGGGATATGACCGGCGACATCTGTTGGCAGGCATTCAGGGGAGAAGAAGGGCCATGTCCGCACTGCACCAACGATCGATTGGTCGACGAAAACGGCAGACCCGCCGATGTATGCGCCTGGCAGGGCAGAAACCCCGTCACCGGCCGATGGTACATCAACTACGATCGCGCCATCGAATGGATCGACGGGCGGTTGGTCCGGCTTCAAATCGCAACGGATATCACCGAGTTCAAGAAGATGGAAACGGCGCTGCGCCAGGCACAGAAAATGGAGGCCATCGGCACATTGGCCGGCGGCATCGCCCACGAATTCAACAACATGCTGGGCATCATCCTCGGCAACACCGAATTGGCCCTCGACGATGTTCCGGAGTGGAACCCGGCGGTGGATTTCATCAGGGAAATCCGCACGGCATCGTTGCGCGCAAGGGATGTGGTCAAAAAGCTGCTGAGCGTTGCGCGCAAAGCCCCGTCTTCAAAAAAACCCCTCCGGATCGGCGCTGTTGTCGGGGAATCCCTGGCGCTTCTCGGGAAGACGATCCCCGAGACCATTGAAATCCGTCAAAACCTTTTCTGCACGACAGAGACCATTTTGGGAGATCCGACCGGGATCGACCAGATTTTAATAAACCTGTGCACCAACGCGGTTCACGCCATCGGCGATGCCGCCGGCGTCTTGGACGTGCGTCTGGAAACCACGACGGTGGACGACCGTTTATCCGATCAATATGATGGGTTGCCGCCCGGAGAGTATGTCGAGCTGACCGTCGCCGACACCGGCAAAGGCATCGATCCGGATATCATGGAGCGGATTTTCGATCCCTATTTCACCACCAAGGACGTAGACGAGGGTCTGGGCATGGGATTGGCCGTGGTCAGGGGCATCGTCAAGAAACATGACGGCGCGATTTCCGTGGAAAGTCGGCCCGGCCGGGGAACGGTCGTCACTGTGTGGTTTCCTTTGGCGGAGGCGCTCGACGCCGCGAAACGCACGGCTATCGGATGACGCCTGAACCCGGACCCGTCTCATCGCCGCCGCTTTACTTTAAGCGATGAAGTTGGTAGGCTGCATATCAAGGATATTGGCGCAACTGTCAGGAAGGTCGTGGGCTTTTTCAATGGCGATCTCGGGTATTTCCCTAAAAGGACCACCATGGCGACGAATGAAGATCTTCTGAAATTCGAAATCCCGGAAATCGTCTTCGGTCGCGGTTCCCTCGGTCAGATCGGCGACTGCGCAGGCCGGTTGGGCGGAGAGCGGGTGCTGCTGGTTACCGATCCGGGAATCGTGTCGGCGGGATGGGTGGACGAAGCCATCGGTCACCTCCGCGACGCCGGCCTCGACTGGGAGGTTTTCGACAATGTAGTGACCAATCCCCGGGACTTTCAGGTGGAACAGGGCATCCAGCTCTACCGCCGGAAACGCTGCGACGTCATCGTGGCCGTCGGCGGCGGCAGCCCCATCGATACGGCCAAAGGAATTGCCATTTTGGCGTCCAACCACGGGGCCATCCATGATTACGAGGGGTGCAACCTCGTGGGCCAGCCGATACCGCCGCTGGTCTGCGCCCCCACCACCGCCGGTACGGGCGCGGACGTGAGCCAGTTCTCCATTATCGCCGACACCCGGCGAAAAGTGAAAATGACCCTGCTGAGCCGGGCCATCATGCCGGATGTCTCCCTCATCGATCCGCGTCTGCTGACGACCCTGACCCCGGAGATGATCGCCGCCACCGGCATGGACGCCCTGACCCATGCAGTGGAGGCCTATGTTTCCTCCCTGGCCTGGCCCATGACCGATCCCCACGCGCTCCACGCCATCGAGCTGGTGGGCCGCCATCTTCGGGAGGCGACGCAGTCCAAGGCCCCGGCTGCACTGGACGGCATGTTCATCGCGTGCCTGGAGGCCGGCATCGCGTTTTCCAACGCCATCCTGGGGGCGATCCACGCCCTGGCCCATCCCCTGGGCGCCTTGTACGATATCCACCACGGGGTCGCCAATGCTGTTTTGCTCCCGACGGTGGTCCGGAAGAACATGGGATACGCCATGCCCCGATTCGCCGACATCGCCCACGCCCTCTCCCCCGATACCCGGGGGCGGAGCGTGGAAGAAGCCGCAGGGTCGGCGCCGGAAATGCTCGACGCCCTCATCGCCGACGTCGGCCTTCCCAGCCGCCTCTCTGAACTCGGCGTCGACCCGGCGGACATCCCGGCCCTGGCGGAAATGGCCCAGGTCGACCCGTGCATGCTGACCAATCCTTACTGTTATTCCAAGGTCGAAATCGAATCCATGTACCGGGACGCCTTCTGATCATGAAACATCGCGACAGACCCATCATGCAGGATTTCAAGGGCATCGGCTTTTCCAAGGTCGGGCATTTCAAGGAGGTGCGCTCCAAGATCAAGGAACTGGAGCGCCTCAACACGGAATTGACCCGCCGGCACAACAAGCTGGAGGCCATCTTCAATTCCATGGGCGACGGGCTGACCATCCTGGACCGGGACCTGACCATTGTTTTCGCCAACAACGTTCAGCGGAACATGTTTCCGGAGATCGGGCTGATCGGAAAGAAATGTCACAGGGTCTTTTTCAGGCTCCAGACGACCTGCCGATCGTGCCCGGCCATCAAAACCCTGGAAAGCGGGAAAACCCTCCAGGGGGAATCCCTGATCCGGGACGGCGAATTCGCCGGGCGCTACTACGAATGGACCACCACGCCCATTGTCAACGCTTTTGGCAAGGTGGAAGAAATCATCTACCTTATGCGGGACGTCACCTCGCGCAAGGAATACGAATTCAAGCTCATGGAATCCGACCGAATGGCGGCCGTGGGCTTCCTGGCCGCCGGCGTGGCCCACGAGATCAACAACCCCCTCACCTCCATCGCCGGGTTTTCCGAGGGGCTGCTGAAGCGGATCGACCGGCTGCGGGAAAGGGCGGATGAAAAGACCCTGGCCGCGTTCCGGGAATACCTGGAAATCATTCACAGCGAGGCCCATCGCTGCAAGGATGTGATTCGGAATCTCGTGGACTTCAGCCGGAAGAAAACCGACGACTACGAGACCATCCGGCTGGCGGACGTCGTCGAAGACGCCCTGTCCCTGGTCCGGCAGCATGCCCGGGACAACGACATCCAGACAGTCGTCAAAAACAGCATGACCCCCGGTCTGGATCGGGTCATGGGCAATGAGTCCCAGCTGAAACATGTTTTTCTCAGCCTGTTCAATAAGGCGTTCAAGGCCATGACCCAAGGCGGCGAACTGGTGGTGGCCGCCCGCAACGACGCCAATCTCATCGAAATGGCCATTCGAAAAGGGCCCGTCGCGCAGCCGTTTCAGCCGCCGCCGGCCGGCGCGGCGATCGAAACGGTGAAAAAGCGGGATGCTCAGGGATCCCTGAGCATCGATGTCTGTTACAATATCGTTCGGCATCACAACGGCGAACTGCGGCTTTACTGCAATCCCGGAGAGGAATTCGCCTGTTTCCTGCAGTTTCCGATCCTCCTGTCGTGAGCACCGAAATGCCCAACGGAAAAATCCTCGCCATTGACGACGAGCGGAACATCCGACGGTTGATAAGGAACGAATTCTCCTTCGAGGGATTCGAGGTGGTCACCGCCGCCAGCGGCGAGGATGGCCTGCGAGCCTTTGAAAAAGGGGGGTTCGATGCAGTGCTGCTGGATATCAAGCTGCCGAAAATGGGCGGCATCCAGACCCTCCGGTCTCTCAAAGAGAGCGCGCCGGATGCCGAGGTGATCATGATCACCGGCTACGGCGACGTCCATTCGGCTGTGGAGGCCATGAAGCTGGGCGCCCGGGACTACATCACCAAACCTTTCAAGCTTGATGAACTGCTGGCCCTGGTTCGGCAGATCACCCAGGAACGGCGGGCCGTCCGAAAAGACCGTCCGGACGTCGCAACAGCGACCGCCGCGGATACGGCCGCCGTCGTCCGATGCCCCAGCTCCGCCATGACCGAAGTTTATCGCCTGGTGGACCGCATCGCGCCCACGGACCATACCGTGCTGATCCAGGGGGAAACCGGGGTCGGCAAAGATGTGCTGGCGCTTCAGATCCACGCCGCCAGCCGGCGGAAGCACGGCCCCTTCGTTATCCTGGACTGCGGCCTGTTGACCCATAATCTGGCCGAAAGCGAACTTTACGGTCACCGGAAAGGGGCGTTTTCCGGCGCCGCCGAGGCCAAGACGGGCCTGGTGGAAAAAAGCGACAAGGGGACCCTGTTTCTCGATGAGATCGGCAATATCGACCTGGAGCTTCAGAAAAAATTTCTCCGGTTTTTAGAGACCCAGCGGTTTCGCCGCATCGGCGAAACACGCGAAATCGCGGTGGATGCCCGGATCATCCTGGCCACCAATATGAACCTGAAGGAAGCGGTGAAACAGGGGACCATGCGCATGGACCTGTTTTACCGCATGGACGTGATGCAGATCGAGGTCCCCCCGCTCCGGGATCGCGTCCAGGATATCGAGGCGCTGGCCCGCCATTTTCTGAAAACAGGCGCGTCCCGCTACGGCGCCAAAACCCTTTCGAAAGAGGCCATGTCCCAGTTGACGGCCTATCCCTGGCCGGGCAACATCCGGGAACTCAAATCCGTCATCAACAAGGCCATGATTTTCGCCGAGGCCGACGCCATCGCACCCGACGATCTCCCCTCCCATGTCGCCGTCCGGCGCGACCCTTCGCCCAGGGGACCCAAAACCCTGGAGGACATGGAAAAGGCCCATATTTTATCCGTGCTGGAGGAAACCGGCGGGAACCAGACCCGGACTTCGGAAATCCTGGGGATCAATCGCAAGACCCTCTACAAGAAGATTCACAAGTATAAGCTGTTTTCGTGACCAAAGGGACATATCGATGACCAGGCTGTGGAAACCCAATTTCAGGAGCTGATTCCGGCGCCGGCCAAACAAGCGGAAACGATCTTTGAACAAGGGAGGCGACCATGAAATTTTTCAACACGGCCGGGCCGGTAAACCGCGATGATCATTACTGCCTGCCCCCGTTAGAACGATTCGATCTTGAGGAATTGCTGTATCTTATTGACCAGAAAAAATATTTTGTCCTCCACGCCCCCAGGCAGACGGGCAAAACCACCTGCCTGCTGGCCCATCTTGACCAACTTGCGGACAAACTCAAAGAAGAACGGGTCCGGAGGGTCGTGGGGCCGATTTTGTCAAGCATGGAAAACCCGGAAGACATTCCGCCTGACGATGTTTTGTATGTGACGGATCTGGGGCTTGTCAAAAAAGACAAACAGCTCAGAATCGCCAATCAACTTTACAAAGAAGTGATTCCAAGAGAACTGACGTTCAGCGCCCAGCTCACCATTTCACAGGAAGCGGAATGGTATGCAACTCAACCGGGCGCCCTGGACATGGAAAAGCTCATGGCGGCTTTCCAGGACTTTTTCCGGGAACACTCCGAACACTGGGTTGAGCGTCTTCAATACAAGGAAGCCGGACCCCAGCTCCTTCTCCAGGCGTTTCTTCAAAGAATCGTCAATTCAGGCGGCAGAGTGCGTCGGGAATACGGACTAGGCGCCAAAAGAACGGACCTGATGCTTTTGTGGTTTTACGGCGACAAAACGCAGAAAGTGGTTATCGAGCTGAAAATCCTTTACAAATCCCTGGAAAAAACCATGGACGAGGGCCTGGAGCAGACCTGGCGGTACATGGATCAATGCGGCGCCAAAGAGGGGCATCTGGTGATTTTTGACAGGAGCGAGAAATCATGGGATGAAAAGATATTCAAACGGGAAAAAAATCATAATGGTTTGAAGATCGTGGTATGGGGGATGTAGAACAAGGGATGCTCAAGACGCTTCCAACCGCCTCAAACCCGGTCAGGATGTCCAGGATTGAAAAGCGGCGCAAATCCGGCCGGATGATCATGGTCGGATCGGCGTAGCGCTCCCACATACAGACTTTTCATCATCAGGTTGGGAACCGCCAGGGCGACTTCGCCGGCCCCGGTCAGGCCGCTGATGGTCAGCACGCCGCAATAATACAGAAACGAGGCCATGAACGTCCGGTCCTTGCGCCGGTCCGTGAGCATCTCCCGAATCCCGAACCGGTCCGCCAGGCCCGTTATGACGACCTTGTGTCTTCCCGCATGAGATTCAGCAGGGATTGATTTCCTTCGGGGATTTGGGAGATGTATTTCAGTTTGTTTGCGTCCATGGAAAGGTTGGAATCCAGCAACAGGCTTTTGCCGAACCGCCGGGGCCGGATGAACAACAGATAATCCCCTTTTTCAAGTTCGGCGATGAGATGGGTCCGGTCGCAGTAAAAATAACCCTGGGTGATAATTTTTTTGAAATCGCTGATGCCGTAGGGGAATTTCATGAGGCGCCTCCTTTGTCGTTACACCCACCCAATCGCCACAACCACCACCCGCGTCCCGCCAATCGACGTTTCACCGGACAGTTTTTCCAAAACCGCTTCGTCTTCCACCGGAACGAACACGGCGAGGGTTATGGACGGCAGGTTCAACTTTTTGACGTATCGAGCGGCTTGTTCCTGGGAATCCTCCAGTTCAAATTGATCCGTGTAGCTTTTGATTTCAATCACGGCCTGTTTGTCTTTGCAAAGCAGATGCAAATCCACCCGGCCGTTTCCCGTGGGGAACTCGGGACTGACAATGCAACGTCTTCCAATCGCGTTTTGCAGCCAGAAATAGAGGTGAAAATGCCCGACTGCCTCCCGCAAATGCAGGTCCGCCCGCCGGGGCTGGTCTTTCCAGGGATTCAATCCGGCGGCTTTGAGACGGGCCAGATATCCCTTGTACCGCTTCAGCAACGCCGGAACGTCGATTTCCGGCTTGTCGAACACGTCGGTCAGCTTGTCGAACGGTTCCAGGGCCAGAATGGGCGATTTGTCGCCGATCAAATCCAGCATGAAGGCGTTGTAGAGCCGGTGTTGGATGAATGGATTGGCGAACCGGCAGATTTCGGTTTTTCTCCCATGGGAATCCTCGACGGTTTCCGAATCGATGATGCCGTTCAAATACGCGTAGCTGCGCCATTCCGAATCGATGGTAAACGGGACGTCCGACCGGGAAAACAACTCAAGGATTTGGTCCCGGTGTTCTCCCCTCGCTTTTTTGACGATATTTAAAACGGTGTTGTTCCATTCCTTTACACAAGCCATCCGGAACGTCTCGTTCCAGACATCCATATTTATGGGATCATCTTTGCCGGGATTGTAGTTTTCCGTCAGCAGTTCCCCGAACCAGCAGACTAGCCCCGGCTGCCCCCGCGTGGCCTCAAACGCGCTTTGAACCACCGCCGGTTCCACCGTTTGCCCGCTTTCTTCCTGATACTGCCGGAACAGCTCCGTCACTTCATCCGGTTTAAAATTGGGCACATGCAGCGACCGCTGGATGTTGAAAGGCGAGCCCCGCTCGCTTTCCACGCCCAGGACCGCGCGGACGCCGATCAGGGCCAGGCTGTGGAGACAAAAATGGTCCCGGTCCAGATAAATGTCTCTGAAAATGCTCGCCAGATTGTCGATCACCAAAGCCGGCAGTTTATCAAATTCATCGATGAATAAAATCAGCGGGTTTTCAAAAAATCCGGCGCTTTTTGAAAAAAGCGAGCCCAGGGTTTCCCAGTCTTCCGGTTTTTCAACCGATTGTTTGAAAAATCTTTGAAACAATAACGGAATCCGTGAAAGGAACGCTTCAGAGGGATCGTCTTGTTTCATGATCACCCCTTGCATGGACATCATCGCGACATCAAACCGGTCGCCATTGCGTTTTTCGATTTCCTTTTTCACCTGTTGAACAAGCCATGTTTTTCCGGTCTGCCGGGGGGCCCAAATCGTAAAATAACGACCGCCTTTTTCAGGATCGCCGATCAACTGTTCCGCGCATCGGTTCACCAGATCGTCGCGCCCCACGCAAAAATGCGCTTCGCAATCCACGGGGCCGTAGGAATTAAAGCCTCTCATTTTGTCTCCATGCCGTTTTATTGTCTGAACCGTGATGCCGTTCAGAGAAAAATCATAAATGATGTCAAACCAGTCGGCAAGGCAAAATATCGTATGGCAAGGCGCCGGCTTGAACAGCACCCCCCTGTGGCCGCCTGTCCCTTTTTGCCTCACCATCGTTGCCCATTAATATCCTTAACATAATTCAGTCCTTTAAATCCCCTTCAATCCTTGATGAACCCTGTTTTTCTCTGTTCGGGCCGCAAAAACACCGCCTGCGCCCCCGGCGCGGAAAGGCGGTTTCCCGGCGGCGACGCTTCTTGTCGATCCTGTATAAATATTTAAATTCACAATATATCAATCCATTCGATTTGCTCTTCCCGACGCCCCATTCGATCCATTTTCGTCCCCGGCATCATAATTGCAAACAGGCGTGTATTTAACGCCAGGGGAAAGGAGGGGATAGCCGACGACAATAGGATTGGGAAATGGGGAGGGCCGGCTGTTATAAAGGCGCGGCTCCGAAAAGTTGACTGATGAAAAGAGGAGGTAGTTTCCATGAGCGACTACAAATGCGAACCCACCAAATGGCATGAGATGAAAGCGCCGGTGGATGGGGGTCGCGACGGGTACCAGACCAAAAGCTGGAATCCGCCCACGGAAAACTGGGGTCCGTTCACCGAGAAGGGTCCGGCGCCGGTGTGGTTCGCGGAGGCCAACGCCACCAACTGGACCGAGTCGATGATCTGCAAGGCCAAGGATCTGTTCTACGAGGCCAAGCTGAATGAGTGCTTCG
>JAABTD010000386.1 GCA_011390065.1 Desulfobacteraceae bacterium
ATGGAAAAAGAGCGACATCGAAAACGCCATGGACTGCCCCATGACCCGGCGGCGGTTCATGCAATGGATGACCGCGGCAGGGGTCGCGGCCGCGCTTCCCTGCGGTCTGCTGCGGCCCCGGGCGGGTTCGGCGGCCGGGATCGTCTACGAAGGCGGCTACGACACCTTCCGGAACGCCTGCCCCCGGAACTGTTACGATACCTGCGGGCTGGTGACCTACGTCAAGGACGGCGTGGCCCAATTCGTGGAGGGCGCGCCCGAATCGACCTTCACTAACGGCGGGCTCTGCGTCAAGGGGCATTCCTACGTTCGCCGGCTCTACTCGCCCGACCGCATCAAATACCCCATGGTCCAGCAGGGCCGGGGATCGGGCAACTGGAAGCGGATCTCCTGGGACGAGGCCATGACGCGCATCGCCGAAAAGCTCACCGAGATCGACGACAAGGACGGCTCCCTGCTGGGCCTGTGCCTGTCCAAGTATTCCGGCAACTTCGGGATCACCAACTACGGGGTGGACGGCATGTTCTCCTCCCTGGGCTACACCACCCGACTGGTGGGCACCCCCTGCTGGCCGGCGGGGATCGACGCCCAGAACTACGACATGGGCAACATGTGGTGCAACGACCCCGAAGACATGGTCAACGCCCGCTACATCATCCTGTGGGGCGTCAACCCGGCCTGGTGCTCGGTCCATACCATGAAATACATTTACGAGGCCAAACAGCGCGGCGCCAAGGTGCTCTGCATCGACCCCGTTTTTACCCAGACGGCCGCCAAATCCGACGAATACTGGCAGATCAAGACCTCCGAGGACGGCGCCCTGGCCCTGGGCATGGCCCGTCACATCCTGGGCAAGGGATTGACGGACCCGGCCTGGATCGAACAAAATTCCATCGGGTTCGAAGAATTCGCCGATTATCTCCGCGAATCGGTGACCGTGGAATGGGCCGCGGAAAAGTCCGGCGTGCCGGCCGAGCGCATCGTCCGGGCGGCCGAGGCGTTCGCCGCCGCCAAACCGGCCACCATCTGGATCGGCTACGGGCTCCAGCGGCACGTCAACGGCGGGGCCACGGTGCGGGCTATCGATGCGCTGGTGGCCATGACGGGCAACGTCGGCAAGGTGGGCGGCGGGGCCCGGTACGGACACCTGCAAACCTGGGGCTTCAACTACCACGCCATGATCCAGCAGCCGCCGGAGGGGGCCAAAGGGTACCTCGGCCCGGCCGCCAAGGGAGAGTTCGACTTCACCAAAAACGAAGACGGTCCCTCCTATTCGAACCGGACCCTCAACATCAACAAAACGGCCCGGGAGCTGCTGGCGGCCGATGATCCGCCGGTGCGGGTGCTCTGGGTCTCCTGCAAGAACCCGCTCAGCCAGGATTTCGACCGCAACAAGCTGGTGGAGGCCTTCAAGCAGATGGAGATGGTGGTGGTGGTGGACCAGTTCTTCAACCAGACGGTGGAGCTGGCCGACATCGTCCTGCCGGTGACGACCCTCTTCGAGGAGTGGACCGTCAACGTCGGCTACTGGCACTACTGGATCTCCCTCAACGAGCAGTCCGTGAAACCGCTCCACGAGGCCAAGTCCAATATCGAAATCGCCGCGGCGCTCTCCAAAAAGATGAACGAACTCAAGCCCGGTTCCTGCACCTTTCCCACGGAGATCGACACCCGGGAATGGGTCGCCAAGGAGTTCAACAAAGGCATCTACGACCTTTTCGGCCTCGACTCCTGGGAGGATCTGAAAAAGGGGATGCGCAAGGCCAAAATGGCGTCGTCGGCTTCCTGGGCCGACGGCGAGTTCGGCACCCCGTCGGGGAAGTACGAGTTCAAATCCGACCTGTGCGCGGAGCACGGCTTCAACGCCCTGCCCAAATACGTGGAGAGCCGCAAGCCCTACGACAAGCTGCGGGTGCTGACCCCCCACACGCAATTCGGGCTCCACTCCCAGTTCGTGAACCTCGACTGGATGGAGGATTTCAACGCGCAGCCCTTCGTCTACATCAACCCCCGGACGGCCCGCTCCCGCGACATCGCGGACGGGGACCGGGTCAAAGTGACGAACCGGACCGGCCATGTAACGCTGGCGGCCAAGCTCACGGACAACGTGCCGGTCGACGCCATCATGATGTACGAGGCCTGGTTTAAAAACAACGACTACAACTGCCAGAACCTGGTGGACGATACTTCGGCGGACATGGGGGCCTATAAAGCCGGCGCGCCCGGCGTGGCCATCCACGATCAGTTCGCCGACGTCGCCAGGGCATGAGGAGGGGATTCATGGCAAAACAACTCGCATTCTACGTCGATTCCGACCGGTGCATGGGCTGCTTCACCTGCGCCATGGCCTGCAAGAATCAGTACCACCAGGAAAAGGGGGTGGTCTGGCGCAAGGTCTATCCCCTGTCGGAGGCGATCTATCCGCACCGGGAGCGGGCTTTTTATTCCCTGGCCTGCAACCACTGCGAAAACCCCACCTGCCTCAACGTCTGTCCCGTCAAGGCCTACTACAAGCGCGACCAGGACGGCATCGTCGTCCATGAGCAGGAGAAGTGCATCGGCTGCGGGAACTGCATCCGCTCGTGCCCCTACGGGGCGCCGCAGTACAACCCCGCGCTGAAAAAGGCCGAAAAGTGCAGCTTCTGCTGGCAGCGCGTCGACGCGGGCCTGTCGCCGGCCTGCGTCCTGTCCTGCCCGGTGGACGCCATCCAGATGGTGGACCTGGACAAATTCGATGCGCCGGGACTCGTCCAATATGCGCCGGGGTTTCCGAAATTCCCGGCCCTGAATCCGTCGGTGCGGTTCCGTTTACCCAAACAACCCCTGGTGGTGAGGAGGGAAGGCATATGAGCAGCTATGAAACCCCGTTGGTTTTGTTTACCGTTTTGAGCCAGCTCTCGGTGGGGATGGTGGCCGTCAGCGCCGTGCGGTCCTTCGCCGGGCCCGGGCCCCAGGCCCAACCCACAAAAATCCGTGCCGAGTGGCTGGTGGCTGGTTGTGTCCTGCTGATCGGCATGATCGCCTCGGTCTTCCATCTGGGGCACCCCGCCGGCATGGCGCGGGCCATCGTGCATCTGGGATCGGCTTGGTTGAGCCGCGAAGCCCTGACCACCGGCGTGTTTTTGGGGCTGGTCGCGTTGGGGATCGTTTTGATGCGCGATAAAACCTATCGCGGCCTCATAGTGGTGACCGCCCTGGTGGGTCTGCTGGCCCTCTTTTCCATGGGAATGACCTATTCGCCGCCCAGCTTTCCGGCCATCAACAATGTGCTCCCCTTTGTCTTTTTCCTGCTCACCGCCGCCCTGCTGGGAGATCGGAAGAGCGTC